>JAYTRF010000256.1:0-30594 GCA_043746375.1 Caulobacteraceae bacterium | reverse complement strand
ACAAAATCGGACTGGTCCTCGACGCCTTTACCCCAGAAGAATGCGCCAACTACTTCCAATATGACGGCTATGCACCAACTTAACCGTCGGACGCGCTAGGTGGACCTTTCGAAGTTTCGGCCGAACGTCGGGGTAGTCCTGATCAGAGCGGACGGAAGCGTTTGGCTCGGCCGTCGCGCGGGCGCGCCGGCTCCGTACAACTGGCAGTTTCCCCAAGGCGGGATCGATGCGGGCGAAACGCCGCTTGAGGCGGCCCGGCGCGAGCTGCGCGAGGAGACCGGGGTAACCTCTTTCGCCTTGCTCGGGCGAACGAAGGGTTGGCTCGCGTACGCCTTTCCCCCCGGTCACAAGAGGGGCAAAAGCGCGCGCGGGTGGACGGGCCAGAAGCAGATCTGGTTCGCCTTTCGGTTCACCGGCCGGGACAGCGAGATTGATTTGGCCGGGCATGAAGATGTCGAATTTGACGCCTGGCGGTGGTCCGGCATTGACGAGGCGCTTGAGACCGTCATCCCCTTCAAGCGCGAGGTCTACCGCGAGGTCGTAAAGGCCTTCAGGCCCTTTGCCGCCGTGCCTTGATGGCCACGCGGACTAGTCCCATAGCCGCTACAAGGGCCCAGGCGGCTTCCATCAGGAAGGCCGAGAGATTGAAGTTCCGGATCAGAGAGGCCATCACCAGGCAGGCGCCGATCAGATTGATCAAGAGCGATGGCGCCTTGATCGGATCCAGCCGGCGCAACTGCGCCGCCCCGTAGGCCCCCAGCATCATCGCGACGCCGACCAGTCCGGCCGCGTCGCTCAGCGACAGGTTGGGGATAGTCAGGGTCCCGGCGCCGTCTTGGTGATGCTGTAGATCATCTCAGAGGTGTCCGACTTGCCCTTCATCGGCGACCCGTCGGCCCTGCGAATGGTGGTGAGGACGAGGCCCTCGCTCTTGCCATCCCCCGAATGCTCCCACGAGCGGGTGGTGAACTCCGATCCGCCGATCACGCTCTTGTCGTTGCGGTAGACCGACCAGTCCCGTTCGACGGCGGCCCAATCGTGAAGGGCCAGGACAATCGGCCGGGCCGGCGCCTCGATGTCGACCGGATGGATGATGTCGACGTGGCACTGGGTAGGGTTGCCGACCGATGACAGCACCGTGAGCTGGAAGTCGCGCCCTTTCATAACGAAATTGTCGCCGGATTTGCGAAAGCCCTCAGCCTTGGCGAGTTGGGCGAGATCGCCGCCGCTGGCGCTGGGGAGGCACACCCGTTCCAGGGTGCTGAGGGCAGCGATCGCGGTGGGATCTGTGGGTGGCGCTGGCGGAGGCGCGGGGACCGGGGCGGGGGGTTCGGTTGCCGGGCCGGCGCCGGGCGCGGGCGCGCTGATCGGCGGCGGTGGCGCGGGCTGCGCCGTAGCCGGCGCGGGAACGGCGGTGGACGCTGGGGTCGGTGCCTGAGGATCGGCCGTCTGGGCCATGGCGCCGCTCGCAAGGCCCGCGGCGCCAACCAGACTTATCAGGACGAGGCGCATGGCTTTCGGTCTTCCAAAGGCGGGGGTTGATGCGTTTTCGATCGGCACTTGGCCCGGCCCGCGTGGGACCCGTCAAGCCCCTTCGGTGGCATGCTCGGCCAAGATGGTCAGTCCAGCGGGGGTGACGTCGGCAAAGCCGCCTTGGACGTCGAAGATACGGACCGCGCCATCGTTGATTACCCGCACCGAACCTTCCTTCAGCGTGGTCATGAACGGCGCGTGGCCGGCCAGGACCCCGAAGTCGCCCTCGGTCCCTGAGGCGTCGACCTGATCGACATCACCCCTGAACAGTTCCCGCTCCGGGGAGACCAGCGAAAAGTGGAGTTTGTCGGCCAAGCTTCAGGCCTCCCCGGCCATCTGCTCGGCCTTGGCGACCACGTCTTCGATGGCCCCGACCATCCGGAAGGCCGACTCCGGCAGGTGATCGTATTCTCCGTCGCAAACCGCCCTGAACGACCGGATGGTGTCTTCCAGCGGCACGAAGACTCCCGGAAGATTGGTGAAGGCCTCGGCCACGAACATCGGCTGGGAAAGGAACTGGCGCAGCTTTCGCGCCCTGGCCACGGTCAGCTTGTCCTCTTCGGAAAGCTCGTCCATGCCCAGGATGGCGATGATATCCTTCAATGCCTTGTATTGCTGCAGGATTTCTTGAACGCGGCGGGCGACGCGATAATGTTCTTCGCCGACCACCAGGGGATCGAGAATGCGGGACGTCGAGTCCAGGGGGTCGACGGCAGGAAAGATGCCCTCTGCGGCGATGTCTCGGTTGAGATTGGTGGTGGCGTCGAGGTGGGCGAAAGAGGTCGCGGGGGCCGGGTCGGTGAGGTCGTCGGCAGGCACGAATATCGCCTGCACCGAGGTGATGGAGCCCTTATTGGTCGAGGTGATCCGCTCCTGCAGATTGCCCATCTCCGTGGCCAGGGTCGGCTGGTAGCCCACTGCCGACGGAATACGGCCAAGCAGCGCCGACATCTCCGAGCCGGCCTGGGTGAAACGGAATATGTTGTCGATGAACAGCAACACATCCTTTCCCTCCTCATCGCGGAAATACTCGGCCTGGGTGAGGCCGGTTAGCGCGACGCGGGCCCGGGCGCCGGGCGGCTCATTCATCTGTCCGTAGACCAGCGAGCAGCGTGAACCTTCCGTTGAACCGTCGTTCTTGCGCGGATCGACGTTCACCTTCGAGTCGATCATTTCGTAGTACATGTCATTGCCTTCACGGCTGCGTTCGCCGACGCCTGCGAGCACCGAATAGCCGCCGTACTTCAGGGCGATGTTGTTGATCAGTTCCTGCATGGTCACTGTTTTGCCGACGCCCGCGCCTCCGAGAAGTCCGATCTTGCCGCCTTTGGTGTAGGGGCAGAGCAGGTCGATGACCTTGATTCCGGTGACCAGCATCTCGGCGGAAGTGCGCTGGTCGGCGAAGGCCGGCGCCTCACGGTGAATACTGGCGCGATGGCTGTGGGGAATGGGACCGGCGTCATCGACGGGCTCGCCGATGACATTCATGATCCGGCCCAGCGTGCCCAGTCCCACCGGCACCATGATCGGACCGCCGGTATCGACGACCGGATGACCGCGGGTCAGCCCTTCGGTGGCGTCCATGGCGATCGTGCGCACGGTATTTTCGCCAAGATGCTGTGCCACTTCAAGGACTAGCCGCACTGGGGCCCCCGTGCGCTGGTCGGCGTTGGTCGTCTCCAGAGCCGACAGGATCGCCGGCAAGTGACCCTCGAACTCCACGTCGACCACCGCGCCGATCACCTGCACCACCTTGCCCGTCGCGACGCCCGCGGGCGTCGGCGGGGTTTTGCCGGGCTCCTCTGCGTTCCTGGTTTCGCTGGCGGATGGGGATTTCACTGCCGTCGTGGCCATGGCGGTTAAAGCTTCCTCTAAAAATGTCTAAAGCGCTTCGGCCCCGGAGATGATCTCGATCAGCTCCTTGGTGATCTGCGCCTGGCGGAATCGGTTCTTGATCAGGGTCAGGTTGGCGATGATGTCGCCGGCGTTGCGGGTGGCGTTGTCCATGGCCGCCATCTGGGCGGCGAAGAACCCTGCCTGGTTTTCGAGCATGGCCGAGAATATCTGCACGGCGATGTTGCGAGGCAGGAGGGTGGCCAGGATCGTCTCGCTGTCAGGCTCGTACTCATAGGCCGCGCCTTTCAGGTCGACCGTAGCCGCGCCGTCCTGCGCTTGGGCCGGGATCAGCCTGCGGGCCGTCGGAACCTGGCTGACCATGGAAACAAAGCGGTTGTAGATCAGCGTCACGATGTCGACGTCGCCGGCTTCGAAGCGTTGCAAAATGGCGTCGGCCACCGCCTGGGCCCCTTCGAGGGTCGGGTTGTTGCCGGCCTCGAGGGCCCCGATCGACTGCTCGCCATAAAGTCGGCGCAGCTGATCGCGCGCCTTGCGCCCGACGGTGAGGATCGAGACCTGCCGGCCGGAGGCCATCGCCTGGCCGATATGCTCGCGGGCAGTGCGGACGATCGATGAGTTGAAGCCTCCGGCGAGGCCGCGGTCCGCGGTCGCCACGACCACCAGTTCCCGCCGATCCGAGCCCGTGCCCGCCAGCAGGGCCGGCGCGCCCGGCCCGCTGACCGCGGCGGCCAGGTTGGCTATCACCAAGGCCATGCGCTCGGCATAGGGTCGCGCGTTCTCGGCGCTGTCGCGGGCGCGCCGCAGCTTGGCGGCGGCGACCATTTGCATAGCCCGGGTGATCTTCTGCGTCGACGCCATGCTGGTGATCCGGCTGCGCAGTTCCTTCAAAGTGGCCATGATGCTTTTGCGCGCCCGCCGTCGTGTCTAGGCGAACGTCTTCGCGAAGGCATCGAGAACAGCCCGCAGCCGAGCCTCGAGCTCGTCGTTCAAGGTCTTTTGGCTGGTAATCGCATCCAGCAGGTCGGCATGATCCCCATGCAGGCGGGCGAGCAACTCCTCCTCGAAACGGCCAACGTCCGCGACCGGGATCGCGTCCAGATAGCCGCGCGTTCCCGCGTAGAGCGAGCAGACCTGCTCGGCCACGGACAGCGGCGCATACTGGGGCTGCTTCAACAGTTCGGTCAGTCGCGCGCCGCGCGCCAGCATGCGCTGGGTCGAGACATCGAGGTCCGACCCGAACTTGGCGAAAGCCGCCATCTCGCGGTACTGGGCAAGCTCTCCCTTAAGCGGCCCCGCGGCCTGCTTCATGGCCTTGATCTGGGCGTTGCCGCCGACGCGGGACACCGAGAGGCCGATGTTCATGGCCGGCCGTATGCCCTGGAAGAAGAGGTCCGTTTCCAGGAATATCTGGCCATCGGTGATCGAGATCACATTGGTCGGAATATAGGCCGAGATGTCGTTGGCCTGGGTCTCGATTATCGGCAGGGCGGTCAGCGATCCCGAGCCAAAATCGGCGTTGAGTTTCGAGGCGCGCTCCAGCAGACGTGAATGCAGGTAGAACACGTCGCCCGGATAGGCCTCGCGGCCGGGCGGCCGGCGAAGCAGCAGGCTCATCTGGCGATAGGCGACGGCGTGCTTGGAAAGATCGTCGTACACGATGAGCGCGTGCATGCCGTTGTCGCGGAACCATTCGCCCATGGCGCAGCCGGAAAACGGCGCCAGAAACTGTAGCGGGGCAGGTTCGGAAGCTGTGGCCGCGACGACGATCGTGTAGTCGAGGGCCCCGCGCTCTTCGAGAGTGTTGACGATCTGCGCAACTGTCGAGCGCTTCTGGCCGATGGCCACGTATACGCAATAGAGCTTGGTCGCCTCGTCTCCCGAAGCGTTGACTGCCTTCTGATTGAGAATGGTGTCGATGGCCAGGGCGGTCTTGCCCGTCTGGCGATCGCCGATGATCAGCTCGCGCTGTCCGCGGCCGATGGCGGTCAGGGCGTCAATGCATTTCAGGCCGGTATACATCGGCTCATGCACAGACTGACGCGGGATGATGCCCGGGGCCTTGACATCGACCCGCCGCTGTTCGGCGATGTCGGTCAGCGGACCCTTACCGTCGATCGGCTCCCCCAACGGGTTGACCACGCGGCCGAGCAGCCCCTTGCCAACCGGTACGTCGACGATTTCCCCCAGACGGCGAACTTCATCGCCCTCTGCGATCTGAGCGTCGGCGCCGAAGATGACCACCCCGACGTTGTCCTGCTCGAGGTTGAGGGCCATGCCCTTAACTCCGGCTGACGGGAACTCGACCAGTTCGCCCGCTTGCACCTGATCGAGGCCGAACACGCGCGCGATGCCGTCGCCGACGCTCAGCACTTGCCCGACGTCGGAGACATCGGCCTCGACGCCGAAATTGGCGATCTGCGATTTGAGGATTGAGGATATTTCGGAGGCGCGGATATCCATGCTGGTCTTCAGGCTCTCTTAAGGGCGAATTTCAGGGAATCGAGCTTTGATTTGAGCGAGGCGTCATACAAGCGCGAGCCGACCCGAATCCGGATCCCACCCAGGATCGCGGGATCGACCTGGGCTTCGATCTGCGGGTCCTTGCCGAGCGCTCCGCGCAACGCCGCGGCGAGCTTGGCCGATTGTTCGGCGCTCATGGCGACCGCGGTGGTCACCTGGGCGGCGACAAGACCGCGATACTTGGCGGCCAGGCCACTAAAGGCGGCGACAATCGCCGGCAGCGCGCCCAGACGGCGATTGACGGCCAGCAGACCGAGGAACTTGGCGCTGGTCGGTGAGAAATCCGCGCGCGCGGCGAGGGCGGCAATCGCGGCCCCCTTCTGCTCAGCAGTGAAGGTCGGCGACGCGATCAGTTTGCGCAGATCTTCGCTCCCCTGTCGCATCCGGGCCAGAGTCATCAGATCCGCCTCGACGGAATCCAGCGCGCCTGTCTCCCGGGCCAAGTCGAACAGGGCCTGCGCGTAGCGCGCGCCCACGTCCATCGCCCCGATCTCATCAGCCACGTGAAAAATCCGTCCGGTAAACCGTTCGCGCCAGGGCTGGGCGCCTGCCCAGAACCGGCCTTTTGGAGGCTTGCGCGCCACGAAGCATCGGCGCAGGCGTGGGGCTTAGAAAGCTCAGCCCGTCGGCGACAAACCGCGCGCCTGATACCATGCGGTGTTCGGCGCCGCAACCAAGGCGAAAGCCCTTGCGGGCGGCGGATTTGAGCAGTGTCATTGGCCCGAAAACATGCATTGCGGCGCCGCCTCTTTGGCGGGGCGGAGGCTGTGAGCCGATCGTCGACGGAGCCGTTCGCCGATCGCCCCGAAGGTGCGGCTTGCGGGAGGAGGCGCCACGGCGCTGTCGCGTTCACCCCGGCGCAGTTGGTCGCTACGCCATTGCCTCGTTGGCGGAATTGCGGTTTGAGGGGGGCGCGAGACAGCCACCTCTTTCGAAGGACCCATGAAGGACCCGTTGAAAACCGGCTTCGCCGACCGCCTGAGCGCGGCTGCGGAGGCCAAGAAGGCCCTGGTGGCCAAACTGAAGCCCAAACCCATGGTGACTGATCCCGAGTTCGACAGTCGCGGCGCGGCGCGAGCCGCTGAGCGCGCGTCGGAACTCGACGCGGTTCGCGCCGCAAGAGCGGCAGCCAAGGAAGCCGCCAGGCAGGCGACTATCGAAGCGGAGCAGGCGGCGCTGGATGCCAAGCGCGGCGAGCGCAAGGAACGAAAAGCCCTGACTAAAGCCGAACAGAAGGCCAAACGCGACGCCAAATATGCGGCCCGCAAAGCCAGGCGCTGATCGCGCGCGCCCGATCGATTTGCCGGCAAGCAGACC
Organism: Caulobacteraceae bacterium; assembly: GCA_043746375.1. Taxonomy (GTDB): domain Bacteria; phylum Pseudomonadota; class Alphaproteobacteria; order Caulobacterales; family Caulobacteraceae; genus Acaudatibacter. The sequence continues at coordinate 23,367 of JAYTRF010000256.1, read as the reverse complement.
TAGCTTACTGCGTCCAGCCGGCTGATCACACGCTTCTCTCCCCAGTGGCCTGAGGAGCTGTTGCGGAAATAGCTGGGTCGATCATCCAGGGTATCTGTTTCCAACCACAGGCGCTTGAGGTGTCGAACCTTGCCCGCGGCGGGGTCGTCGCAATAGGGCGATCGGCCATGGAGCACATGATAGTTGTTGATGAACTGCATGTCGCCTGGTTGGAAGTCCATCTCAACGCTGAACGCGCCGCTCTCGGCCTGATCGTGCATCCAGGCCAGCGCTTCACGCGCCTTTGGGGTCAGTCTCGGCGCATCGGGGTGACGCTGCGACGCCAGGATGTAGCTGCCGATCAGGCGGACGAACAATCGCCCGCCCTGCGCCGTGAATACCGGAATTTCGTACCAGCCCCTGCGCCCCGGCGCCTGCTCACCGCGCAAGTCGTAGGGTTGCGGTTTGTAGAGCTCCGCCGCCAGGTCGGGGTGCTCGCGCACGAGGGTGTTGTGCAGGGCGACCGAATTGCACACCGCCGAGAGGCCGCCGGAGGCGCTGGTCTGCAGGCACATGAGCCCGACGAGATCGGAACCGTCGCAGTGGAATTCCAGCCCGATCTGGCCCAGCTCGTTACCGCGCGCGGTCGGGTCGTCCGGCGCTTTGCCCTGATCGGTGACGTCGCCTAGCAGATGTCCGTGATGGTTTTGCGGCCATGGGCTGCCCAGATGCGCGCCGATTCCCCAGTAGGCCAGGCACAGGTCGCCGTTGCTGTAGCGCGCTCGCGGCAGGCCGCGGATCCGCACAAAGCCGCGGCCATCCATCAGTTCGGCCAGGGCGGCTTTCAGCCGGCCCGCCAGCGTCGGCAGCGGGAAGTCGGCCTTTGCAATGTCGAGAAGATCGGACGACTTGGCCCTGGCGTGCGCCATGGCGGCGTCAATCTCGGCGATTTCGCTGCCCGCCAACACCATCGTCCAGCTTGCGGGATCGGCGACAGCGGCCGCGCGCCATTCACAAGCGGTTTCAAGAACTTCGAGTGTCATAACGCTCTTCGGGCCCCGCCAATTTCTGCCTGTGGCGCCGCGCAGGCCACGGGCGCGTTCCTTGCGCCCCGCACCAGGCGCCCCGGCAGTGCCTGGGTTGGCTGGCCGTTGCGATAGGTCACCTTTCCAGCGACGATGCTGGCAACGTAGCCATCGGCCCTCTGGATCAGCCGCCGCCCGCCAGCTGGCAGATCATAGGCGACGCTGGGCGACGAAAGCGTCAGGCCCTCATAGTCGATGACATTGATGTCGGCGCGGTAGCCTGGGGCCAGCACGCCGCGGTCGTTGAGCCCAACGGTGCGCGCGGTGTCGCGGGTCTGCATGCAGACAACCTTTTCCAGCGCCAGCTTCGGGCCCCGGGTGCGGTCGCGCGTCCAATGAGTGATCATGGAGGTGGGGAAACTGCCATCGCAGATCATGCCGACATGCGCTCCTCCATCCGAAAGGCCGGGCACGGTGTCTGGATGGTCAAGCATGAATCGGGCGGGGTCGAGCGATCCCTCGGCGTAGTTGAGGAATGGCACATAAAGCATGCCGCGCCCGTTGGCCGAAAGCATGTGATCGAGCGCAACCGCTTCAGGCGAGGCGCCTCGCGACGACGCCTGGGCCGCTACGGTGCTCGCCTTGGTCGGCTCATAGTCTGGATTATCCCCCATCAGATGCATTCGGCCCCAGGCTCCGGCCATGCCGCGGACGCCGCCTTCTGGGGCGCCCGTGAACAGAAGATCGCGAAACTGAGGGTCGCTGAGGCGGGCCACGCGTTGGGCGAGCGGCAAGGCGGCGATTTGCCTGTACAGTGGATAGTGGGTGAAGGGATTGACCGTCAGCTCGAGCCCCAGCAGCACCCCTACCGGCCGCGCTGCGACCTGCGCCTTCATCGGCAGCCCGGCAGCCACAGCGTCTTCGAGCGCGTTCAGCAGCAGCTTGTAGGCCTCCGGATGCAGGGGGCTCTGCACCAGGGAGAATGAAAGCGGTCGCCCAGAGGCTTCGACAATGCGGCGCAGCATGGCGAACTCGGCCTGTGGGTCGGCGAAGTCGGAAACTACCTGCAAGACGCCTTTGCCAGCTGCGGCGAGGCCCATGGCGATACCGGTCAGCTCGTCTTCGGCCGCAGTCAGGGTCGGCGTCGGCTGACCGTCGCTGGTCCTGTGGTTGAGGGTGCGCGAGGTCGAAAAGCCGAGCGCTCCGGCCGACACGGCGCGTTCCGCCAACGCCGCCATCGTCTCGATGTCTGCGCCGGTCGCGGGTTCCCGGTTGGCGCCGCGTTCGCCCATCACGAAGACCCTTAGGGCCGCGTGGGGTAGCTGGCTGCCGATATCGACATCGAATGCCCGCCGCTCGAGGGCGTCGAGATAATCGGGATAGCTTTGCCAATTCCAGCCGAGGCCCTCGCTCAGCACAGGAAACGGAATGTCCTCGACGCCTTCCATAAGGCGGATGAGGCGGTCGTGGTCGGCAGGCCTGCACGGCGCGAAGCCGACCCCGCAGTTGCCCATCACGACCGTGCTAACCCCATGCCATGACGAGGGCTGCATGCGGGCGTCCCAGGTCGCCTGACCATCGTAGTGGGTGTGGATATCGACGAAACCGGGGGTGACGATCGTGTCTCGTGCGTCGATCTCCTCGACCCCGGAACCGGCGACCTCGCCGACTGCGGCGATGATCCCGCCCGCAACGGCGATGTCGGCGGCCCGGGCAGGGCCGCCGCTTCCGTCGAAAACACGCCCGCCGCGGATCACCAGATCGTAGGCCCGTTCCATTCTCCGCCTTCGCTCAAGCTGAAGTGATCATGAATCACAATTGCCCCCCTTCGCGGTGGCCTCGTCAAGCGCAAGTCACCACCAGCGCCTGGAGAGCCCTTTGCCGCCCGTCGTTTCTTGACGCTCCCGCCGGGCGACCGAGCCCCTGCTTTTGGGCGGGCGGACGGCGTCGACCGCCGAGCGAACGTCTTCTTAAAAGCGCCCTCACCGACTAAGACTGTCGGCAAGCCGATGGGGACCGCCATGGATGCGCCGCCAGCCAAGACCTATGATGCCGAGCAGCACCGGCGCGCCGGGCGAGGCAGAATCTACGATTCCATTCTCGATACCATCGGTGACACGCCGCTTGTCGGCCTGCCGCGGCTTTCGGCGTTGCTGACGCCCAAGGGGCGTGTGACCGCAAAGCTGGAGTTCTTCAACCCTTTGGGTTCGGTCAAGGATCGCATCGGGGTGTCGATGATCGAGGCCATGGAAGCGCAGGGTCTGATCCAGGTCGGAACGACGATCATCGAGCCGACGAGCGGCAACACCGGCATCGCCCTGGCTTTTGTCGCCGCCGCCAAGGGTCTGAAACTGATCCTGGTGATGCCTGAGAGCATGTCCACAGAGCGCCGCAAGATGCTGCTCCTGCTGGGCGCGCGGCTGGAGCTGACGGCGGCGGAACGCGGCATGGCCGGGGCGGTCGCCCGGGCGCGCGAACTCCTGGGTGAGATCCCAGGCTCGGTGATGCCCCAGCAGTTCGAAAATCCGGCCAATCCCCTCATCCACCGAGTATCGACGGCTGAGGAAATTTGGAACGACACCGCCGGCAAGGTCGACGTCGTTGTTTCCGGCGTTGGCACGGGAGGTACGATCACCGGCGTCGGTCAGGTGCTGAAGAGCCGCAAGCCCTCGGTTCGCATGATCGCGGTCGAGCCGACCGGCTCACCGGTGCTTTCCGGCGGCAAGCCTGGCCCTCATAAAATCCAAGGCATCGGCGGCGGGTTCGTGCCGGCGATCCTCGACCGCGGGGTGATGGACGAGATCATTCTGGTTTCAAACGAGGACGCCTTCGACATGGCCAGGAAATGCGCCGCCGTCGAGGGTCTGCCGGTGGGCATTTCCTCGGGCGCCGCGCTCGCGGCCGCCTTCGATGTCGCCGCACGCGACGAAATGGCCGGCAAGCTGATCGTCGCCATCATTCCCAGTTTTGCCGAGCGATACCTTTCGACCGCCCTGTTCGAGGGCCTGTGAGCGATGTCTTCGGACCGCTGAAGCGGTCGGACGTCATGCGCGCGGTCAAGGGGCGTGGCACCGGACCGGAACTCCGCGTACGGCGGCTGATCTGGTCTCTTGGCGGGCGCTATCGGCTCAACCGAGCCGACCTGCCCGGCAAGCCGGACATTGTCCTTGCCAGCCGGCGGCTGGCGATCTTCGTTCATGGCTGTTTCTGGCATGGCCACGATTGCGCGAGGGGCGCCAGGGTTCCCAAGGCCAACCGCAGCTACTGGACCGCCAAGGTGGCCTCAAACCGCAGGCGCGACGCCGCCGCTTGCGCTGCATTGGAAGCGAACGGCTGGCGCGTCGAGACGGTGTGGGAATGCGCTCTCAAGCAACCAGATACGCTGGCCGCAGCGGCGGCCTCGTGGCTCGATGAAGGTCAACCCCAAGGCCCTCTCAGCAAGCGTTATGGCGTGCTGCTGGATGGCTGACTTTCGATTACCACCTCAGTCAGGACCGAATTGGCGATGAAACATGCCTTGTGGGCGGCTTGGTGGAGAGCGGCGACCTCGTCGGGCGAGGGAACGGGTTCGCCGGCGAATTGGACGGCCGGGCGCAGGACGACGCGGGTCATGGCCATGGCGCCGGCGGCGTTCTTGCTCAGCGTGCCTTGCGCTTCGTCACGGTAGGCCGTGGCGACAAGACCGGCGCGGGCGGCGAAATCTAGGAACCAGAGCATATGGCAGGCGGCCAGTGATGCGGTGAAGGCCGCCTCCGGGTCGATCGCGTCCGGCCTGGACCACGGCGGAGGCACGATTTCGACTGAAGGGGAGCCCGGCGCCGCCAGGCCCCCGCCAAAGCTTAAGGTATGCGCGCGGCTGTAACGCCGGCGCGCAAAGTCGCCGTCTCCGAGCGCCCAATCGACTGTGGCCGCGTGCGTGGACATTCCAAACTGTCCCTAGGCTGGCCGCCCCATCTCAGACGTGACCAGTCCCCAGATTGTCGCGACGAGGGCCAGGGTGGGGACGCAGAAGACTATCGTACTCCTCCGTCGTCGGCAGCAGATCGGGCCGTTCCCTGGCAAGGCGCTCTTCGAGGCTGGTGCAGGCATCGCGTAGTTCGGCCACCGCATGATCGATATCGTCGCGGCGCCGTTCGAGAGCGACGATACGCTCACGAAATTTCCGGAGCGCCTTGGCGTTCTGCGCCGCCCCGCCGTCCTGCTTGTCGTAAAGTTCGAGAATCTCGCGGATCTCGGCCAGCGAGAGGCCAACACGCTTGCCCCGCAGAATAAGCTGCAGCCGAGCGCGATCCTTATAAGAATAGACGCGATTGAGCCCCGACCGCGCAGGCGCCAGAAGTCCCCTGTCCTCGTAAAAACGAAGCGCGCGCGGCGTGCATTTGAATTCCAGGCACAGTTGGCGGATGGTGAAGGTGCGCTCTGGGCGCCGAAGTTCGCTCGGCATGAGGATGCCCTCGCTTTTTGGTCGGTGACGCAGGCTAAGGTCGCGTTCCGTGAACGTCAACGTCAACGCTTGAAGGATGCCAGCCGCAGATGGTCCGCTTCATTCTCCGCGCTTTCGCCGCCGCCCTCGGCTTTTGGGTAGCCTCCCGCATCGTTCCGGACGTCCACGTCGGCGGCCCTGGTAGCCTACTCGCCGCCGGGGTAGTTCTGGGTATCGTTAATGCCCTCGTCCGCCCGGTGCTTGTCTTGCTGACCTTACCCCTGACCGTCCTCACTCTTGGGCTTTTTCTTCTGGTCGTGAACGGCCTGACCGTGTGGATGGTGACAGTGTTTCTGCGTGACATCTCAATTCATGGCCTGTGGGGCGCCATGCTAACCGCAATCATCATTAGCTTGGTCAGTTGGTTCGCCGGCTGGTTTATCAACCCCTGGCGGCGAGCGGGTCGGCGATAGGGACGGGTGGCGCGCCGCCTTGCGATGTGGTAAATCACACACTCGCAATTCAAGGAAAGCCATGGGGCAGAGGTTCTATCCTGCGGTTCTGGAGCGGGGGGCAAGGGGCGTCTTTGGCGTCTGGTTCCCGGACTTTCCGGGGTGCATCGCCGCCGCAAAGTCGCAGGAAGAAGCCATGGCCAAGGCTCAGGACGCCTTGGCCTCCAGCATTCAAAGCTTGGCTGAACTGGACTGCGTCCTGCCGGAGCCCACTCCCCTGGCCGAGATCGCCATCCCGCCCGGATGCGAGATGATCGGGTTCTTCGCCCTTGGGGCCACGTTGCCCAATCCATCGGAACGCGTGAATGTCTACTTGCCCAAGGCGCTCATTGAGCGGGTCGACCGTGTAGCCTCCGATACCGGCATGAGCCGCTCAAGTCTGTTTGGTCTCGCCGTCACCCGTTTACTCGACACATCGGTGCTGTCGGCGTTTCCGAACCCGGGCAGCCGCATTCGTCCCGCTCCGGCGGCCAAGAGGCGACCCGGAAAATAGGGTCGGGGCCGCTCGTGTAGTTTCGGCGCGCGGCCCGTTCGACCAGAGTGCCCGTTTGGGCGTCGCGAAAAGGGGGCGGGGCCTTGCGGCTCCGCCCCCTGGTCTCGTTGGGTAACGAATTGGGGCGTGGACTAGAAGTCCATGTCGCCCATGCCGCCGCCCATGCCGCCGCCGGGCATGCCGCCGCCGCCCGCACTCTTCTTGGGGGCTTCGACGATTGCCGCTTCGGTGGTGATCATCAGGCCGGCGACGGACGCCGCAGCCTGAAGGGCCGTGCGGACAACCTTAGCCGGTTCGATGACTCCGGTGGTGACCATGTCGCCGTAGGTTTCCTTCTGGGCGTCGAAGCCGAAGGTCGACGACGGATTTTCCAGCACCTTGCCGACTACGATCGAGCCTTCGACACCGGCGTTTTCGGCGATCTGGCGGATCGGGGATTGCAGCGCACGTCGCACGATTGCAATGCCGGCGTTTTGGTCGGCGTTCTCGCCGGTGAAGCCATCGAGCACCTTGCCGGCCTTCAGAAGCGCCACGCCGCCGCCGGCGACGAACCCTTCCTCGACCGCCGCGCGGGTGGCGTTGAGAGCGTCATCAACGCGGTCCTTCTTTTCCTTGACCTCAACTTCGGTTGCCCCGCCGACCCGGATGACCGCGACCCCGCCAGCCAGCTTGGCCAGACGCTCCTGCAGCTTTTCCTTGTCGTAGTCGCTGGTGGTGTCTTCGATCTGACGCTTGATCTGGCCGATGCGGCCCTCGATCGCAGTCTTCTCGCCAGCCCCATCGACGATGGTGGTGTCGTCCTTGGTGATCGACACCTTCTTGGCCTTGCCGAGCATTTCGATGGTCACGTTCTCCAGCTTGATGCCGAGGTCTTCGCTGATCATCTCACCGCCGGTGAGCACGGCGATGTCTTCGAGCATGGCCTTACGGCGATCGCCGAAGCCAGGCGCCTTGACTGCGGCGACTCGCAACCCGCCGCGCAATTTGTTGACGACCAGGGTGGCCAAAGCTTCGCCTTCGATGTCCTCGGCGATAATCAGCAGCGGGCGGGCCGACTGCACGACCGCTTCAAGCACAGGCAGCAGCGGCTGTAGCGAGGAGAGCTTCTTTTCGAAGATCAGCACCAGCGGATCTTCGAGCACCGCCTCCATCTTTTCGGCGTTGGTGATGAAGTAGGGAGACAGATAGCCGCGATCGAACTGCATGCCCTCGACGACATCGAGTTCGGTTTCGAGGCTCTTGGCCTCTTCCACCGTGATCACGCCTTCATTGCCGACCTTTTCCATGGCCTTGGCGATCATGTCGCCGATCTCGGTGTCGCCGTTGGCGCTGTTAGCGCCGACCTGGGCGATTTCCTGATTGGTGGTTACCTTCTTGGAGCTCGACTTGATCTCCTCGACGATCTTGATCACCGCCTTGTCGACACCGCGCTTGAGGTCCATCGGGTTCATGCCGGCGGCTACCGACTTCAGGCCTTCGGTAACGATCGACTGGGCCAGGACCGTGGCCGTCGTGGTGCCGTCGCCGACCTGGTCATTAGTCTTGGAGGCGACCTCCCTGATCAGCTGGGCGCCGAGATTTTCGAACCTGTCGGTCAGTTCGATTTCCTTGGCGACCGTGACGCCGTCCTTGGTTGATCGCGGGGCGCCGAATGACTTTTCGATCACCACATTGCGGCCCTTGGGGCCCAGGGTCACCCTGACCGCATTAGCCAGGATGTTGACGCCGCGCAGCATCCTGTCGCGCGCGTCGGAAGCAAAATAAACGTCTTTGGCAGCCATCGTTTCGGCTCTCTTTCAAAGTGCGGGTTGAATGGGAATGGGCAGAGCTCAGCTCAAGATCAGTCGAGCACACCCAGGACGTCGCTCTCCTTCATGATCAGGAGGTCTTCGCCTTCGAGCTTGATTTCGCTGCCCGACCACTTGCCGAACAGGATGCGATCACCGCTCTTCAGATCCAGGGAATGAATCTTGCCGTTTTCATCGCGGGCGCCTGGTCCAACGGCGATGACCTTGCCTTCCTGGGGTTTTTCCTTAGCAGTGTCGGGGATGATGATGCCCCCTTTGGTCTTCTCTTCCTCTTCGACGCGGCGGACGAGAACTCGGTCGCCTAGCGGACGAAACGCCATGGATTTTCTCTCCGTAAATCCTACGGTTGATTGGGATGCGGCACACCCAGCGCCTCCAGCCGTTAGCAGCCGAGGCCATTGAGTGCCAGCGAGGCGGAGATAGGGGGGCTCCGGAGCGGAGTCAAGTCGCGGCGCGTTTTCGCTTACGCCAAGGAATGGATCAGGACTATCGGTTAGGCCCATGAAGCTCGAAGCATATTTGAGGACGGTCTTTCACCGGGGATCGCTCGAGGTGGTCATGCCCGGGGGCAGACGGATGGTGCTTGGCGACGGAAGCGAACCGCGTGTGGTCGTCCGCCTGAGGGACAGGGCCACCGTCGGGCGGATTGCCGCGCGCCCCGGCCTCGCCTTGGGAGAGGCCTATATGGCTGGGGCCCTTGAATTCGAGTTCGGAACCATCGCCGAACTCTTGGAACTGGCGTCCATGAACGGCGGCCGGCGACCCGACCGGCGGCCGGCCAGCCCCATGACGCGCTGGTGGCTCGACCAGACGCGCCAGCGCAACGCCCGCAGCGCCGCGCGCCGCAACGTGGCTCACCACTACGACCTATCCGTCGATCTCTACCGCCTGTTCCTCGATCGCGACCTCCAGTACTCGTGCGCCCTGTTTGAAGAGCCGGGCGTAAGTCTGGATGAGGCCCAGGCGGCGAAGAAGCGGCACATAGCGGCGAAGCTGCTTCTAGAGCCTGGCCAACGTGTCCTGGACATAGGCTGCGGCTGGGGCGGCATGGCGCTTACCCTGGCGGCGGCCGCCGACGTGCGCGTCGACGGCATCACCTTGTCCACCGAGCAGCTTGCCACAGCGAGAACGCGTGCTGATGCCATGGGCCTCGCCGGCAAGGCGCATTTCGAATTGACCGACTATCGCGATGTGACCGGAACCTATGATCGCATCGTTTCGGTGGGCATGTTCGAGCACGTCGGGCCAGCCAACTACCAGACCTTCTTCAATAAGGTCGCCGACCTGCTAACCGACGACGGCATCGCCCTGATCCATTCCATCGGCCGTTCCGGACCGTCGAGCACCACGGACCCGTGGACCACGAAATACATTTTTCCTGGCGCGCATCTGCCCAGTTTGTCCGAGGTGTTTCCGGCCGTTGAGAGGGCGGGCCTTTGGGTGACCGACATGGAAATCCTGCGTCTGCATTATGCCAGCACCCTGGCTCACTGGCGCTTGCGATTCATGGCCAATCGCGACGAGGCTGCGGCCCTGTTCGACGAGCGATTCTGCCGGATGTGGGAGTATTATCTGGCGGCGGCCGAGATGGGCTTCCGCCACGGAGGACACATGAATTTTCAGCTGCAGCTTAGCAAGCGGGTGGATGCAGTGCCGCTGACCCGCGGCTACATTGAAGAAGCAGAGCGCGCGCTCTGCGATGAGGGGCGTTCCGCCGCCTGAGCCTCGTGTAGAATCGTTCAGCACGTTTTTTATCGATCAGTAAGTCGTCCCCATGAAAGCTTTCAGACGCGACGATGACGATTCCAGATAGGGCCGTCCGGGCCGCGTGGCCACAAAGTCAAGCCGGCGCGCGCGCCGTGGTCTCGGCAAAGAATACCTGGCCCGCATGATCGGCGACATCTTGCGCCGTCCATGCAGCGGTTGGCGAAAAGCCTTCCGCAGCCAACATCTTGATCTCGCGCACGCCGCGTGAGGAGACGCCGAGAACTTTCCCCGTTTGATCGCCGGATAGTTCGCTGACCATGTAAAGCACGCCCGGCGCAATGGCCTGCGGCAACGAAAGCGGATCGGGCTCACGTCCCTGACGGCCGGGAAGATCGGACGTCATCCGGGTAAAAGCGCCCGGCGCGAGGCCCCACACGCGGATGCCGTATTTGCGTCCTTCGATGGAGAGCACGCGCATCAGGCCATAGAGGCCCGCCTTGGCGGCGCCATAGTTCGACTGGCCGAAATTGCCGTAAAGTCCCGAGGTCGACGAGGTCATCACGATTACGCCGCCGCCATTCTCCTTCATCCACTTCCACACCGGCATAGTGACGCAATAAGCCCCCTTGAGGTGCACCTTGATCACCGCGTCCCAGTCGGCCTCGGACGTATTGGCGAACGTCTTGTCGCGCAGGATGCCCGCATTGTTGACGAGGATATCGATGCGGCCGAACGCATCGAGCGCGGTCCTGGCGATGTTATGTCCCCCCTCGACGGTGGAGACGTCGTCGCCATTGGCCGTCGCCCTTCCGCCGGAGGCTTTGATCTCATCGACGACCTTCTGCGCCGCCGACAGGTCCGCGCCGGTTCCGTCGCGCGCGCCGCCAAGGTCATTGACCACCACGGCCGCGCCCTCGGCGGCGAAGAGCTCGCAGTAGGCCGCGCCAAGCCCGTTGCCGCCGCCGGTGACGATGGCGACCTTTCCGTCAAGCAATCCCATGCGTCGCTCTCCTTCGTGCAGCCCCTCGGCGCCGATGGCCAATCATCCAACCGTCCACCCGCCTAATGCAAGGCTCAAGCGCGGCGCAGCGCGAAGAAGGCCCGCAGGAGAGCTGCGCTTTCCTGCGCCAGCACGCCTGTCCTCACCTGCGGCCGCCAATGGCAAGTAGCTTGCTCAAAAAAGCGGGGGCCGCTGACCACGGCGCCGCCCTTCTCGTCCGTCGCCCCGAAGACGAGGCGACCTATACGAGCGTGGCTGATGGCGCCAGCGCACATGGCGCAAGGCTCCAGGGTCACGAACAGCGTCAGGCCGGGCAGGCGATAGTTGCCGCAGGCCGCCGCCGCCGCGCGCAGGGCCAGGACTTCCGCGTGAGCTGTCGGATCGCAATTGCCGATCGGAGCGTTGGCCGCCCTCGCGACAACCTCGCCGGTAACCGAATCGACGACTACCGCGCCGATCGGCGCTTCGCCACGCAGGGCGGCGCCTTGCGCCTCTTCAAGGGCGATGCGCATGGTGGCGAGGTCATGGTCGGCCATTCTCAACACCCAAGGAGACAGCTAAGCGCGGGTCAAGAGGCCCTAGCTCCGCAAAGTGAGCGAATCGCCAAGGTGCTGGCCAGAGCCGGGGTGGCGTCACGCCGGGAGATCGAACGGTTGATCGAAGCGGGACGCGTGGCGCTCAACGGCCAACTGCTGACCACGCCAGCGGTCAAGGTCGCCAGCGGCGACATCCTTACAGTCGATGGGGCGGTCGTCGGCGACGCCGAGCCGACACGCCTGTTCCGCTATCACAAACCTCCGGGGCTGGTGACGACCCACAAAGACCCCAAGGGTCGACGGACGGTCTTCGAAGCCCTGCCGCCGGGACTGCCACGGCTGATCTCCATCGGTCGCCTCGACATCACCTCGGAGGGACTGCTGCTGCTGACCAACGATGGCGGCTTGGCGCGGGCGTTGGAACTCCCGTCCAGCGGCTGGGTTCGCCGCTATCGCGCCAGGGCGCGCGGCCGCATCGATCAGGCGCGTCTGAACGGCCTGAGGCAGGGCACAACCGTTGAGGGCGTTCACTACGGGCCGATAGAGGCCACGCTCGACGGGGCCAGGGAAGGTCCATCTGGCGCCAATTTGTGGATCACCCTGACGCTTGCCGAAGGCAAGAACCGCGAGGTGCGGCGGGTCTTGGAATCACTGGGTTTGACGGTCAACCGCCTGATCCGCGTGGCCTACGGCCCTTTCGCTCTGGCGTTGCTCGAACAGGGGGCGGTCGAGGAGGTGGGCCCGCGGGTCATTCGCGAACAACTGTCAGGTGTGATTGCGCCGCGGAATTTGCCCAAGGGCGAGCGGGCTCAGTTCGTCCCTGTTCTCTCCGCCGGGTCGTCAGGCCCCGAACGCGTAAAGCCGCGAGGTTCTCGGATCGCATTTACACCGGCGGCAGCGAAGGAACGGCCGGCTTACAAAACCGGTTGGGCGAAGCCGAAGAAGCGCCTCAAAGGTCCTGGATCGCCGCCGGTGGCCGGGCGGACCGTAGCCCCTCACGGGCGGAAGACTTCGTCATCACCTCGGCGAAACTTCGCCGTTCGTCCGAAAGGCCCACCGCCACGGGGCGGTCCAGCGCAGCGCGGGTGAGGCGTTTGGCGAAAGCCAACCCGTCAGCGCCGCGCTGATCGAATTCCGCGGCGATTTCGAGGGCTCGCGCCAGGGCGTCCGCGACAACCTCATGCACCAAGCCGATCTCAAAGGCCCGCTGGCCATCGACGACAAGACCCCGCAGGATCATCTCCAGGGCCTTAGCCTCGCCAATCACCCTGGGCAGTCGCTGTGTGCCCCCGCCGCCTGGAAAAATGCCGACCCGGGTCTCGGGCAGGCCGATGGCGGTCACCGTGTGGGAGGCTAGGCGTAGGTCACACGCCAGGGCGATCTCGAATCCCCCGCCCATGCACAGGCCGTTAATGGCCGCGATCACCGGCTTGGGCGCCGCGGCCAGAAGATCGACCAGCTCGGCGAACGCGCCGCCTTCGTGCGCGCCTGGAGCCGTCGCCGCCGCTGTCGGGGCGGCCGGCGCCCCACTCATGCGCTCGCTGGCCGTGGCCAGTTCTCCGACGTCGTAGTGGCGCACGAAGATCCCTTCGAGCCCCCCGGTGAGGATGATCGAGCGCACGGCGGGATCGCTTGCCGCCTGGCGCACGGCATCGCGCATCTCCACCGAACCGGCAGCCGTCATCGTGCCGAGAGGCGGGTTGGCGTAAAAGACTACGGCCGCCCCGCCGCGCCGCTCCACCCTTACCGTAGTCACCGATTGACCTCCCTATGCCTGAGTATCCGATCGTCGGCTTCAGCTGAAGCGCGGCGCGCTGACCAGCGGACCGGAAATCTCCCCGGCCTGAACCCCCGCCCAACGCCGCAGCAGCGCGATGCGGACGACAGCTTCGGTGATCACGATATAGCCCACCACAAGGGCGACATCCTCCAAGAGCGACGCCATCGAAAGATCGCCAGCCGATGCCACCGTCTTCAGGGTGAGGGGTTCAATGAACAAGACGATGAGTATGTTGTTGGCGGCATGGGCTCCAGTGGAAAACTCAATACCTCCCAGTCGCAACGTCATGTAGGCGAAGCCGCCCCCCATCAGGGTGCGGTCGAGGAGGGCGCCTGGATTTGCGACAATGTTCCTGGCGAGGTCCGACAGGAAGCTCAAGAAGGTCGAATGGTCGGGCAGCAGGTGGACGACGGAAAAAAGCAACCCGCTCGTCACGATAAGAACGAATGGATTGCGGCTGAACGCGGCAAGCTGGCGCAACAACCAGCCGCGAAAGATGATCTCCTCCGCCGCAGCGGCCGGGATCAACAGTGCGATTGCTGCCAGGACGTAAGCCGCCCGGCCTGGCAGCCCCTGCGAAACCGCGAGGAACGGCGTGACGGTGACCTGCCGTGAAAACAGCCGATCTGCCGCCATCACCGGAGCCACAACGATGACCGACAACACCAGGCCTGCGACCAGGAGGCGCCAACGCACCGCCGGCGCGCGGGAAACATAAGTTCGAAAGCGGTGGCCGGCGAGGATCGCGGCAAAGGCCACGAAGGCCAGAGCAAAGGGCCCGTTGGTGGCTACCGCCGTGACCATGACCAGCAGGGCTGATTTCAGGTCCTTTCCATCCGCCGCCTTGAGCGCCACGGCGACGTGCCCCAGGCCGGCCAGTCCCTCACGCCAATAGCCGGTCAGCATCATGTAGACCGTCCAGGCCAGAATGAACCCAGCCAGGGCCGCGATAGCGCCGGCGATCAGGCCGCCCGCGACCGTCAGCGCGATCCGCCATGGGCTCTTGTCTCGCGCGCCCAACCCGGCGAGAAACGCCGAGTTCCGCAGTCCCGCCACAACCCCCTGCTCACTCATCTTCGACTCTGCCCTGCCTGCGCCGTTCATCCGCCACAGAGCGTCAATTCCAAAGGACAATCGCATGCGGATAGTCGCCGGCCATCTTCGTGGTCGTTCCCTTGTGGCGCCAAAGGGACACTCGACGCGGCCAACCGCTGACCGCGTGCGCGAGGCGATGTTCAACGTGCTCGAACACGCTCCATGGGCGATGCCGCTCGCGAGCGCCCGGGCGGTGGATCTGTTCGCCGGTTCAGGGGCGCTCGGCTTCGAAGCGCTCTCCCGGGGCGCCGCATCGTGCCTGTTCATCGACAGCGATCCGGCGGCTATCGCCGCGATTTCGCGCAATGTCCTGTCGCTGGGCTTGGGGGGGCAGGCGACAGTCCGGCTTGCCGACGCAACAAGGCTCCCGCCGGGGACGCCCTTCGACCTCGTCCTGATCGACCCGCCCTATGCCCAGGGCTTGGCAGAGCGGGCGACCGCTGGCCTGTCGAGCGGTGGGCGTCTGGCCGCAGGGGCGCTGGCGGTGGTCGAGCAGGGCGCGGGCGAATCCCCGTTCACCATCCCTCACTTCGTGACGCTAGACGCGCGCGCCTGGGGTGGCGCCCGGGTCAGCTTTCTTCAATTTCGAGGCGCGTGAGGTCGATCAAGGCCGCGCCCGCGGCTGGCGTAAAGCCGCAGGCAGCATAGAAGCCGGTGAGATGGGCTTCATAGTCCACATGCAGCCACTCAGCCCCTAGCGAGCCCGGCCGCCCTTCTGACGAGCCCAACGCCCAGGCCTTGGCGCTGAAACTCCGGATGAACACAGGTATCCAAAATGAAAGCGTGGACGCCGCCGTCGGTGGCGACGTTGACGTAGCCGACCAGATGCTCGCCTTCGAAGGCGCATACATGCGCCAGACTCCTGGCCAGGATTTTCACGAAGGACTGTCCGCGCCACGCCGGCCAGGCAGAGGCCAGCAGGTCGCCGAGCGCCCCATCGGCTGGGAAGGCGTCGTCGCGCAGAGTGATCATCGGCGGCCGAACAGCCGTTCGATATCGACGAGCTTCAGCTCCACATAGGTCGGTCGGCCATGATTGCACTGACCGGAATGTGGCGTGGCCTCCATCTGGCGCAGAAGTGCGTTCATTTCCGCAGCGCTCAACCGGCGCCCGGCGCGCACCGATCCATGGCAGGCCATCGACGAGCACACCGCCGCCAGCCGCTCCTCCAGAACAAGCGATTTTCCGGTCTCGGCGAGATCGTCGGCGAGGTCTCGCAGCAGGCGCGGGACGTCGGTGTCGCCCAAGAGTGCAGGGACTTCGCGCACCAGCACAGCGCCGACCCCGAACCCCTCGATGACCAGGCCCATGGAGGCCAGTTCCGGTGCAGCCCCGCAAAGGCGTTCCGCCTCGGCCTCATCCAGGTCGACGACCTGCGGCAACAGCAGCGCCTGGCGGGCGACGCCGCCGGAGGCCATCTGCGCTTTCATTTGTTCATAGACCAGGCGCTCGTGGGCCGCATGCTGGTCGACGATCACCACCCCGTCGCGGGTCTGGGCGACGATGAACGTCTCGTGCACTTGGGCGCGCGCCGCCCCCAATGGAAAATCGACCAGGGGATCGACCGGCGCGTTTGGAGCGTTCGCGTCCTTTCCATCGTGCGCGAAAGGCGGTTCGGCCCGGGCCGAAACACCGGAAAGGCCCGGCAGGTCAAAGTCCGCGCTCGGCCACCCGCCAGCCCGCCACGCGGAAAAGCCGGTTGATGCGCCAAACTGAAATCGCCCGAGGGCGGT
Source organism: Caulobacteraceae bacterium (assembly GCA_043746375.1). Lineage (GTDB taxonomy): Bacteria > Pseudomonadota > Alphaproteobacteria > Caulobacterales > Caulobacteraceae > Acaudatibacter. Next base: position 7,276 of record JAYTRF010000256.1, on the reverse strand, counting down.
GGCGGCGACGGTTGTCGAGGCTCTGTGGCCCGCCCCGGCCAGGGCGTGGCGAAGACCCCCGACGATCAGGCCCCGAACCAGGGCCGGATCGCGAAACCTGACCTCCGCCTTGGCCGGATGGACGTTGACATCGACCTCTGTCGGCTCGAGTTCGAGATAGAGCACCGCGGCCGGGTGCCGGTCCCGGGCCAGGAAGTCAGCGTAGGCGGCCCGCAAGGCGCCCTGCAAAAGCCGGTCGCGGACCGTCCGGCCATTGACGAACAGATACTGCTGCGCCGCGTTGCCGCGGTTGTAAGTCGGCACGCCCGCGTAGCCGGTCAGCCGAACCCCCTCGCGTTCTCCGTCGATAACCAGGGCGTTGTCGGCGAAATCGGAACCGAGAATGGCCGAAAGCCGCGCCAGACGGCCCTGCGGTCCGGCGATTTCGGCGGGGAGTCGCAGCGTGCGGCGCCCGTCCATGTCCAGGGCGAAGGCGACGGTCGGCGCGGCCATGGCTTGGCGCTTGACCTCCTCGGCGATGGCCATTGCTTCCGCGCGCTGAGATTTCATGAATTTCAGCCGCGCCGGCGTGGCGAAGAAAAGGTCGCGAACCTCGACGCGCGCGCCATGCGCGCCAGCGAACGCGCATGGCCCCACCTCGCCAACCCGCCCGCCTTCCACCGCAATGGCCCTGGCCTCGCCCGATCCAACGGACCGCGAAGCGACGGCCAGGCGCGCGACAGCGCCGATCGAGGGCAGCGCTTCGCCGCGGAATCCCAGTGTCGCGATACGTAGAAGGTCATAGTCGCCGCTGGAGTTGGGTCGCAGCTTGGAGGTGGCGTGACGCTCGACGGCCAGCGGCAGTTGATCGCCCTCCATGCCGGCGCCGTCATCGACCACCAGAATACGGGTCAGGCCGCCGCCGTCCGCTTGAACCTCGATCTGGGTCGCACCGGCGTCGATGGCGTTTTCCACCAGTTCCTTGACGGCGCTCGCCGGCCGCTCGACGACCTCGCCGGCGGCGATGCGGTTGATCATCTGGGCGGGCAGGCGGTGAATCGTCACCGCGCGAGTATGGGACCTCCAGGCCGGCCCGAGAAGCTTATCTCAACGCTCCGCGCGTATCCTGGCAGAGGCCTTTGCGGGGCCCGCCTTGCTCGTCTTGGCGGTCTTTTGACCAAGGCTCCGGCGCAAGGTCTCCATCAAATCGACGACGTTGGTATCGTCAGGCTCCTCGACGGTGACCTTCCGGCCGGCGCCCTTTTCCTTTTCCTTGATCAGGGCCCGCAGGGCATCCTCGTAGCGGTCCGTGAACTGCGACGGATCGAAGGGTCCCTCCTGCTGCTCGATGATCTTCTCGGCGATCGCTACCATCTTTGCGTCGGCCTTGTGGCTAGGGATGTCGTCGAATGCCGTAGAGGGATCGCGCACCTCATCATGGGAGCGCAGGGAATAGGCGAGCAAGCCCTGGTCGCGCGGTTCTATGGCCAGCAGACGCTCCCGCGTGTGCATAACCACGCGCCCAAGCGCGATGCGGTCGGTCTGCACCATCGCCTCGCGAATCACCGTGTAGGCCTCAAGGGCCAGCGTGCCGTCGGGGATCAGAAAATAGGGTTCGTTCCAATAAAGCCGGTCGATTTCCGAGGCGCGGACAAACCGCTCAATATCGATCGTTCGCGTGCTCTCCAGGCGGACCTGATCGATCTCCTCGCTGGTGACGATGACGTAGCGATCCTTTTCGATCTCGTAGCCCTTGACGATGTCGGCCCGGTCGACAGGCCCGGTCTGTGGGTCGGTGGGGACCATGCGAATGCGGTTGTGCGTGGTCTTGTGCAGCATGTTGAAATGCACCTCCCCGCCCCGCGCGGTCGCCGTGTAGAGCGCCACCGGACAGCTGACCAGCGATAGGCGCAGATGCCCTTGCCACATGGGTCGTCCGCGCATTTGCAGTTTTCCCTATCATCCGACGTGTCGAGGCTGAACGCGCGAATGCGGGCTTGCGTTCAGGTCCGCCGCCCAACCGAACAGTCAGGCGCGCGCGGCGAACGGGACGGCCTGAGAGAGCCGAGTCTCCAGGGCCGCAATCGGTTCGGGGACGGCAAGCAGGAACCCCTGCATGGCATGGACCCCGGCGATTTTCAAAAATCGCCGCTGAGCCTCGGTTTCCACGCCCTCTGCAACGACCTTCATGCCCAGGGCCCTGCCGACGGAAATCACCGCATGCAACAGGCTCGCGGCCCGAACGGTAGTAGCGCATTCGGTGACGAACACGCGGTCGATCTTCAACGTGTCGAAGGCAAACAGCCGCAGGTGATTGAGGCTTGAATAGCCGACCCCGAAATCGTCGAGCGCGATCTTCAGGCCCATGGCGTGCAGTCTGTTCATATTGGCGGCGACAACTGCCTCGTCGCCGAGCACGGCGGTTTCGGTGACCTCGATCTCCAGGCGGCATGGGTCGAAGTCGTGCCGCCGGATGAGGGTCGCCAGCCGGTCAGCCAGGCCGGGATCGGCGAACTCCGCGGGCGAGGCGTTGAAGCTCACCGTCAGGTCGCCCAGGTCGCGAGTCTCGCGCATGGCGGTCTGAAGAACCCAATCGGTGATCGGGCCGATCAGACCCTGACGTTCGGCTACGGGAATGAATACCGCCGGACTGACATCTCCGTGCCCTATGCGCCGCCACCGCAGCAGGGCCTCCACGGCGAGCACGGCGATGCCGTCGCGATCGAATTGCGGCTGATAGACCAGCGGGAACTGGCCCCCCTCTATGGCTCCGCGAAGATCGGACGCCATCGATTCTTCGGCGTCCACCGCCGCCGGCGCGTTCTCGCCCGCTGGGGGGTATTGAGGGGACAAGGCCCCGAGCGTCTCGCCCAACGTGTGGGCGAGGGCGCCGATGCGGTCGCCATCGATCACGCCATCGCGTGCGCCGGATTCCAGGCTTGCGCAGAGATCGGCGACGGCGCGCGCCCCGATATTGAGACTCATCGACTTCAAGGCATGGGCCGCGGAGGCGACTCCGGCGGCATCCTCGGCGGCGGCGCAATCGGCCACCGTCTGGGCGGCGGCCGGGGCATGCTCGCGATAGAGGCTGGTGATACGGCCCACGAAGCTCGACTGGCCCGACGAGGCCATGCGCGCGAGTTCTGCTGTGACCGTTTCGTCAAAGAGGCCACAGGCTGGCGCGGGGGGCAAGGCGGCGGACGCCGCGTGGGTTTCGACCGCCTGCCCCCTCGACGGTCGCGCGTCCGAGTGTGTCGACGGCTCCACGAACCGCGCAAGCGTGGTGCTGAGGGCCAGGAGTGTAAAGGGCTTGTGGAGCACCCCGTCCATGCCGGCTTCGCGCCAAGCCTGGGCGCCTGCACCGACCACGTGCGCGGTCAGCGCGATGATCGGGGTGGGGGCGACACCGGCCTCGCCTTGCCGGCGGCGAATTTCGGCGCACGCCTCATAGCCATCCATGCGCGGCATGCTGCCGTCCATCAGGATGACGTCGAACCCGGCCCCCGACGTCGCCGCGTCGACGGCCGCGACGCCATCGACGACCAGCGTCGCCTCCACGCCCAGCCGAGAGAGGGCCTCGAGGGCAACCTCCCGATTGACCGCGCTGTCGTCGGCGACGAGCACGCGGCGGCCTTTGAAAGACGGCAAGGGTTGGTCACCGGCCGCCGCAGCCGTTCCCAGTGCGTCTGCGATCGGCTTGCCGGCCACAACCTGCTTCAGCAACGCGGCCAGATCCTGACGCCGGAAAGGCTGGACCATGACCAGATCGACCAAGCCGCCGCGCCGCAGTTGTTCGGGCAGGGAATCGCCATATTCGGCCAGACAAGCCGTGGGCGTTGCCGCGCGGGGGCCGGCGGTGAGAGCCGACGGATCGGCCATAACCAGCGCGGCGTCGTCCGCCGCTCCCGCGCGATCTATGATCGCGGCTCCTGAGGCCTTGAGATAGGCGACCACCGCGACGCGTGTCGCTACGCCCTCCAGGTCCACGCAGACCGCGCCGCCGGGAGGCAACGCCGGCCAATCGGGGGGTCCCTCGATAACTTTCGCGGGCAGGTGAAAGGCAAAGGCGGAGCCCCTGCCCACCTTGCTGGTGACCCTCAGCACGCCTCCCATGCCCTCGACGAGACGCTTGCTGATCGTCAGCCCGAGCCCGGTGCCCCCGAAGCGGCGCGTTGTCGACTGGTCCGCCTGGGTGAAGGCGCCGAACACCCCGTCCAGCTTATCGGGCGGAATGCCGATCCCGGTATCATTGACCGATATCCACAGCCGGCCCTCGTCAGCGGCGTAGCCGAGTCGTACCAGAACGCCGCCTACCTCAGTGAACTTGATCGCATTGTTGACAAGATTGCTGACGATCTGGCGCAGGCGCACCGCGTCAGCCTCGATCAGCCGGGGGGTCGCCGGATCGACGTGGGCGGCGAGATCGAGGCGCTTGGACCGCGCGCGCTCCCAGAAAAGGCTGCAGACATCCTCGACGACACAGCCGGGATCGACCGGCGCCGCCTCGAACTCCAGCTTGCCAGCCTCGATCTTTGACAGGTCCAGGATGTCGTTGATAATCGCCAGCAGACTGGACCCGGAGTTAGCGATGACTTCGGCAAAGCGGCGTTGCTTGGGTGGCAATTCGCCAGCGGCCAGCAATTCGGCCATGACCATGATGCCGTTCATCGGCGTACGAATTTCATGGCTCATCGTGGCCAGAAAGTCGCTTTTAGCGCTGTTGGCGGTTTCGGCTGCCTCCTTGGCCTCCGAAAGATCGGCGGTGCGCTCGGCAATCGTCAGTTCAAGCCCGTCGAGGTGAGCGGCAATGGCCGCGTCCCTGGCGCGGATCTCGCCCAGCATGCTGTTGAATCCGGCCACGAGGTCACCAATCTCGCCATCGGCATTGACGTCCACAGACCCGCCGAAGTCATGGCTAGCCTCTATTTCCGCCATCGAGCCGGTGAGAGCCGCGATTGGGTCGGATATGCGCCTCTGAAGCCGTTCAGCCAGCGCCACACCGGCGAGGCCCGCGGCCAGCGCGGCGCCCAGGCTGACCAGCAGGCTCGAAAACAGCCTTCGCGCGATACCCTCCAGCCGGCCAAGGAGGACGACCCGTCCGACAGGGCGGCCCGCATAGACGATGGGCGCCGACACTTCGGCGCTGCGGGAGCGCAATAGCGAAAGGTTGAACGGCTCGCGGCCATCGGCTGAGTGAACATCGCTGGTCAGTCGGACTCCGGCGCCGGTTTCGGCCAGGAGCGACCCGTCAGGCCGTTCGACGCGGGCGTAGACGACATCGCCCATCATGCCGATGGAGCGCAGGGCCGCGAACGCTCGCAGCGCATCGCCGTTTGCGGCGGCCTCGCCGCTGAGGGAGGCGAGCACGGTCGCGGTATTCGATAGCCGGTCCATGGCCAAGGAGGCGTCGCGACGGCCCTCCCGCCACGCCGAGGCCGCCGTCACCAGCGCCACCGCCAAACCGACCGAGGCCAGCACCAGGAGCCGCAATCTGCGCCCGATGGAGGCGCGCGGCTCGCGGGGTCTGCCCGGCACTACAGTCACGTTTGTCCCCAGTCCTGTTGAGAGGACGGGTTACGCGGGATTAATGACTTTGGGCTTAATGAACGAACGTCCGAGATTCGGTGGTTCGCGTAAGCATGTCGCAAAGAACTGTTAACGACAGAGAGTTCTTCTATGTTCTTCTATGTTCTTGGGAGCTCGGTGAGCATCATCTATGTTGATGATGACCCAATTCTGCGTCAATTCGCCTGCGTGAATCTGGCTAGCGAGCACGCGACCGTCGCCACGGCCGCCGATGGAGTCGAAGCGCTCGAGTCGATGGCGGCATTCAAGCCCGATATCATGCTGCTTGATCTCGAGATGCCGCGCATGGACGGCTTCGAGGTTCTCGAACGACTTCGCGCCAGCGAGACTTGGCGCCATTTGCCGGTTATCGTGGCCACGGGGCGCGAAGATGTCGGGGCGATCGACCGCGCCTTCGAAGCGGGGGCAACGGACTTTGTCATCAAGCCTTTGAGCTGGCGGCTCCTTACCTACCAGATTCGCTATGTCCTTCGGTCCAGCCGCACCGCAGTTTCGCCGATCGCTCCGGCCCGCCTGTGGGATCGCCCCGCGCCGATCGAGCACTTATACCAACCGCCCTTAAGTGTGACCACTGAGGGCCCATGGTCGTAATCCGATGGATGCGATGCGGTCGGGTTCGGCGATGAGGCGGTTCCAGGCGTCGCATACGGCGTCGAGGATGTGGTCGTAGTCGTCGAAGATGTGGTTGGAGAGCCAACGCTGGCGGAGGTACTCCCAGACGTTCTCGGCGGGGTTGAGTTCGGGCGATCGGGCGGGGAGCGGCAGGAGGGTGAGGTTGGCCGGCGTGCGCAGCTTGCCGGTGGTGTGCCAGCCGGCCTGATCGAGCACCACGACGGCGTGGGCTCCCGGGGCGATGGTGAGGCTGATCTCGTCGAGGTGATGTTGCATCCCTTGGGTGTCGGCACGCTGCATGACGACCGCCGCTCCGGTTCGGCGCTCGGGACAGATGGCGCCGAACAGATAGGCGCAGCCGGTGCGCAGGTCGGCGACCTGCCTGGGCCGCGTCCCTCTTCTGGCCCAGACGCGCGTGCGCTGGGTCTTCTGACCGACCCGCATCTCGTCTTGGAACCAGATCTCTAGGGGTGTGCCGGAAGGCTGCGCCGCTTTGATCGCCGCGATCGTCGCTGGGAAGTTTTTTAAATGTCTCCAGGGCGTCCTCGTCCTGGCGGTAGTGCTTGGGACGGCTGGTGATGTGAGAGAAGTTCAGCCGGTCCAGCAACTTGCCAACCGTGCGTTCGTGGTAGACGACGCCCCAGCGCTCCTCGATCAGCGCCTTCAGATCAAGGCAGCGCCACCGCGCCAGGTGGCCTAGCCCGGCCGACGCCGGACCGCCCTCGGCGAGGGCGTCCAGTTCGGCCTCCTGATCGGGCGTCAAGCGACGAGGGTTGCCCGGCGCGGCCCGGTTCACCAAGCCATCCGCGCCTTCATCGTTGAATCGATGAACCCAGTCCCGCAGCGTCTGACGGTCCATTCCGGCCAGCCGGGCGGCATCCTCCCGCGACATGCCCTCGTAGACCCCCGCGATCGCCAACAGCCGTCGCGCCTGGTCGGCGTCTTCGGCCCGCCTCGCCAAGGCGCGAACGCTCACCGCATCGTAATCAGAACGCAACAGGATCGCCGACATCGAAACCTCCTCCGCAAGTGGGAGGATGAATCATTGTTCGGCGCTAAAGGGAATCCTCAGCGAGTCACCGTCAGCGGCGATTGGTAT
>JAYTRF010000255.1:0-6713 GCA_043746375.1 Caulobacteraceae bacterium | reverse complement strand
GGCGATGGTTTCTATGGGGCCTATTTTCGCGATCTCGACGGTAACAAGCTGTGCGTCTTCAAGCTGGCGTGACCGCTGACGCAGCGTAGGGCGAAAGATCGATGCCTGGATAGCGAAGGGCGACATCGGCGAGGGTCTGGGCGTTCCAGTATTCGCTGCCGACGGGGGGCCACCCGAACAGGTCGCGCTGGCGCGGTGTCATCTCGACCATGGCCTGCGCCATGCCCTTGCGGTCGGCATGATCGGGCCAGCTCACCTTGCCCATCCATGGCCAGCCCCACTGCTGGAAGTCGACCAGCATGGCGAATCGCGAGCGTCCGGGGCCCTTGAAGTCCGAGCCGCGATGCAGGACGTCGGTCTTGTAGATCATCAGGCTGCCGGCCGACGCGGTTATGCTGACCTCCCGGTCAAAATGGTCGCCCAGCGCCTTTGTCTTGGGAAAGGTGGGGATGTCGCCGCTTCGGTCCAGCGGAACGATCTTGGTCGGCCCGTCGAGTTCGGTGACATCGGATAAGAGGATGAAGGTGGTCATCTGCGGTCGCATGCCGTCGGCGCGTGGAACCACCAGCGTGTGGTTGCCGAAATCGCGGTGATGAGGCTGATCGTAGTCGATGGCCCCGGCGTACTTGGCCCACATCTCGATCTTGTAGATCTCGATGTCCTTGGCGCTGAGGAAGCGTTCGGCGGCATCCACGAGGTCTGGATAGACCGCAACCCGGTTCAAATCCCAGGACGGGTAGGGAAACACCTTCACGCCGTGAAACTGGCTTCGGGCATAGCGCGGATGGCTGTCCGGATCGGCGAAATAGTCCTCGGGCCGGGGATAGATGTCCCACATCGCTTCGCGCGCCGCAGCCAGGGTGTCCCGGTCCAGAAAGTCCTCGACCACGGTGAAGCCCTTGTCCCAGATCTCGGCGAGCTTGGCGTCGCTGACGCGCATGGTTTTCTCCTTGGAAGTCCTAGGTTATGACTGTCCTGGTGGGGACTGAAGCCGAATCAGAACAATCGAGCTAGGCTGGCGGTAAAAGTGCGGTGCGAGGGGCGTCTCATCAGGTGGTTTCGCCACGAATTGGCTGAACGAGCGCATAGCTGAGAACGACGGGGCAAACGATGGCGGACGTGCTGCAAAACCAGGCGATGGACCACATTCCCCATCCGCACATCGAACACCGCAAGAAAGACGGCGTTTCGACGGTCGCCAGGGAGCACACCGGGTTCAATGGATGGCTGGCAGTCCACATAACCAACATCGTTGGCACCATGTGGTGCGCCTATGCCTTCACAATTCTTACGCTGATCAGCTTGCCGGAAGCGATCAAGGGGGGCACTGCAACGCTGGTGGCCTGGATTGCCCAGACCTTCCTGCAGCTGGTTCTGCTGTCGATCATCATGGTGGGTCAGAAGGTGGCCGCCGAGGCTTCGGACAAACAGGCTTTCCAGACTTATAGGGACGCGGAAGCGTTGCTTGAGATCAGCAACGATCTTCACAAACTTCTGAAGATAAACAACGCGCTCACCCAGGACATCCATAAGCTAGTTGAGGAAAAGGTCGCAACTTCAAAATAAATCTGTCGTGCTGTGCCAGCCCGCGCTGGCTTATTCGGCCAGCGCAGAACTCCAGCTTTGCGCCTTATAATCGGGGGTTTCATGCGGGCTCGCAGCCTTTTCGTCGCGCCCTTGGCTGCACTGACAGCCTTCCTTGCAAGCGGCGGGGCGCTTGCTCAGGATGCGGGATCGCCGGCTCCTGCTTCCGCGCCCGACAAAAGCGGTTTCACCGTCTTCAATCCGACGCCGGTTGCCGATCTGCGGCCCCTATGTACCGACCGGCCGACCAAATCGACGGGTCCGTGCACGGTCGACGCCGGCCACTTCCAGGTCGAATCCGATCTCTTCAACGTCACCATCGACACCGCCGGGCCGACCAGCATCGATACCTACCTGATCACCAATCCCACGTTGAAGCTGGGCCTGACCAATTCCATCGACGTCGAAGCCAGCATCTCTCCCTACGAGATCGTCACCGTGCGCGACCACGCCACCGGCCTTCGCACAAGCCACGGCGGCGTGGGCGACCTCTATTTGCGGGTAAAGTGGAACCTCCTCGGCGATGACAGCGGCAATCTCGCCATCGCGATCGTGCCTTACATCAAGGCGCCGACAGCCGACCACATTATCGGCAACGGCGCGCTCGAGGGCGGGGTGATCGTTCCGGTATCGATCAATCTGCCGAAAGGCTGGTCCCTGGTTGTCGACCCGGAAGTCGATGATCTTCGGAACGCCGACGATAATGGCCGCCACGCCAACACTTCGGGCTTGGTCAGTTTCAGCCATGCGGTGTCCAAGGAAGTGACCGCCTCCGTGGAACTATGGAGCGACGTCAATCTCGACCCGACCGGGACAGTCACCCAGGCGTCCTTCGATCTGGGCCTGGCGTGGATTCCCAGCAAAATTCCAACCTTTCAGCTCGACGGCGGGGTCAACCTGGGGCTCGATCGGTCGACCCCGGCGGCGCAGCTCTATGTGGGAGCCTCAAAACGGTTCTAGCTTTGGGGCGGGGCCGGCGGCCCGCGAGGCGGCCTGCGCACGCGGCCGATCCAGTCCCGGGCCTTGCGATCACGCCGCGAAGCTTCTTCGGATATCGACCCGTCCGCAAGACCGCCGATCAGCCGCCGGGCGATGATCCCGCGCGGCCCCCGCTCCCAGTGGTCGACCTGATCCTCGGGCGCGATCCAACCGGGAAGCGAAATCAGCAGGTAATCTGCAAGCGCCAGCAGCATGGGCTCGTAGGTGGCGCGCACGCCGGTCAGCACCGCCTCGGCCTCGCTGCCGCCATTCCAGGTCAGGTTGGCATCGGCAAACGCGCTCAGCATAGGCTCCATGCCCCCCTCGCCCATACGGTCGAGAGACGGTGACTTCGACACCGAAACGTTAAGAGACCTCGCCATTTCGACAACGACGTGGCGGGCCATGGCGAAGGTCATCCGCGCCTGCAGCGGTTTGACATCGGCAACGCCGATGAGAACGAGCGTGCACACGTCCATGATTGCGGCGAGTGCGCCCAGCCACGACTGGTCGTCATGCTGGGATCGATAATAGGCGAGCATCGGGTAGGAGAGGTGGCTTTCCAGAAGATCGGCGCCCCAGATCTCCCAGGTGCGCAAAAGTTCATCCAGATCCTCAAGGCCGCCGCTTTCCGCGTGGCGCTTGAGAATTTCCACGGCTGTCGGGGGCGAACCAGCGCGGCCGTCGAGTTGGATGACATGGGCCTCGCGGCGGGAGAAAAGTTGGTACAGCACTGGCAGGTAGCCGATGACGACGGCCATCAGGCCAAAGCCGGTTCCAGCCTCGAACACCACGACGACACGCCCGAGGGCGGTGTGGGGCACGACATCGCCATAGCCGAGGGTGAAAAAAGTCACCCCGCTCATGTATAACTGCTCGCCGAGGTCGGAAATCACCCGGCCGCCGTGCGCCGCCTGCACCGACCATTCGATCAGCCCGAATGAGACGATAAGTGTCCCCGCCCAGAGGCCGAAAAGGAACATCATCGCCATTGGGCCGTAGATGCTCAAAAAGCGTTCGCGCCTGGACGTAGTATGTGTGGTCCTGGCCAGCGCCGACCAGATGGCCCAGGTACCGCGAAAATATAGTCGAACCAGCCGCCACCGCCGCTTTACCCGCCTGGGCAGCAGCATCACCTCAAAGGCGTCCTGCAGGACGATGACCATCAGCACCAAGCCGGCGATCAAGGCGGTCAGATGATTCATGAGTCCACCAACGGGTGCATGCAAAAGGCTGTTCGCCGGACGGGTCGTCCCATTCCCGCAGAGGTCTTCAACCGCAGTTCACTTCGTCTAACGCCTGAGCGGCGGGAAAGCACAGACCCCAGCATTGGGGCATGTTTCGGGTGGCCAGTGGTGGACGACTCACGCGCGTTAGTGGGATGACGGCGCCCAACAGTGCGGCGCTGCCGCCGCCGCGGAAAGCTACACATGACCACGCTGCAGGCGATCCTGATGGCCATCCTCCAGGGCGTCACTGAGCTTTTTCCGATTTCCAGCCTTGGCCATGCGGTCATCGTACCGGCTCTGCTGCACTGGTCGATAGATCAGAGTGCGGCGGGATTCCTTCCATTCCTGGCGGTCATGCACCTCGGGACCGCAATGGCGCTACTGCTCTATTTCTGGCGGGACTGGCTGAGCTTCGCCAAGGGCGTCGTCCTTTTTCGCGATCCTGCAGGGGCGGCGGACAGGCGGCTGTTCTGGAGAGTGGTCGTCGCCACCATACCGGCCGTGATCATCGGATTCGCCTTCGAGAAGCTGCTGCGGCGGGGCTTTGCGGCGCCGTCCCTGGCTGCGGTGTTTTTGATCGTCAATGGGGTGATGCTGTTCGTCGCGGAGAGGGTCAAGCGGTCGACCCAGCGCGCGTTGACGGACCTGCGCTTGCGTGATGCGATCGCCATCGGCTTTTGGCAATGTCTGGCGCTGTTGCCGGGGATGTCGCGCTCAGGCGCCACGATGGCCGGCGGCTACCTTTGCGGCCTCGATCACGAGGCTGCCGCGCGGTTCTCGTTCTTGACCGCGACGCCGATCATCCTGGGGGCCGTGGTCCTGGAGGCGCCCAAGCTGATCCATCACGGCGGCGGTTTCGGATCGGCAGCGATTTTGGCGGGCGTGGTCGCCGGCGTGACCGCGCTGATCAGCGCCTTTGCCCTGATGCGCTGGTTCAAGGTTCGCGACGTCAAGGGTTTCGATCCGTTCGCGATCTACTGCGCCCTCGCCGGTCTCGCTGCCTTGGCGCTGCTGAACTTCCATTAGAACGCCCCGCTTTCATCCATCTCGCGGAGAAAAGGTCGAACTCAGAACTGCGCGTGGAGGCGGGCGGCGAAGATCGATACCGGTCCGCGATCGCGGTTATAGGCGGGGTGGTCGACGAATTGATAATCGAAGGTCAGGCTGACGAATTTGTTCAGCGCCGCATCGTAATAGGTCTCCAGGATCCGCTCGGGCCCGGGATGGGGAAGACGCCCGTCCCCGACCAGGATGCCGAGCCCGCCAGCGGCCAGATAGGCCTGATGAACCCCCGAGATGCCATTCAAAATCCCGGCCACGGCCAGGGTATCGCCGCCTCTGCCCCAGCGGGTCCCCTTTAGCGACAGGCCCGCCGCGACAGTGCGATCGATATCGGCATACTCATAGGGTTCGACCGCGCCATCGGCGACGCCGGCGCGGGCAAACGCGCCGAGATCGCCGGTAAGCTGCTGCTCGATGTTGACCCCGAGACCTGCGCGGCTGCGGTACGTTCTCACCGCCGCCGTGGATGGCGGGCCGCCGTTCGCCTCCGCCAGGGCGATCGCGTCCCTGAACAGACCCTGACGGCCGCGGGTCAGGAAACCCGTCAGCCTGACCGCGCCGTCTCGGCCGCCCAGCTTGAAGCGCCGCTCGATCTCGCCCTCGAGCTGGAACTGGCCGAAGCTGCGATCCAGGACCTTGTCGTTCGGCACGACGGAAAGATCGAAGACGCCGCTCCGCAGCGTCCAGTCCCCCTGATACCATTCGACCGAGCCGCCGAAACTGTAACCCCACGCGTCGGCCGCGTAATCGTAGCTGCCGGTGTCGATCAGGGCCCAATTGAGAAAGTCGTGCTTGGGATCGTGGGCGAATTTGTTGGTGTCGAAGACGTCCGTGACCGCGAACTTGCCCACCGTGATGACCAACCGGTTCGCCGTCTGAGAGCCTCCCAGCTGATTGAGGTCCGGGTCGACCTTGGCCGTGTCGCCCGATAGATCGATTGTCTGGCGCAGGAAAAACCGGTGCAGCTGATAATAGGGGTCGGTCTCGCCGACCTTGGCGCCCTCGCCGTTGGGATAGCCGGCCACGCCCTCGGTGTTTGAAAGGCCAAACCCCTGATCGAACTCCGGATTGATCCAGATTTCCGCCCCGCGCCACGGCCGTAGTCCCATGAGCAGGGTGATGTCGAAGGTTTCCCGCCCTTCGGCTTTCGGCCCAAGGCTGTTGATGCCGGAGTAAGGCGAGGTGAAGGCCAGATTGCCCTGGTCGATAAGAGTCATCTGACCGTGGACGGCAAAACTCTCCGGCTGCGCCGGCGCCTCCTCGGCCCAGACCGCGACGGGCCACGCCATCAATGCGCAGGCGATGCACAGCGGGGCGGGAAGTCTCCGAACCATGAATCCTTCCTACCGCAGTTTGGTGACGCTTAGGCAGTCGTTGGGTTATCTCAGGCGCGATGGTGGATGGCCAGATAGGGGATGCCCCCGGAATCGAAACCAGCGGCGAAGCGACTTACCGCCTCTGTGCAATGGCGGGCGATATCTGCTCCATTGTGCATTGGCTAGGCGCCTTGTCGGAACGCCAGCGGACGAGCCCGGTTCCGTGACGAAAGCGACCGCCGGAGACGTGATCGTAGCGCACCTCCACGACCAGCTCGGGCTTCAAGGGCTGCCACTGGACCGATCGCTCGCTGCTCCAACGGCTTGGGGCGCCCGGCGCATCGCCGGTGAAGCCGGGCGGCGAGACGAGGCTTTCGAGGCGACGGGTCAGGGGCTCCAGCGCCTCGCCGGAGAGGCCGGAGGTGAAGCCGACGTGGTCCAGGAGGCCCTTGTCATTATAGAGTCCGAGCAACAGCGAGCCGACCAGCTTGCTGTTGGCGCCATAGCGAAAGCCGCCGACCACGCAGTCGGCCGTGCGGATTCG
>JAYTRF010000254.1:0-2363 GCA_043746375.1 Caulobacteraceae bacterium | reverse complement strand
CCGACGAGGATCGCGGGCCTCGCCAGATCGCTGAACTGAGCCAGCGCCACCAGACCGGGGAAGATAGAACCGGCGATGGCCCCCACGATTGGCACGTAGGCGGCGAGGAAGACCAGGAAGGCGACGAACAGTGCGTCATCGACCCCCATCAGCACCATCAGCCCCCAGGCCGCGAATGCGATCATCAGCGCCTTGAGGGTCTGCAGTCGTACATACTGTTCGACGGCGTTGCGAACGCTGGCCAGGACGCGCCGGGCGCTGTCGCGCTGGCCGCCCGTACCGTAAAGGCGGTTGATCTTCCTGCCGAATGCGGTGCGCGAGGCGACCAGGAAGCCGAAATAGATGATCACCAGGAAGAAATAGGAGATCAGGCTTCTGGCCGTTGCGAAACCCCGCGCCAGCATCCGAGAGGGATCGGAGCCGTGGAACATCTGCCGGACGGTGACCGGTTCGGCTCCCGCCAGCGACATCGCCCGCGCGAGCACCAGGTCCAGCCGGGGGGCCAGTGCGCGGATATGGCCCGCGAACCGCGGCCCCTCGAACACGAAGAGGCCGCCGATGGCGCTAAATCCGATCAGAATGATCGCTCCGGCGATGCCGGCTCGCAGCCAATCGGGAGTTCTTTTCAGGCGCCGCTGCATGACCCGCGACACCGCATCGATGAGCAGCAAGAGGAAGGTCGCGACCACCAGGGGGGTCAGAATATCCTTAAAGAACCGCACGAGCGCGAAAGCCACGACAACGGCGATGAAAACCACCGCGTTGCGCAGAGCGATCAGGCTGGCCCGCGGGTCCCTGGCTGGCGGTGGTGGGCCAAGGATCGGCGGCTGCGCGGGGGTTGGATCGCTGTCGGTCAGGCGGCCACCAGGTGGGCCGGCCGCCGCAGATCGGCGGCCAGGCCCTCGCCCATCAGGTCGATGAAGTTCTCCCGGTAGAAGCGGTCGATCACCGTCGCGGGCAGCCCCGCCAGGGAGTCGCCGAAGCGCTTGAGCGGATTGCGACCGCCTTCGACGTGGGGAAAGTCGGACGAGAACAGGCAGATCTCCGGGCCGCTATTGGCGATGATCCAGCCGCTGTCCTCGTGCGGGTAGGGGGTCACGCGCACCTGGCGGCGAACGATCTCGCTCGGTGGCGCGGACAGCCGGTGCAAACGGTCCTCGTTCTTGAAGAAGGCGGCGTGGGCGGAGTCCATGAAGCGCATCCAGCTGGGCAGCCAGGACGCGCCAAGTTCGATCGCGCCGACCTTCAGCCGTGGAAACCGGTCGAGAACGCCGTCGATGATCATCGCCCCCAGGCTCTGCATCACCGATCCGGGGATGGCCAGGAAACTCACCGAGGTGAAATTCTCCTCGCCGCCGTGGAAGTCCTTGACGCGCGGCAGGCCGTTTTCAAAGTAATCCGGAGCGAGTTTCTGTTCTCCGCCGACGTGGAAGAGGATCGGAATGCCGGCCTCCTGCGCCTGCGCCCAGACCGGATCGAGGGCCACGTGGCTGGGCGAATGGCCAGGGGGACAACGGGAAGGGACCAGCAGCGCCTTGGCGCCAAGGGCGATGGCCTCGGCCGCGGCCGTCCTGGCGCGGTCGAAGTCGACGAGGGGGACATAGGCCGTGGCAAGGAGGCGCCGGTCGACCTTGCAGAAGTCGGTCATCATCCGGTTGTGCGCCTGGGCCGCCGCATAGCAGAGGGCGATGTCCGGTCCCTCGTCGAGACCGAAGTTCCCCAGGCAAAAGGTGGTGAACACCAACTGGCTGGCGAAACCCAGCGCATCTATCGCCGCCGGACGGTCTTCGCGGGTGAAGGCGCCGAGCGCCTCCTGATTCTTGCGCAACAGGATGTTTTCCACCGCCCCGGCGCGAAACGCTGGATCCGCCTGTCGGCGACGCGCCTTTTCGTCCCAACCGGTCGGGCCAAGCTTGTGCTGGTAGGCGGGCAAGGCGTGGAAGGCGCTCTTCAGCGCCGGATCGAACCACGGGTCCAGGCAGCCCGGCAGCTCCATAAGGTGCGAGTCTGCGTCGTGGACGATGCGATCCTGAACGTAAGCCATGGGGCGTCTCTTTTGCTGCGCGGTCGCAGTTTCACCGCCAAGGGGCAGCGAACACAACCGCCAAATTCTAAGCCAGGGCCCTGGGCGCCGCCCGGTCGCTCGACCCTGGCGCCCTGTCTTATGGGCGAGCGGTCCCGGCGGACGTTGCCTGCGACCCCGAGCCCGGCGCGACATCGACGAAGTTGGGCGCGCGCTTCTGCAGATTGGCCATCACCGCTTCGATCTGGTTGGGCCTGCCGATCAGGGCGACCTGTTCGCGAGTTTCCTGGATGAATCCTTCCACGGGCCCGGTGTTGACGGCGTCGTTGAGCAGTCGCTT
>JAYTRF010000253.1:0-1808 GCA_043746375.1 Caulobacteraceae bacterium | reverse complement strand
CGGCGCCGTGGCCGGGCCGCGTAAAGTCGCCTCCACGCGGAACGAGTGGCCGTGCAGGCGGGTGTAGGGGCCGTCCTTGGGGCCGCCGGGCAGGCGATGAGCGGCGTCGAAGGCCGCCGCCTTGGTGATCTCGAAAATAGGCTGGGTCATGAAGCTTTTGATTGAGGGCCGACGCTATGGCAGGCCCAGATATTTGTGCGTTTGCACACTTAAACGCCAAACGGGGTTGGCAAGGCAATAGGCGACAGCCGCATCCGTCGCCGCCGCGCGGTCGGGTCCGTCCATCGGCTGCAGGAAAAACCGCTCGAAATCGAGGTCCACAAACCGCGCCGGATCGACGTCTTTTTGCGGATAGACCAGCTTCAGTTCCTGGCCGCTTATCTGCGCCAGAGGCGCGTCCGCCTTGGGGCTGACGCAGATCCAGTCAATGCCGGCGGGGGCGGGCAGGACGCCGTTGGTCTCGACGGCGACGGCGAAACCTTCGTCATGCAGGGCCTCGATCAGGGCTGGGTCCAGTTGCAACAAGGGCTCGCCGCCGGTGCAGACCACCAGGCGTCCGTCCAGCGGACCGGTCCACGCCGAGGTCACGGCGGCGGCCAGCGCCTGCGCGGTCCTGAACTTGCCGCCGCCTGGTCCATCCACGCCGACAAAGTCGGTATCGCAGAAGGTGCACACCGCCGCCTGCCGGTCCGCCTCGCGCCCCGTCCACAGGTTGCATCCGGCGAAGCGGCAGAACACCGCCGGGCGTCCGGCCTGGCGCCCTTCCCCTTGCAGGGTGAAGAAGATCTCCTTGACGGCGTATGCCATGCTACCGCGTCCGGTAGGGCGCGGGGTCCACCAGCCCCCGCCCGGCGAACGCGGTGAGCCGGAGCCGGCAGGCATCGCAGCGGCCGCACGCGCGACCGGCGTCGTCGGGCGCGTAGCAGGTGCGCGTCAGGCCGAAATCGACGCCGAGGTCGGCTCCCCTGGCAATGATTTCCGACTTGGTCAGCCGAAGCAGGGGAGCGCGGATGGTGAGATCGGTGAGCCGGGTCCCCAGGCGCGCGGTCGCCTGGAATGCCGCGAGGAACGACGGTCGGCAATCCGGATAGCCGGAGAAGTCGATGGTGTTGACGCCGATATAGATGTCACGGGCGTTGATCACCTCGGCGTGTGCCAGCGCATAACTGAGGAACACCGTGTTGCGGGCCGGCACGTAGGTGACCGGAATGTCGGTGCCGATTTCGTCGGCTGAGCGGTCGGCCGGGACGGCAATATCGTCGGTGAGCGCCGAACCGCCGAACGCCCGGAGGTCGATGTCCACCAGCCGGTGCTCGGCGACGCCGATCGCCCCGGCCACCGCGCGCGCGGCGTCGAGTTCCGACGCGTGACGCTGGCCGTATTGAAACGAGAGGGCGTGGCACTCGAATCCCAGCGACCGCGCGATCGCGAGACAGACGGCGGAGTCCATGCCGCCAGAGAGCAGGACGATGGCGCGGGGGGCGATGTCGGGCACCGGTGGAAGCTACCGGATCGCGCTCAGGACGACACCAGCAGGTGCCGCAACGCGCCATCGAGCCCCGGAAACTGGAACCGGAAGCCGCTCGCGAGCAGTTTCGCCGGCGAGACCCGCTGGCTCGCGAGCAGTGCGATGTCCGCCATCTCGCCAAACCGCGCTCGCAGGATCGGCGCGGCCGCCGGAATGACCGCCGGCCGGTGCAGGGCGGCCGCCAGGGTGCGGGTGAATTCGCCGTTCCGCACCGGGTCGGGGGCGGCATAGTTGACCGGGCCGTCCAGCGCTTCATTGATGATCGCATGGACCAACCCGG
>JAYTRF010000252.1:0-1898 GCA_043746375.1 Caulobacteraceae bacterium | reverse complement strand
CCAACGGCCGCAACGCCGCGAGCCCGTCCGCGCGATGGATTTTGTGCATTGAAAAAGCCCCCCGGCCAGCATCGGTCCGTCATGCCTTGTGGCCACGCCAGCCAGCGGCCGTCAAGCGGTCAATGCACCTCGGGAAACGGCCGCTCCAGCGCTGCGCGCATCGGCGTCAGCCATTGCTCATACGCGCGCCAGGCATCGACGCCCTCGGCGGTCAGCGGTCGGCGCACCTGCTCCGAACTGGCGGTGCGAACCGCGCGCTCGGTTTGGTGAAAGTTCAGGCAGTTCGGCTCGAAGGGTAGTCTGCAATGGTCGAGCAACCGGCGAATTTCCGCCTCCGGGTCGGCGACCAGGCGCTCGTGCACAACACGGTATATCCTGCCGGGCAGCACCTGGTCGAAGTGTGCCATCAACGCAGCGTAGTCCCGCCAATAGGCGCCCACATCGGCCAGGTCATAGGTGAACGCCTGGCCCCGCGCGAAATGCTGTTTGAAGTTCGCCATGCCGCAACCCATCGGATGGCGCCGCGCATCGATGATCGTGGCCCTGGGCAGGATCAGGGAGATCAGCCCGACGTGCATGAAATTGTTGGGCATCTTGTCGATGAAATGGGGCCGGCCCAGCCTGCGGTGAACCTGGGTGCGTTCCAGATAGTCCTCGCCCAGCACGCGGAACTCATCCGCCGTCAGATCTTTCAACATTTCCGGATAGAGCGAGCGATCCGCGATCCCGCGCCGCCCGCCCAGCATCTTGGCGATGGCGGTGATGTCCGGCAGTTCCATGGTCCCCTCGACCGCCGAGTGGCTGGCCAGGATCTGCTCGATCAGGGTCGAGCCCGAACGGGGCAGGCCGACGACAAAGATCGGCGCTGGCGCATCGGCGCCGACGCCGCGCCTCTCATCGAAAAACGCCTGGGTGAAGGTCGCCATCGTCCGCTGGGTCAACTCGGTATGCGCGCGCGCGTCCCACCCAAGATCGGCGCGGCGCAGGCTGTTCCCGGTCTGGAAATGGGTGAAGGCGCCCGCGAAGTCGCGGTCGTCCTCCCGCGCCTTGCCGAGCGCGAAATGCAGGTGGAACCGGTCCTCCCGGGTGATCTCGGCGGCCTCCAGGCCCGCGTTCATCGCCGCCACGTCCGCCGACGTGAACCGGTGGGTCTTGAGATTCGCCAGGCTCCACCAAGCCTCTCCGAGGTTGGGCGCCAACGCCAGGCTTCTGCGGTAGGCGGCGATCGCCTCGACGGTGCGCCCGACCGTCTTCAGCACATGGCCATAGCTCATCCAGCCCTTCGGCTGCGCTGGGTGCGTCGCGAGCAGGTCCTCATAGATTTCGATCGCTTCGCCATAGGCCCCGATCTGGCCCAGCGCGGCGGCTTTCAGGTTGCGATAGTTGGGGTTGGCCGGCGCGGCGCCAAGCAGGGTCTCGACCTGCGCCATGGTCCCGCTCGCCTTGTTCTGCCGATAGAGCACGACGGCGTAGTTGTGCCGCGCCGCCTCGAAGCTGGGAGCCAAGTCGAGACAACGGGCCAGCAGCGTCTCGGCGTCCTCGTAGCGGCCCAGCCGCGCGGCGACCTCGGCCAGCATCCGGATCGCCGCGACGTCAGTCGGTCGGGTCTTGAGAAACGCCTTAAGACTGCGTTCGGCGACCGCCAGGCGACCCTCGCAAAGGGCCGTCGCCGCACTCAGCAGTTCCGGATCGTGCACCGAGGCGCGAATATGCGCGGCATAGGCTTGGTCGGCCCCCGCCGCATCGCCAGCCAAGGTCAGTTGATCGCCCAGCGCCTGCCACGCGCGCGGCACCGCCGGGTCGCCCGCCACCGCCGCCCGCAAGGCTTCCACCGCGGCGTCTCCGCGGCCCTGCGCGCCCAGCGCCTCGCCGAGCAAAGCGAGCGCCCTCGCCTCGCT
>JAYTRF010000251.1:0-2467 GCA_043746375.1 Caulobacteraceae bacterium | reverse complement strand
CTTGCGCCACATCAAGGCGCGTAGTCGCCGTTTCCCTCCCTTCGCGCTAAATTCGCGATGCAAACGGAGGTGCGGCGTGACGATGACTGGCGGTGAGCGACTCGCGCAATGCTTGGCGCAGGGGGGTGTGCGGTTCGTGTTCGGACTGCCCTCGCCTGAGGTCGATCCTTTCCTCGCGGCCCTCGAAGCCCATGGCATGCGTTTCGTGCCGGTGCGGCACGAAGCGGCGGCGGTCTACATGGCTGAGGGCCTGTATCGAACCACCGGCCAGGTCGCCGCCACCGTGACCAATCCCGGTCCCGGCTCCGCCAACCTGTTGCCGGGCGTTATCAACGCGCGGCACCATGGCGTGCCGGTGGTGGCGATCACCGCCCAGCACCGCCTGGGTGTCGTCTATCCCTCACCGCCGACGACCTTCCAGGGGCAAGACCAGCTCGACGTCTTCCGCGCCGCCGTGAAATGGGGCGGTCCGATCCTCTCGTGGGATCGGATCGCCGAGGTCGTGCGGATGGCGCTCAGGGAAATGTGGGCGGGGAGGCCTGGCCCGGTGCAGCTGGAGATACCCGCACCGGTGATGTACGCGGCCGGCGAGGATGAGACGGCGCTGGCCCCGGGCGGGGATCCGTTCCGGCCCCCGGCTCCGCAGGCCGGCGCAGCGCAGATCGAAGCCGCGGTCGCGGTGCTCGCCGCAGCCAGGCGGCCGGTCATCATCGCCGGGGCTGGGGTGGACTTCGCCGACGCGGGCGGCGCGGCCATCGAGATCGCTGGTCGCCTCGGTTGCCCCATCATCACCACAATGGCCGGACGCTCGGCGGCGCCGCAGGATCACCTCAACCACCTGTACGGCTACGGCGCCGGGGCCGATGCGGCGCGACGCGAAGCTGACGTGCTGCTCGCCCTGGGCACCCGGCTGGGCAACCTCGATACGCCCTACGACAAGTATTGGGGCGACCCCGCCGGCCAGAAGCTGATCCAGATCGATGTCGATCCGCGCAACCTCGGCGTCTCGCGGCCGCTCGCCCTCGGCATCGTCTCGGAGTTGGGAAGCGCGCTGGCCGGACTCGCCACCGCCCTCGCCGCTACCCCCAGTCGTCCGAATGCGGCGGGGGACCTAGCGCGTTACCGCCAGATCGAGGTTCTCTGGCGCAAGGAACAGTTCGCCGACGCCGATGGTTGGAACCGGGCCGGCCTCCACCCTGCGCACGTGATGCGGGCCGTGGGGCGCGTGTTCGGGCGCGAGGCCATCTATGCTGCCGACGGGGGCTTCACCAGCCTTTGGGCGCACTTCATGCTGCCGCCGACGCGCGCCCGCTCCTACCTCAACATCCTGGAGCTCGGCATGCTGGGCATCGGCATACCCTCGGCGATCGGCGCCAAGCTCGGCAGTCCAGAGCGCGAGGTCGTCTGTGTCACCGGCGACGGCGCGGCGGGATTCCACTGCATGGAGCTGCAATCCGCCGTTCGCGAGGCGGCCAAGGTCACGGTCGTCGTCTTCGCCGAAGGTTCATGGTCGATGGAGGTCCCAAACGAGCAGGCGATCTGGGGTCGCACCTTCGGGACCGAGATGGGTGACGTCCGCTGGGACAGGGTGGCCGAGGGCCTGGGATGCGCCGGCTTCTACGCCGACACGATGGCGGCGCTGGAATCGGCGCTGCGCGAGGCACGAGACGCGGACCGCCCCGCGCTCATCTGTGTGCGCACTGACAGGCAGGCGAACATGGCTGTGCCGCCGACGATCCTGCATCGCTTCGGCGAGGTGTACCAGGGCCCGAGCAGCTAGCTTAGCTAGAGCAGTCTCTTCGGAAAACCGCTGAACGGCGCGGGCACAAACGGCGGGGGCGCTCGCCGCCACTCTTTTCGCCCTCTCCGCGCTTCCCGCCGCCGGGACAACCACGGACGTCTCGATGACATGGCCTCCTAGCCCCGTGTTCTGCGCCTTTAGCTGCGCCAGCGATCTGACCTTTCACCGCCACGAATTTGGAATAGACCTCCGTCATGTTGAAGCCACGGGGGCCAACCGCCCCGATCTGGAGGATTCATTCCAATCGAGCACGGGCCGGCCTTGAAACTTGACGTGCAACAATCTATGTTGCACTGTGTCGGCGTGACAGAAAAGCGCCGCCTCACTCATGACCTAGCCGCCATCAAGGCCGGGCTCGCGAGCCCGGCGGCCTTAAACCGAACCAAAGTATCGACTCGGGATGCCTCGGCGCTCGGGATGGATGCGGCGGCCGTGGTGGCGGTGATCCAAGCGCTTCAATACCCCGCCGACTTCGACAAGAGCGCCACGGCTCACCACAACCCGCAACAGTGGCACGACAGTTACAAACCCGTGGTCGATCAACGCACGCTCTATCTGAAGTTCACAGTCGATGACGAAGGCAAGTTTCTGCTCACAAGCTTCAAGGAGGCTTGAAATGGTCGAGGAAAAGACGAGGCCCTGCCCCTCCTGCGACGGCGTCATGCG
>JAYTRF010000250.1:0-18991 GCA_043746375.1 Caulobacteraceae bacterium | reverse complement strand
TGCTCAGCGGCCAGCGGTTCGCGCGGCCGTGGTTCCTGGCCGGAGGCCTCGATCCGTGGAACGTCGCCGCCGCGGTGGCGGCCAGCGGCGCGCCGATCGTCGACGTTTCCTCTGGCGTCGAGCGTGGCCCCGGCCTAAAGGACCCCGTTCTCATCGAAGCCTTTCTTGAGGCGGTTCGCCGCGCCTGATCAGCCCCTACGCTGCGCCTGAAGTGAACCCGCCCCCGTCTGCCCACCTTGCCAACGACTACAACGCCGCTCCAGACGCCGACGGGCGTTTCGGAGCGTTCGGTGGGCGGTTCGTACCCGAGACGCTGATGCCGCTGGTCCTGGGGCTCGAGGCCGCCTACCTGACCGCCAAGTCCGATCCGGCCTTCCAGGCCGAGCTGCGCGGCTACCTTACCGACTATGTGGGTCGGCCAAGCCCGCTCACCCTGGCCGCGCGCCTTACCCTGCATTTCGGCGGCGCGAAAATCTGGTTCAAACGCGAGGAGCTCAACCACACCGGCTCCCACAAGATCAACAACTGCATGGGCCAGATTTTGCTGGCCCGCCGAATAGGCAAGAGCCGGATCATCGCCGAGACCGGGGCCGGCCAGCACGGCGTCGCCACGGCCACGGTTTGCGCCCTGATGGGACTTCCCTGCGTCGTCTACATGGGCGCGCTCGATGTCGAGCGGCAGGCGCCCAATGTGCTGCGAATGAACCTTTTGGGCGCCGAGGTTCGCCCGGTGACGAGCGGCGCAGCGACCTTGAAGGACGCCATGAACGAGGCCATGCGCGACTGGGTGAGCAATGTCGAAGACACCTACTACCTGATCGGCTCTGTCGCCGGCCCGCACCCCTATCCGATGATGGTCCGGGACTTTCAGCGGGTGATCGGCGAAGAAACCCGCGCCCAGTTCCTCGCCGCCGAGGGGCGCCTCCCCGACGCGCTTGTGGCCTGCGTCGGCGGCGGCTCCAACGCCATGGGTCTTTTCCACCCGTTCCTCGCGGACGAAAACGTGCGGATGTTCGGGGTCGAGGCCGCCGGCGACGGCATGGCGACCCAGCGCAACGCCGCCGCCATCAATGGCGGCAGGCCGGGCGTGCTTCACGGAATGAAGAGCTATCTGCTGCAGGATGGCGAAGGCCAGATCCTCGAAGCCCATTCGATTTCGGCCGGCCTCGATTATCCCGGCATCGGGCCCGAGCATGCCTGGCTGCACGAGGCTGGCCGGGTCAGTTACCTGTCGGCGACCGACGCCGAGGCGGTCGCCGCGTTTCAACTGTGCGCACGACTCGAAGGCATCGTCCCGGCGCTCGAGTCGGCCCATGCC
This sequence comes from Caulobacteraceae bacterium, assembly GCA_043746375.1. GTDB lineage: Bacteria > Pseudomonadota > Alphaproteobacteria > Caulobacterales > Caulobacteraceae > Acaudatibacter. The sequence goes on along the minus strand of JAYTRF010000250.1, from coordinate 17,673 downwards.
CTGGCCCGGCTGGACGAGATCGCCAGGAACATCGGCCCGGAAGGGGCCCTGGTGGTCAATCTATCCGGTCGCGGCGACAAGGATCTGGCCACCGTGGCCGCGCATCTGGGGCGCGCGATTTGACCGTTGGCAGGCTGGATGCGTGCTTCGCGACGCTGGCCAGCGAGAACCGGGCCGCGTTCGTCGGATATCTGGTCGCCGGGGACCCCGATGCGAAAACCTCGCTGGCCATGGTCTGCGGCCTCCCTGGCGCCGGCGTGGACATCGTCGAGCTGGGCTTCGCCTTCAGCGATCCGATGGCCGAAGGCCCGACGATCCAACGCGCCAGCCAAAGGGCCCTTGCCGCAGGCATGACACTGGCCGACGTGCTGGGGCTGGCGCGCAGCTTTCGAAAATTCGACCAGACGACACCGGTGGTGATGATGGGTTATCTGAACCCCCTGCTGACGCATGGGCTGGAAGCCTTCGCCGCCGACGCTGCCGCAGCGGGGGTCGATGGCCTAATCGTCGTCGACTGTCCGCCCGAGGAGGCTGGGCCGCTGGCGGCGGCCTTGCGGGGACGCGAGGTGGCGCTGATCTGCCTGGCGACGCCGACCACCGACGACGCCCGTCTGGCGATCATCACCCGCCGCGCGTCCGGGTTCGTCTATTATGTCGCGGTGGCCGGCGTAACCGGCGCGAAGGAAGCGGATGCGGAAATGGTCAGGCCCGCAGTGACCAGGGCCAGGGAGGCGTCGCGTCTTCCTGTCTGCGTCGGCTTTGGCATCCGCACGCCAGAGCGCGCCGCGCAGGTGGCCAGGATCGCCGATGGCGTGGTTGTCGGCTCGGCCCTCGTCGAAACCATCGAATCGGCCGTCGCACAGAACCGTGATCCTGTTTCGAAAGTTGTGGAAACCGCCCGGGCCCTGGCTAAGGCTGTCCACGCCGCAAGGCTTGGCGGGATGGAAAACTAGGACCCATGGCCCTGACCGACGACAAGAAAGCCAAGCCTATCCGCGTTCCGCCCCCGGCCGGTCGGGAGCGCGGCGGGTGGCTGGCGAAAATTGCCCCAGGGGTGCGCAAGCTTGTCGCCAAGCGAGAGTCCACCCCCGACAATCTGTGGGTCAAGTGCCCGGACACCGGCGAAATGATCTATCGCCCGGATCTCGAATCGGCCCTCTGGGTTACCCCCTCCGGGCGTCACATGCGCATCCGCCCGCACCTGCGCTTCGCCTACACTTTCGACGCAGGTCGCTGCAAGCATCTGGCTCTGCCCCGCTCCCCCGACGATCCGCTGTCGTTCACCTACAGCAAGCCCTATCGCGAAAACCTGGTCCTGGCCCGCAAGGCGACGGGCGAGGTGGACACCATGGCTGCGGCCATCGGCGAAATCGGCGGCACGACGACGGTGGTCCTGGTCCAGGATTTTGTGTTCATGGGCGGCTCGCTGGGTGTGGCGGCGGGGGAGGCCTTCGTCACTGCCGCCCGCGAAGCGGTCAAGCGCGCCGCGCCGCTGGTAATATTCACTGCCTCGGGCGGCGCACGCATGCAGGAAGGCACGCTTTCGCTGATGCAGATGGCCCGCACGACCTTGGCCATTCAGGCTTTGCGCGCCGCCCGACTGCCATACATCGTCGTGCTAACCGACCCGACCACCGGCGGCGTCACTGCCTCCTATGCAATGCTGGGCGATGTCCAGCTGGCGGAGCCGGGCGCTCTGATCGGCTTTTCCGGTCGCCGGGTGATCGAGCAGACAATCCGCGAAACCCTACCCCCGGGCTTTCAAACGGCCGAGTTCCTCGCCGAGCGGGGCATGGTCGACAAAGTGACCCCGCGCAACGAGCTTCCGGCCGTGTTGGGCTCGATCCTGCGCATCTTGATGATGGGGCGCGCCCGTCTCGCCGCCTGATCCCGATCCCCCGATCGACTACGATCCGCTGCGCGCTTCCGACACGGTGATTGCCCGCCTGCGCGCCCTGCACCCTTCGCTGATCGATCTTTCCACCGACCGTATCGATCGACTTCTGAACGCGATTGGCAGGCCGCAGGATCGGCTCGGGCCGGTCATTCACGTGGCCGGCACCAACGGCAAGGGCTCGACCACCGCCTATCTGCGCGCCATCGCTGAAGCCGCTGGACTGAGGGTGCATGTCCTTGTGTCCCCCCACCTGGTGCGGTTCGCTGAACGGATCCGCTTGGCGGGTACGCTGATTTCCGACGACCAGATGTCCGACTGCATCGACGAAGTCGAAGCGGCCAACGCCGGGGCGCCGATCAGCTTCTTCGAGATCACCACCGCGCTCGCCTTTCACGCTTTCGCCAAGGCGCCGGCCGACCTGACCGTGGTAGAGGTCGGCCTTGGCGGCCGCTTTGACGCCACAAACGTCTTTCGTCGCCCAGCGGTGAGCGTCATCACGCCGGTCGACTACGATCATCTGGAGATGCTGGGCCCGGAGCTGGCCAAGATCGCCTGGGAAAAGGCCGGGATCATCAAGACCCGCTGCCCGGTCGTCGCGGCCCGGCAGGCGCCGGAAGCAGAGGGAGTGATCGAGGATCAGGCGAGAACTTTGGGCGCGCCGCTGATGCTGATGGGCCGCGACTTCGACGGTCACGAGGAACGCGGGCGGCTAAGCGTGCAATTCGAGGATCGTCTCCTCGATCTGCCGGCCCCCAACCTTTTTGGCGCGCACCAGTTCGACAATGCGGCCTTGGCCACTGCCGCAATCCTTGCCTGGGGTGACTCACGCATTGACGAAGCCGCCATCGCGCACGGCGTTTGCCACGCAAAGTGGCCCGGCCGCTTTCAGAGACTGGCGCGCGGACCGTTGGCCGCCCTCGCCGACGCGCGCGGCGCCGACCTTTGGCTGGATGGCGGCCACAACCCGCACGCGGGCCGGGCGCTGGCGGCCGCCTGCCAGCGCCTGACGCTTGCCGATGGCCGGCCCATCGTCCTCATCGTCGGCATGCTGGGACGCAAGGACGCACACGGTTTCTTCGAGCCCTTCGCGGCACTCCGCCCGCGGGTCTTCACCACGCCATTTCAATCAGCCAATGCGACTCCCGCGGATGTTTTGGCCGGCGCCGCGCGCGCCGCCGGCCTCAATGCCGAACCGGCCCCATCGGCCCTGGACGCGGTACGCCACGCCCTAAAAGCGCCTGGCGCGGCACCGCACATCCTGATCTGCGGCTCGCTGCATTTCGTCGGGGACGTCCTGGCCATGAGTCCGGACACCTGGCCGACGTGAAAGCCGCTCCCATGAGGGGCGGGAGGGCGCGCTACGCGGCGACCTTGACGCCGGTCTCTGCCAGCCAATCAAGGATCTTCTGCTTGGGCATGGCGCCGACCTTCATCGAGGTCATCGCCCCGTCCTTGAACAGCATCATCGTTGGGATGCCGCGAACGCCGTAGCGGGACGGGGTGCCGGGGCTCTCTTCGATGTTGAGCTTGGCGATGGTCACCTGACCCTGAAGTTCATCGGAAATCTGTTCGAGGGCAGGGCCGATTTGCTTGCAGGGTCCGCACCATTCGGCCCAGAAATCCACCAGCACCGGGCCGGCCGATTTAAGCACATCGGCCTCGAAACTGTCGTCGGTAACCGTAACCGTGCTCATCGGCGATCTCCTCCTGGCCGCGCCGCGCGCGACTCGACTAAAGGCCATGTAAACCGATTGCGAGCCGCTTCAACCAATCTGGCCCGGACGGACCGGCGCCGGACCAAAAGATTTTCTAAGGCGGGCGGCAGCTTCCGTAGGGCGCCATGGCGGTCTTGTCGCGATCGGAGACAGCCAGGCTCAAAGTCCACAGTGATCGCCGTGGCGGGCGTCGTTCCTTGCCTATCGGAGCCTTTCGAGCACCGCGGCCATCCGGGCCTCGGGGACTTCCATCAATTTTGGTCCATCGGTCCACACCAACGCCGCTTCGACTGGGCGGTCAGGGAAGATTTCGCCCAGCACCGCCCAGTAGAACGCCATCTGCCGGATATACGCTTCGTCGGCATCCTCGATCCGCGCTGGCGACGGGCGGTTGGTCTTGAAGTCGATCACCAGCACCCGACCCGGCTCGACCAGAAGCCGGTCGACGCGGCCGGAGACAGCCATGCCAGGGGGCAACCGGGCCGAGCCCCCCGCGATCGCCACCTCGGCTTTTGAGCCCGGACCAAAGACAGCGGCGAAGCGAGCGTCCTCGAGAACCGCCATCGCGGCGCCGGCCATCTCGGCCCGCTGTGCCTCTGTGAGATCGCGCTGCTGATTAAGAAGCCTCGACGCCGCGGCGCCCCGCCGGTCTGGGTCTACGTCAGGGAGGATCTGCAACAGTCCGTGGACTATCTCCCCGCGTCTATAACGGCCAAGACCACCGACGGCGGCAAGTGGGGACGGCGATGGCCCCCTGTCGACTTCGGCCCCGGCCGAGGGCGAAGTCGCCCGCGTGGAAAGCGTCTCGGCTGGGGCCAGCCCGCGGACCCAGGTCGGCAAGGCGATTATCTGATCTGCCCCGGCCGGGGCCGCTGCCGCGGGTTCTGGATCGATGCCGTAACGCCGACCTTCGCCCCCGTCCTGGAGGGCGAAAGCGTCGGACTCCAGAACTGCAAACGCTCGCTGAATGCTGTCGTACCAGCTGCCGTCGAACAACGGTCCGCCTGCGATCGCGCCGTCCTTGTCGAGGCGGCCAAGCCCGCAGACGATCAACCGGTCCCGCGCCCTGGTCATCGCCACATAGAGCAGCCGCGCCGACTCGTGGCTGACGGCGAGTTCGCGTTCACCGCGCGCCTCTGCCGATGCGGCGCAATCGTCGGCCTTGCGCGGGGCCCAGAGAAAACCCCCGTCGCCAGCATTCAGGAGCGGCCCGCCCTGGTCTGTCACCCGGCTGCTGGTGTCGGGCAAAATGACCACCGGCGCTTCGAGGCCTTTGGCGCCGTGCACCGTCATCACGCGCACCTGCCCTCGCCCTTCGCCCGCATCGTCCTGTTCACGCTTAACCTCAATCTCGGTCCCGGCCATCTCGCCCAGAAAGCTCTCGAGATCGCGCACGCCGCGGCCTTCCGCACCGAGGGCCTGGGCGAGGAACGCGTCGAGGGCGTCCTCGGCCTCGGCCCCAAGCCGGGTCAGCATCCGCTGGCGCATCGAGCGTCCCGAGGGATCGAGACGACTGAGCGCCCGGCTGAAAAAGTCGAAGGGCGGGCGCGCGGCGCTCTCGGTCTGCGCCCAACCCAGGAACGCGGCGGCAGCTTCCCACGCCGGCCGTTCGGCGCGACGCCGGCGAACCGCCGTCCACAGGGCGCCACCGCGCTCCCAGGCGAGATCGAACAGATCTTCCTCGGTAACGTCGCAAAACGGACTGCGCAGAAGCGCCGCCAAGCTCAGATCGTCGGTGGGAAAACGGGCGAAGCGGCCGAGCGCCATCAGATCTGCGAAAACGACGTGGTCGGAGAGCTTCAGCCGATCAGCGCCGCCCACAGGGGCGCCTTCCCGTTTCAGGGCGCGAATAATCTCGTGAAAGAGCGCGTTTCGACGGCGGACCAGGATCAGCACATCGCCGAACCCGCATGGGCGGACGCCATCGCTCCCGCGGACACCGACGCCTTCGCCCCGATCGACCATGGCCGTAACACAGCGAGCGATGCGGTTGGCCAACCTGCGCGAAGCGCTCTGAGGGTTCGGCTGGTCGACCGGGGCGTCCCAGGCATCCGGTTCGAGCGCCGGCTCACCGACCTCGAGCGGCCAGAGTTCGACGCAGCCACCGGGGGACCGTTGGGGCCTGTGTTCTATGGGCGTGCGCTTGACGTTGGAGCCGCGTGCGGGTCGCAGGCCAGCCAGGACAGCCTCGTCACGCGCCACCTGGTCGACAAAAGCCAATACCTCGGGCCTGGAGCGCCAGCTTTCGAGCAATGGAACTTCCTCGAACCGCGCACCCGCCCCGACGGCCATTTCGCGAAACCCATGCCGCTCCACCGCAAAGCGCTCAGGCGCTGCGCCCTGAAACGAAAAGATCGACTGCTTTTCGTCGGCCACTGCGAACATCGTTCGGGTTCCGGGGTGGGCGCCGGCCCCGGCAAAGAACTCGCTGGCCATGGCGCGCAGCACCGTCCATTGGCCGGGCGCGGTATCCTGCGCTTCATCGAGGAGGATGTGGTCGAGGCCCCCATCCAGCTTGTAGAGCACCCAGGCGGCGTCGGCCTGGACGGTCAGTAGGCGATGAGCCGCGGCGATAAGGTCGCCAAAATCGAGTTCGCCCCTCGCCGACTTTGCGCCCTCATAGATGGCGCCATAGGCGCGAGCCAGGGCCAGGGCGTGACCAGTGTCTCGCGCCACGATCGCCGCGCGGCGCAGCTCGCAGGCGTCTGCAAGACGGGCCTGCTCATTGGCGAGCCAATCCCGGATTGCCGGATCGATCGAGGCGCCGCCGAGTCTTGCTTTGGGTGAGCCACTCTTGGTGCAGAAGATGCCCCACACGTCGGCGAAGGGCGCTCCCTTAAGCACCGCCAACATCTGAGCGCCGAGCCCCTGGTCGGTGGCCCCTTCGCTGTTCGCCAACGCCTGCGCCGCGCGCCGCCATTGTCCCCATCGGACCTTGCCGACCGCTTCGGCCTCAATGGTCTCGGGCGTTGTCGGCCCCGCGAACCCACAGCGGCGCCAAATGTCGACAAGGCAGCCGCCGCGACTGTCGCACGCCTCGACATAGCGTTCTATGGCTGCGCGCCGGGCCTCGAAGACGGCGAACATGGCGTTGAAGCTTCGCCAGTCCAGCTCCACCGAGAAGTGCGCATAGGCCGCGCCGATCGGGCCGTCGCCGTCCTCCAGGGCCAAGCGCGCGACACTTTCGCGGGCCCCAGCCGAAATTCTGGCCGCCGCCACGTCCTCGAGAACGGAAAATCCCGGTCGCACGCCCGCCTCCAGCGGAAACCGCCGCAGCAGCCCATCGCAGAAGGCGTGGATGGTCTGGATTTTCAGCCCCCCGGGAGTCTCCAGAGCGCGCGCAAACAGGGCTCTGGCATCGGAAAGCGGGCGGCCATCCTCATCGATACCTGCCAGGACGGCGGTCAGCGGCCCGTCATCCATCACCGCCCATCCGCCGAGCTGATCGAAGAGCCGCCGCTGCATCTCCGCCGCCGCGGCCTTCGTGTAGGTGACGCAAAGGATGGTTTCGGGACGCGCGCCGGCCAGCAACAGGCGGGCCACGCGCCTCACCAGGGTCGAAGTCTTCCCTGCGCCCGCGTTGGCGGCCACGAACACCGATGCACGTGGATCGGAGGCAGCGACCTGGGGGTTGGGGCGAGGCGTCAATCGGCGACCCCCGGTTCGCCGTGGCCGATGACATGCCACTCCCAAAGCCTGGCCAGATGGTCGTAGTCGCCGCCGTATTGGTCGATGAACTGGGGCGCCGCCCAGGATAGGTAGGGCGTGTCCTTACGGTCGAAGGCCTCTACGCGGCGGCGCAGCCCTTCGAAGGCGGCGGCCGCCAGCACCGCTGACTCGCCAGCATCGCCGCGTCGGAGCTCCTCGCCTGCCAGGCGGCCGCCATTGATGCGTACATAGAGCAGCTCCCCCGGCGGGGTCTCGCCAAGGTCCGCAAACCCGCCGCGCGCCAGCATCGCCGCGGTCAGCGTCAATTGGGGGGCGAAGTGAGCGCGCACCACCTTGGCGCTGGGCGCCTGGCCGCTCTTGAAATCGAGAATGTCGGCGCGCCCGTCTCGCTGTTCGATCCGGTCGGCCCTGGCGGTCAGCTGAAACGGTCCGGCCGGCGCGTCGAAGACGATTTGCCCTACCTGCTCGATGTGGAGCTTTTTCGCGCCCACCCGCCGGCGGCCTTCGAAAGCGACGACCCAGGGAGCCAGATTGGCGGCCAGGTGACGTTCGCGGCTCATGCGCCCCTCGCCGATCCCCGCCGCAACCAGCGCATCGATCAGCATGGCGGCGAACACGGTGTGGGCATCGTCGGGCAGCGTCTCGGGATGGGTCTTGACGAACTGCTCGAGGGCCGCATGGATCGCTGATCCCCGGGCGGCGGCTTCGACGGGCTCGTCAGGCCTGTCCAGGGGAAACAGCCCAAGGACATCGCGAGCATAGACCGCATAAGGATCGCGCACCCAGCGCTCCACGCCGGTCACTGCCATCTTGCGAGGCCTGGCGTTCACGGGCGGCGTCGGGGCGGGCCGGCGCGCCGTCATGAGGACATCGGGCGGCGGACTGAGGGGCGCATCGAGCGCGCGCGCCCATGCGAGAACTTCAGGGCGTCCCGGCAAGGCGACGCCGGCGCCCCTGGCGAGGGTTCGTAGACGCCAAAGCCAGCGCGAAGCCACTGCGGGACCGCCATCCCGGCGCTCGGCGTGCAAGAGGACGACCTTCGGCGCCGCCGCCGCCTGGGCGAAATCGTGGGCCGAGAGGCCGATGCGGCGATCCTGAGACGGCAGACCGAGCCTGGTTCGCATCGGCCGGGAAAGGAAAGGGTCGATGGTCGGCGCTTGCGGCCAGACGCCCTCTTCGAGGCCGGCGAGGATCGTCAGGTCGGCCTGAAGCAGCCGCGCCTCGAGCACGCCCATTATCCGAAGCCGCGGATGGCTGCTGTAACCCGAGCGTACCGAGGCGCCAGCCATCAGATGGTCGACGAGCTCGTAGAAACCGGCGCGGGTGACCGCGGGCAGCCCCTCGCTCTCGCCGATCAGCGCGGCCAGCATCTCGACCGCGCACTCCCCGGCCAGCCCGGCCCAAAGATCGCCAGTTCCCCCGTCAGGGCCCTCCGCAAGCGTCTCCAAAACCTGCGCAATGGCCCGCGCCGCTTCCGCCGGGGTCGCCGTTTCGCCGGTGTACGGGACGCCGAGGCCATCGAGCGCCCGCTCGGCACGGCGGGCCAAGTCGATGGCGGTGGCCAAGCCCGCAGCGGCGGCGCGCTCCGCTCTGGCGGCCAGCCTCGCATGCACATCCGCCCAGGTCTTCGGTCTAGGTCCACGCAGCGCGTATCTCTCCAGAAGGCGGCGGGCGGTGGCCAACGCCTCGGGCGCCATCCCCAGTCGGGTAAGCGGGTGCTTAACGATACCCAGCAAGGTAACCGGATCGACAGCATCAACGCCGGCGCGCGCAGCCATTGCTGTCAGGGCGCCGATCGGGAAAGCCGCCAGCGGCTCCCCTGCCGACGAATCGGCGATCACATTCCAGCGCGTCAGACGGGCGCTGACACGGCGGGCCAGGGAAGTGTCCGGGGTGATCAGGGCAGCCGTCCGACCAGGAACCTCCAGGGCTTCGCGCAGCAGCAGGGCGGCCACCGTAGCCTGTTCTTCCTGGGTTGCGGCGGTAACCAGGGTGAGCCCTTCGAGTCCCTGGGCAATGGGGTCGACGCCACCTTGCGCGCCTTCGGCCTTGAGTTGGGCGATCTCTTCCAGCCAGTCCGCAGTGCGGTCGGCCGGCCGCAAGGCCTCGCTCAAGATCCGTCGCCGCCAGCGTCCCCGCGATGCTGCCTCAGCGGCAGCATTCCAATCGACCACCGCCGCCCGCGTCACTCCGGCACGGCCCAGCAACCGCCGAAGCGCCCCTTGCGGATGCTCGTCGAGGACCTCGTCCCAGGCCGCATCGGCCAGCGACCTGTCCAGCCCCGGGAGCACCACACAGCCTCTTGGCGTCGCCGCTATCGCCGCCAGCAGGGCGGCGGTCGCCGGCGCGGAACCCGTCGAGCCGGCAGCGATCAATACCGCCTCCGGCGGCCGTTCCTTCCATGTAGCGACCAGCCCGCGCAGCAGCGCGACCCGCCTGGTTGCGACATCGATCAGGCCCAGTTGCGCCAGGCGCTCTGGCCATGCGCGAAGGGCCAGGTTGAGAAATTGCGCCGATACCTGCCAGTGGCGGGCGAAGTCGCCTTCCACCAGCGCTTCGACGGCAGCGGGATCGCCAACCTCCTCTATCTGGCAACCGTCGAGGAACGCCCCAAGCGCGTCCGCGAGTTCGAGAGCGGCGCCCGCATCGAGCCGCCGCTGGATCAGGTCTTCGTTTTCAGCCACCAGTCGGGCCAGTTCAAACCGCCTGCGCCAGCCGCCGATCGCCGGAGGCAGCGCCAGCGCCAGGTTGCTTGGCTCGAACGGCGCCTCGCCCTCATCGAGGTCGCCGATGGCGCGGATCTGCGGGAGCAAGATGGCCCTTGTAGATCCTGCCCGCAGGAACGCCTCGGCCAGCGCCCGCGCCGCGCGCCGCGTCGGCACCATGATCACCGCATCGGCCAGGGCCGTTGGTCCGAGCGGCTGGAGCGCCCGGGTCACACCCACGGCCAGATCATCCAGAAACGGCCGATGGGCGGGGATGGTCAGCCACCGAGGCGCTGGTAGTTCGAGAAAGGTGGTCATTGGTCGGCGCCGGTCAGTCGCGCCTCAGCCGCGGCCGGCGCGGCCGGATCGCCGACCTGCATCCAGAAGCCACCGGGGGTTACGCCGAAAAGCCTTCCCCGCGCCGCAGCCTCCAGCCAAACCTGAAGCAGCGAGAAAGCCGCCCGCGGCTGAGCATAAACCCGCGTTGGGTCGAGAATCTGTATGCCGAAACAGTGCAGGGGCGCTTCGGCCAGAGCCCCCCGGTGGGTCAGTCGGCCATCGCCGGCCATGGCGAAGTCGCCGGCGGTGGCAAAGCCAAGCGTGCGCGCCTTGGGAATGACGATCAGGCAGGCATCCATCCGCGCGGAATCCCACGCGGCGGCGAGCCTTCCCAGGGCCGGCGGCCCCTCCTCGATCCACACATAGTCGCTGTTGGCGACCCAGACTGGTTCTTCGCCGAGCCAGCACCGCGCCTGTTTTACGCCACCGCCCGTGTCCAGGAGCGAGGCCCGCTCATCGGAAACGATGATTTCCATATCGCGCCGGTATTTCAGGTGAGCCTCGAGCCGATCGGCGAAGGCATGCACATTGACCACTGCGCGCGTCACCCCTGCCGCCGCGAGCCGGTCGAGCGTGTGGTCGATGAGGGTCCGGCCCGCGACTTCCACCAGCGCCTTGGGCCGATCATCGGTCAGCGGCCGCATTCTCACGCCAAGACCGGCGGCCAGCACCATGGCCACGCGCGGCGCGCTCACCCGCGATCCTCGGCCGGCACGTGGCGCGATAGCCATGCCTCGAGACCGGCGGGCGGAGAATCCGCCAAACAGCGGTCAAGATAGCGCCAGAGCCTTGGCATGAACGCGCCATAGCGTGGTTTTCTGTCCCGGACGATCAGGCGAGCGAAAATGCCAAGGATGCGGACCATGTTGAGGGCCCCGAGGGCATGAAAGTCGGCGCGCAACGCTTCGGCGTCCATGGATGGCCGCGCCGCCAGATAGCGGGTCAGCGCCGCCGCTTCGAGCGCCGGCGAGACATCCCGCCGCGCATCGTGCAACAGCATCGACAGGTCCCACGCCGGATGGGCGCGCACCGCGTCCTGAAAATCGAGCATGCCGACCTGCGCCGCGCCAACCCGATCGGGAAGCCAGATCAGGTTTTCGGCGTGATAGTCACGGTGGCAGAAGACACTGGCTCCCGCAGCCGCCCGCGCCCACACCGGCGCCCAGAGCGCCTCCCAGGCCGCCTTGGCCTCCTCGTCGAAAGCGAGGCTTGGCTTCAGCTGCGGCAGCCACTCGAGGAACAACCCGCCGGCGGTCTGCAACGCCAGTTCGTCATAAGTTAACAATGGCCATCGCGCGCCGTCCGCCTCAAGCACATCGGGCGGCGTCTCGCCGTGCAGCACGATAAGGGCGTCGATGGCGGCCTGATAACGCCGCGTCTCTTGCGGGCTCCCCACAATCAGCCGCGCGTAGAGATCATCGCCGAGATCCTCAAGCAGCGCGAACCCAGCCGGCGGATCCGCCGCGACCACCCTCGGGGCGGAAAGTCCGGCTCCTCGCAGATACCCTGCGCAGGCGACAAAGGCCTCCACGCGGCCCGCCGCCAACCGGTACATGGCGTTGAAGCCCAACGCCCGGCGCTCATCGTCAGTGGCCAGCGGCGGACAGGGCTGGGTCTCCAACGACGGCGGCTGGTCCATGAAGATCAGGCTGGCGTCGTCGCCCCTATGCAGACGCTCGTAGCGCCGGGTGGAAGCGTCGCCGGCCAAGGGCTCGCGCGCGGCGGCGGCCATCCCCGCGCTGCTGAGGAACCCCCGCGCGGACTCCTCGCGATCAAACGTCAATCGGCCGGCCTTCCCACGTTCCATGGCAGGTCAGACGCGCTCTGCGCGCCTCGCCGTCCCGCGCTATGTCGACGTCGATGCGATTGGCCGGCAGGTGGCGCCCCAGCCGATCGGCCCACTCGATCACTGCCACACCGTGTCGCAGGGCGTCGTCCAGGCCAAGCTCGAATACCTCGTCGGCCAAGATCAGGCGATAGAGGTCAAAGTGGGCGACGGGAAAGGCTGACCCGGTATAGGTCTGCACGAGGGTGAAGGTCGGGCTGGGGACATCGCCTTCGCCCGGGCAAAGGCTTCTGATCAGGCCCCTGGCCAGCACCGACTTGCCTGCGCCGAGGGGCCCGTTGAGGCACACCGCTTCACCCAGCGCCAGTTCAGCCCCGATGGCTGCGCCCAGATGGGCTGTCTCGGCCTCGATCCCGAGGCGAAAATCGCCGTCCGCCAACACGATCACGCAAAAGGCCGGTCGGGAGAGACGGGCAGTACCCGCTCGACATAATCGCGCATCGCCCGGGCAGCCTCCGCCGCATCCAGAGGCAGCGCGACGGGGGCCACCGGGTGGCCGATGGTCAGGGAAAAGGTCTTGCCGCGCTTGTTCAACAGCTCGTGAAACAGGGTCATGTCGCGCAGCTCTGTGGAAAAATCATGGAAGAAGTGGAAAAGGGCCGACCACGGTCCCGCCAAGTGCATAGGCAGAATTTCAGCCTCGTATTTCCGCGCGACTGAAAACGCGCTGCTCGCCCAGGTCGGGTCACTCGCGCCGCCGCCGGGGGTTTTCCTGGCCAGGCGCCCGGCGGGAAAGACTACTAGCGCGCGCTCGGCTTCCATAGTCTCGCGGGTCATCGATAGGGTCAGGCGGGTGCGCGCCCTAGTGCGTTTTTCCTCGACCCACTCGACCGGGATCAGCACCTCGCTGAGCCGGGGGGCGACGCGGTGAGCGTCGGAATTGGCATAGAACACCACCTCCGGCCGCACCGCCTTCAGCGCCTGATAAACCGCCACGCCGTCGGCGATGCCGGTGGGGTGGTTGCATACGGCGATCAGCCGACCTTTGGCCGGCACTCGTTCCAGGCCGTGGACACACACCTTCACGCTCAGGAGGGCCGCGACGAAGTCCAGCGCCGCACGGCCGCTGAGCGGGGCGATGGCGTCCGCCATACGCCGCGCCTTGGCGTAGTCGAGAAGGCCATAAAGCATCGGCCGCAAGAGGGGCCACGCCGCCGTGGCGGCCAGCTTCGGCGCCCTCTCGACGATCAGCGTGTCGACGATATGCGCGGGCGGACGAAGGGCGCGCAGGAATGGCGGGGCCGAGGATTCGTAGGCCATGGCCGAGCATGAACGCGCCACGGGGTCGGCGGCAAGCGCCACGAGCGGTGTTGGCCAACGAAGCTTAGCTGTGATAGCGTGGCAGCCCCAGCAAGCGTCAGTAGGTGGGCCCGTCGATTACGTCTCCCGGTGAACGCCAGCGGTTTCGCGTTGCGGGGTTTGAAGGGCAGAGAGGAGGAGGTCATGGCGCGTTGGAACGTGACGGGCCGCAGGGTCGCTCTCGTGATCGCTCTTGCGTTTCTTTCGGCGTTGCCAATGGCGTCCCGCGCGGAATCACCATCCCAAGCCCGCGTACATATACTCACCGGAGAAATCCCGCAGATTCCGGGGCCGCGCCGGACGGTTGCCGTTGGCGGCATAGATGTCATCGGACCGCTCGCTAACTCTAGCGCCACGAATGTCGGCGGTCCGATTGCCGCCATGTTGACGACTGCGTTGAGCGAGAGCGATCGATTCATCGTCGTTGAGCGCGATGCAGTAGCTCAGATGATCACTGAAATGGACATGGGCAAGTCTGGGGTAACTAGCGGTTCGGCCGCTCCTCTTCCTGGGCATGTCCTGCCGGCTCAGTACCTCCTTGTCGGCTCTATTACCGACTACACCGCGCCAACTGGCGGCAACGGCGGCGGGCTGAGTATCGGGGGAGCAACCGCATTCAATATCGGACGCAGCAAGGGCGGAATAGGCATTGATCTTCGCATCGTCGATACCCGCACCGGCGCCGTGATCAAGGCATTCAAGGTTCACCGCCAGCTAAGCAGTATGAATTTCGGACTGAGCACTGGCTACGGCGGCGTGCCTATCTCCACCAACCAGTTCTTCAACACCCCCCTGGGGGACGCTACCCGCAAAGCGCTTAACGATGCGGTGGTCGAGGTTGCGGCGGCTCTCGCCGAAGTTCCCTGGCGCGGTCAGGTAGTCAAGGCCGAGGGCGGCGTCATCTATGTCAATGCAGGCAGCGAGGCGGGCGTCTCGCCCGGCGACCAGATGAGCGTTCAGCGTGTCGTGGAAAGCTTCACTGACCCTGGGACGGGCCAACTGCTCTCCGAACACATGGTGGAGCTTGGCGTGGTGACAATTACCACTGTGGAGCCGAAGCTGGCCTCCGGCACCTATCAGGCGATACTTAGCGGCTCGCCGGCGCGAGGCGACTTTCTGTCGTTACGGAAGTAGGCGACTGCGGTGTTTCCCCCCGGCATGAGGCGCGCCCTCCGAATGGGGGGCCTCGGCATCAGCACCGTGCTAACGGTGATCGTTCTCGCACCTCCCGCCCACCCTCAGTCGGGCACGACCGTCGGCTCCTTCCTCAACAGCCAGGCGGGGTTCACGCCGGCCAATCCGCCGACCCAGGTCGAGATCGCACCCATGGTAAGCCCCGGCAGTCCCACGCCCGGTGCGTGGACTACCGTCCCCAACGACTTCTTCAACGGGATAAGCGCGCGCTCGGGCATCACCCCGGGGGTCTCGGACCCTATGCAAATGCAAGGGCGGCCCGGCTTCATTGAGGCTATCGGGAATTCTCAAGTTGTGAACGCGGGCGGTTCCCGGGCCACCTTTGGATATTTCGTTAAGCTGAAGGGCGAGGTGCCTGGACTTGGCATAAAGGTCGTTGAGGACTTCTTTGTCCTGATGAGCTATGACAATACGGTCGTCGATGGCAAAACCTTCAATGCCTATGAGGTCTTCATTTTCGGGCCTCTGCCGGCAGCTGGTAACTTTGTCCTTGGCCGAGACGCCAGTCCGGACCCCCGCTCACCGCTTCCGCTGATCGCCGGTCTCGCCGTCGACACCAACGGCGTGCTGATCGATAAAGTGCCGAGCGAGATTGCGCTCGTGAGCAACTATCGGGGCGCCAAGGTGGATAGGGCAAAGCAGGTCACGCCCGGTGTCTCGACCGCTGGATTTGGCTGTTTCGAGTGCCACGCCGATAGAGCGGGTGGTTTCCCAAACACAACTTCGCCGTTCCCGTGGGCGATGACGGTCGGGGAATGGTCAGCGGTTCAGGATCAGGTGAAGCCGCCAAGCTTTACGCCCATAGGCCCTCCTCCCCAAAATGGCCGGGAGGGGACGGGCGGCGTGCTGCAAGGCGTTCTTAAGGGCATTGGCGTTGCTCCTCCACCTGCGGGGAAACCCAACAAACGCGGCGACGACGCCCAAGAGGAACGCGACGGAGCAGACGCGGAAAATAACGGACCACAGTGAATGCTGGCAAAGACGACTCCCGCCGCTTGCAACCGGCCCTGAACTGGTTGACCGCCGGACGTGGGCGGGTGAAGCATCGTGCCGCGGTTTGGGAGAGCGGCGATGAAACCTTTTCGCCTGTGGCTGGTCAGCGTCCTGGTCATGGTCGTTGTCATCGGCGGCTTGTGGGCCCTGTGGAGCCTCGACCTGCGCTGGCGGCCGCACACCATCAGGACCCATCAGGCGCAGATCGCGCGTATTCTCGATGGCTCGGGATGGGTCTCGCCGCACCTGCCGGGCGCGAGATTGTACATGGTCTCCTATCGGAGTTGTCCCGACTGCATTCGCTTTGAGAAGGTCGAGTTTCCAAAGTTGCAAGCGGCCGGCGTCGACACCCGGGTGATCGTCATCGCCAGGGCCGATCTCAACGGAGTCGCCAAGTCAACACCGGCTGAGCGCGCGACGGTGGCCGAGTTGTGGGTCAACCGAAACTGGGGCCTGCTGCAGCAGTGGCTGGCGGTGACTCCGCCTGACGCCTGGACGGCGCCAAGATTGCCCCCGGCCGACAACGATGTGGCGCGCACTGCGGTCATCGAGGCTGGACGCAGGAGCGTCGACGACCTGCGGCCGCTGCTCAAGGACAACGGCATCCGCTTCGCCTATCCGACATTGATCTGGTGGACGGGCAAAGGCGTCATGCGCGGCTGCGCCTGCGAAAAAGCCCAGTCCTACCGTTTCGTCGAAAAGGAACTGGGCGCCTAAAGGAAGCGCCGGTGTTCCTAGACGCCTATAGCCGCCGCATCGCCAACGGCAGCTGGAGCGACGATCCCGCACAGGTCGGCGCGCTCAAGGCGCTGTCCCGCCTCGAAACGGAAATGCGGGACGCGGGGCGTCCGAGGCTTCTCGGTGAGCGCCCGGCCCTCAAAGGCGCCTACCTCTGGGGGCCTGTCGGCGTCGGCAAGTCCGCGCTCATGGATCTGTTCTTTGAAGCGGCTCCCGAAGCGGGAAAGCGCCGCGTCCATTTTCATGTTTTCATGGGTGAAATTCACCGGCTGGTGAACGCATGGCGCGAAGGCGACGGCGCCGAACGTCGCAGGGTATTCGGCCGCACCGGCGGTGACGATCCGATCGTTCCGGTCGCCCGGCTGATCGCCCGGGACGTGCGGCTGTTGTGCTTCGACGAACTCGAAGTCACCGACATCGCCGACGCGATGATTCTAGGCCGCCTGTTCGAGGCCCTGTTCGCGACCGGCGTGACCCTGGTGGCGACATCCAACCGGCCGCCTGACGATCTCTATCTCGATGGCATCAATCGTGGCCTGTTCATCCCGTTCATCGCCATGCTCAAGGCGCGGACGCAAGTCGTGCCGGTAGCCGGCGCGCGTGACTATCGGCTGGAAAGGCTGCGGGCAGCCGGAACCTGGTTTTCACCGATCGACGCCGCCGGCGAGGCGGGGTTCGACCGGCTGTGGCGCGAGATCGGGGCCGAAGAGCCCGCCGGGGTAACCCTGGCGGTGCTTGGCCGGCGCCTTCACTGGCCCCGCGCCGGCGGTGGTCGCCTACGCGCTCACTTCGCCAGCCTGTGCGTGCAGGCTCTGGCGGCCCCGGACTACGTGGCCATCGCCCAACGCTTCGGCACCGTCTTCCTCGAGGCAGTCCCTCGCCTGGCGCCAGGCGAGCGGGACGCCGCCCGCCGCCTGGCCATTTTGATCGACACCCTCTACGAGGCCCGGGCGCGGCTTGTGGTCCTGGCCGACGGCGAACCGGCCGACCTCTACCCAAAGGGCGACCGGGCGTTCGAATTCAGGCGCACGGCGTCGCGGCTCGATCAGATGCGCTCTACCGACTGGCTAAATCAGACGCCCGTTTGATTGACACGCCCCGGGCGCGGCTTAAAAGTCGCCGCGCTTTTGGAAGGGGCGGCGAAGGGACCGTGAGCACGCCGATGGCTGAAGCCTTGCCGCCGACCAGGGCGCACCCGCTCTCGCCCCATCTTTCGATCTGGCGCTGGCACGTCACCATGGCCGCCTCCATCCTCCATAGGCTGACCGGAGTCGCTCT
>JAYTRF010000249.1:0-1612 GCA_043746375.1 Caulobacteraceae bacterium | reverse complement strand
CCGGTGACCAGGGCCCAGCCGGCGTCGCTCACCGCCGGTTCAATCGACCCGGCCGAACTCGAAGTAATTCAAGGCCCCGATGACGACGACAAATACCAGGATAACCCCGATCGCGACCATGGCTCTTCCCTTTGCGTGGGGTGGCTTTAGCGGGGCGTTGGCGCCGCCGCAACAATGACGAACCTGGAAGCCCGCCATCCAATCGACACGGTTTTTGCGCAAGGGACTTTCAGTCTGAACCGCGATCACTAATATGCGCGGCTCAGCAAGAGCCCCTTTTGCAAGAGCCACGGGCCTGGTGGGACGGCGTCCAAGGAGATCACATGCGCGACTACATGAAATTCTACATCGACGGGAAATGGGTCGACCCCAAGACACCCAAGAGCCTTGACGTCATCAACCCGGCCACCGAAGCGGTATGCGGCCACATTTCCGCCGGCTCGGCCGCCGATGTCGACGCGGCCGTTACGGCCGCGCGCAAGGCGTTCGAAACCTATTCGAAGACCAGCCGCGAGGAGCGTATCGAGCTGTTGCAGCGGGTGCTGGGCGAATATCAGAAGCGTTTCGGCGACATCGCCAGCGCCATTACCGAAGAGATGGGCGCGCCTGCCAGCCTGGCCAAGAACGCCCAGGCCCCGATCGGCATGGCTCACCTGGCGACCGGCATCGAGGTGCTCAAGAACTACAAGTTCGAGGAAGACCGCGGCCCGACCCGCATCGTCAAGGAGCCGATCGGCGTCTGCGGCATGATCACGCCCTGGAACTGGCCGATCAACCAGATCGCCTGCAAGGTCGTGCCGGCCCTGGCCACCGGGTGCACCATGGTCCTCAAACCGTCGGAAGAAGCGCCGTTCAGCGCCTATATCTGGGCCGAGGTCATGGACGCGGCGGGGGTCCCCCCTGGCGTTTTCAACATGGTCAACGGCACCGGCCCCGAAGTCGGCGCGGCCATTTCAAGCCATCCCGGCATCGACATGGTCTCGTTCACCGGCTCGACGCGCGCCGGCATCGAAGTGGCCAGGAACGCCGCCGCAACGGTCAAACGCGTCTCGCAGGAGCTGGGCGGCAAGAGCCCCAACATCATCCTGGAAGACGCCGACATGAAAACCGCCGTCGGCGGCGGCGTGCGCCACGTGATGCAGAACTCCGGTCAGTCCTGCAACGCGCCCACGCGGATGCTGGTCCCGGCTGCAAAGATGGATGAGGCCATCGTCATCGCCAAGGCGGCGGCAGAGTCGACAACGGTCGGGGATCCCAACGGCAATTCGCAGCTCGGCCCGGTGGTCAACAAGACGCAGTGGGAAAAAATCCAGCGCCTGATAAAGGCCGGTATCGACGAGGGCGCGACCCTGGTGACCGGCGGGGCCGGGCGTCCCGATGGCCTCGACAAGGGCTTCTATGTCAAGCCGACGGTGTTCGCCAACGTCACCAACGACATGACCGTGGCCAAGGAGGAAATCTTCGGGCCGGTGGTCTCGATCCTCGGCTACGACAGCGTCGAGGAAGCGGTGAAGGTCGGCAACGACACCGAGTACGGTCTGGCCGCCTATATCTCGGGAACCGACATGTCGAAGGTTCGCGAGGTCGCCTCGCACCTGCGCGCCGGGCAGGT
>JAYTRF010000248.1:0-4267 GCA_043746375.1 Caulobacteraceae bacterium | reverse complement strand
CTGCAACAGGCCCATGCCGCGCACCTCAGCGACGTGCGGATGTTGCTCAAGCAGACTTCGCAACCGGGCGGATAGGCGCGGCCCCAGGACATTGACGCGCCCGACCAGATCGTCGCGCTCGATGATCGCCAGCACCGCGTCAGCGGCGGCGCAGGCAGAGGGAAGGGCGGCGAAGGTGTGAAACATCACATCGTACCCGGCCGCAGCGATTGGCGCCGCGACGCGCGGAGTGGCGAACACTCCGGTGATCGCCGCATAGCCGCCGGCCAGTCCCTTGCCCGCCACCAGAATGTCTGGGGTCACGTCCCAGTGCTCGCAGGCGAACTTCGCGCCCGTGCGGCCAAATCCGGTCATCACCTCGTCGAAGATCAACAGGATGCCAAATTCATCGCACAGGGCCCGGATGCCGGGCAGATAGTCAGCTGGCGGCACGATGGCTCCGCCGCTGGAGCCCGTGATCGCTTCGACGACCAGGGCCGCGACCCTCTGCGGCCCTTCGTTTTCGATCACCGCGCGGGTCGCGGCGAGATAGAAATGGCCGGCGTCGGGATGGTAGCGGCCGAGCGGGCATCGCAGCGGGTTTGGTGTAGGCGCGTAGGGAAACTTCGGCAGGAAGCCCTCCAGGCCGCGTTTGCGTCCCGGATGGCCGGAAAACGCCGCCATGCTGATCGTCGTGCCGTGGTAGGATGTCTCTCGAGCCAGGATCTTGGTGCGCGCTGTATCGCCAACGGCCGCGAAGTGCTGCAGCGCGATCTTCAGCGCCGCTTCCATCCCTTCGGAACCTCCACACGTCAGGTGGACGTTATGCAGCCCAGCCGGCAGCCAGTTGCTGCGCAGCCGCTCGACCAGCGCCTCCCGCTGGGGCGTGCGCCATGTCGGCACGACGTAGGACGGACCGGTGGCCGCTTTGGCGATGGCCTGCGCCACCTCGGCTCGCCCATGGCCGATGTTGGCGACGATGGCCCCGCCGGCTGCATCTAGAATCCGGCTTCCGTCATCGCAGATCAGCCAGGCGCCTTCGCCGCCGACGATGCGCGGCGCGTTGCGGGGCAGGAACGGCCAGTCCGACAGAGGGCCTAGCGTGGATTGCGCGAGCGGGAGGGCCATGCCGTGGTCTTGCTTGCCCGGCGCGATACTGTCCATCAGTTTGGGCCGCCGCCATGAGGAAACCTTAGCCGATGCCCTCCGATCTCCCCCCCCTCGCCCGGTCTATCGCAGCCCGCCTCGTCCACCGGCGCGAAACCCTCGCTGTCGCCGAGTCCTCGTCCGGGGGCCTGATCTGCGCGGCCCTTCTGGCCGTTCCAGGGGCCAGCCGCTTTTTTCTGGGCGGGGCGGTGGTCTACACCGGCAAGGCGCGGATGAGCCTCTTGGGTCTGACGCGCGAGGCCGTCGCCGGCATGCGTTCGGCCAGCCAGCCCTACGCGGAACTCCTGGCCCAGACGGCCCGGGAAAATTTTGGAGCGACGTGGGGGCTGTCGGAGACCGGCGCGGCCGGACCGACCGGCAACGGCTACGGCGACGCGGCAGGCCACACCTGCGTGGCGCTCAGCGGGCCGCTGGCGATGGCGAGCACCCTTGAGACGGGGGAGCCTGTGAGGCTGGCCAACATGGAAGCGTTTGCGCGCGCGGCTCTCGGACTGCTGGAGAGCGCGCTTCGCGATTAGGCACCGCCGTTCACCGTCGGCGTCCCTCGCGCCACTGGGTCTGGCCGGCGGCGATGGTCACCGCAGCGTTATCGCCGATAGGTTGGCAGACCACGCCGCCGAGGTGACGATAGCCGCCAGTTCCGACTCCCGCCTCAATCTCACCATGGGCCTTGTGATCCGCGGTTTCACCGTTCTTGCCTGGCCCCGTCGGACCGCAGGCGCCGATCACCAGCGGCGCGCCGCGATCGTCGTAAGCCGGCCGGTCCTGGTCGAGCGGCTTGGGGGGCGGAATCGCGGATGCATCCGGCGCGTCGCGGCCGCTGAATGCGGTGGCGATCGCCTCCTGGGCGCACAGCTGGGCCGCAGGGATGACTGAAATCACGCAAGCCAGGCAGATGGCGCGGATCACGGCGGGTTCCTCTTGGTAGGGTTGAAGGGCAGACTGTATTTTCCGATGGGCCAAATTGCGTCCATGCAAAACCGGCCTACGGTGCGTGGCGCGTTGGCGATCCTAAGAAGTCCGAACATTTGCCCCGAAATACGCCTCTCGACGACGCCAGAACAGCCATCCCCGCGCAGTATCGCATCGCCGAGAGCGTGGCGCTGGCAGCGCTCGCCGAGGCTTCGCGGCCGACACCTGCGGCGCGCGAACGGCTGGCGTCGCGTGCCAGAGGCCTCCTGGCTGGCCTCCGCGCGCCAGGCCAGGCCGGTTGGGTCGACCAGTTCCTTCAGGAATACAGCCTCTCAAGCGAAGAGGGCGCTGCACTCCTGGGCCTGGCCGAAGCCTATTTGAGAATTCCCGATGCGGGCACGGCCGCCGCGCTCATCCGCGACAAGCTCGCCGCCGGCGACTGGCGCGCCCATGTCGGATCGACGCATTCCCTGATGGTCAATGGCGCCACCCTCGGCCTGATCCTGGCGCAAGCCCTCAGCGAGGCCGGTGACAAGGCGGGGACCCTGCGCGGCCTCGTCGCGCGGGTGGGCGAGCCGGCGGTTCGCGCTGCGGTGACCGCCGCAATGCAGACGATGGGGCAAGCGTTCGTGCTTGGCCGCGACATGGACGAGGCTTTGCGCCGTGCCGATCGCGGGGCCAATCGCGCCTATCGCTATTCGTTCGACATGCTTGGCGAGGCGGCCAGGACAAAAGAAGATGCGGACGCCTATTTCGCGTCCTATCTGGCCGCCATCGGCGAGGTCGCCAAAGCCACACACGGGCAGGGCGACGTGCATCTGCGCGACAATGTCTCGGTAAAGCTGTCGGCCCTGCATCCCAGGTATGAGTTTTTCCAAGCCGACGTCGCAGTTCCCCATCTGACCTCGCGGCTGATCGAGTTGGCCGTCGCGGCGAAAGCCGGGGGCGTTGGGCTGACTGTCGATGCGGAAGAGAGCGAACGGCTGGAAATGTCCCTGAGCATCATCGAAGGCGCGGCGCGCGATCAGCAACTGAACGGCTGGGACGGCCTGGGCATGGCGGTCCAGGCCTACCAGAAGCGGGCTCCCGCGGTGATCGCCTGGAGCGGGGCGCTGGCGCGGGCGACTGGTCGGCGCCTGATGGTGCGCCTAGTCAAGGGAGCCTATTGGGACAGCGAGATCAAGCGTTGCCAGGAAAGGGGTCTGGCAGACTATCCAGTGTTTACCCGCAAAAGCGGCACGGACGTCAGCTACGTCGCCTGCGCCGCCGCCATGCTCGACGATGATTCGCTGTTTTCCGCCTTCGCGACCCACAATGCGCTGACCGTGGCGACGGTTCTTGAGCGAGCCGGGACGCGCCGGAACTTCGAGTTCCAGCGTCTGCATGGCATGGGCGAGGGTCTTTACCGCGAGCTGATGGCCCAAGACGGCGTGGCCGTGCGGGTCTACGCGCCGGTAGGCGGCTACCGGGACCTACTGGCCTATTTGGTGCGCAGGCTGCTGGAAAACGGCGCCAACACCAGCTTCGTCCATCAGATCGCGGACGATAGCGTGTCCGACGACGCCTTGCTGGCCAATCCGATCGAGGCCGCCGAGCGCTCCAACTATTCCTCTCACCCGGCTATTCCAAAGCCGCCTGATCTCTTCGCGCCGGGTCGCCGAAATTCGCACGGGTTGGATCTATCGGATGCCGGGGTGGTTGGTGGGCTGATTGCCTCGATGCGGACCGCATGGCCGGCCCTGCCGACGAGCGGCCCGATTGTCGGCGGCCGAAATCATAAAGGTCAGGCGAGGCCCCTCTGCGATCCCGCCGACGACCGCACTGTCGTGGGTGAGGTCGTCGCCGCCTCGCCACAAGATGTCGTCCGCGCCATCGACCTTGCCCAGTCTGCTCAGGCGGCGTGGGACGCGCGCGGCGCCGACGAACGCGCAACGATCCTGGATCGGCTCGCCGATCTCATTGAACGCGACCGCGCGGCGTTGATGATTCTGGCGATCAGCGAGGCCGGCAAGACCATCGCGGACGCCTTGGGCGAAGTTCGCGAGGCGGTCGACTTTTGCCGCTATTACGCGATGGAGGCGCGCCGCCACGCGGGCTGCGTCCGACTGCCTGGACCCACGGGAGAACTCAATGAGCTAAGCTTGGCCGGGCGCGGGGTCTTCGCCTGTATCAGCCCATGGAATTTTCCTCTGTCGATCTTCGTTGGCCA
>JAYTRF010000247.1:0-4919 GCA_043746375.1 Caulobacteraceae bacterium | reverse complement strand
CCCTATTCGGTCTTGCTCCAGGCGGGGCTTGCCATGCCGTCCCGGTTGCCCGGTCCGCGGTGGGCTCTTACCCCACCCTTTCACCCTTGCCCTTGAGGTCTTGCGACCTGAAAAGGCGGTTTGCTTTCTGTGGCGCTATCCCTGGGGTCACCCCCGGCGGGCGTTACCCGCCGCCTTGTCACCGTGGAGCCCGGACTTTCCTCCCCTTACCTTGCGGAAAAAGGGCGACCGCCCAGCCGTCTGGTCCCTCTGCACGGTGGCCGCCCCGGCCTGGCGCGTCAAGTCGGGGCGCGGACTCACCATCAAGCCTGCTGGGCGCGAACGCAGCGATTTCGACGGGAACTCAGGCGTCACGAACCGGCTGTCGGGGCAAGGCGGGCATAGACGATCTGATCGTGGAAGGCGCCCTTCCAATAGCCATAGCCGCGCAGGACCCCTTCGCGGGCGAAACCGTGGCGTTCGAGCAGGCGGCAGGAGCGGTCGTTGCCGGGGGTGACCATGGCGTCGATGCGATGCATTGCCAGGCGCTCGAAGGCGAAGGCGATCATCGCCGGCAATACTTGCGCCATCACACCGCGTCCCCACCAGGCGCAGCCCACGTCATAGGCGACCTCGGCGCGGCGGCCACGATCCCAGGTCAAGGCATTGAAACCGCAGGTGCCGACAAAAACCCCGGTCCCCGCCTGCCGGATCGCCCAACGCAGGCCCTGGCCGCGGTCCATCAGGGTCCGCGCCCAATCGATGATCTCGGCCGCTTCGTCCAATTGCGTCAGGGGCTCGATATCCATGAACCGCGTCACGCGCGGGTCGGCGAAATGGCGCAGCAGATCGCCGGCGTCCCCATCTTCCAACGGCTTCAATTCAAGTTCGCCGACGCGCATCGCCAAGTCTTCCGCGGCGAGATCGAAGGGCAGATCGGCCCCAATCATCCACTGGCCAGCCGCAGAAGCGCCATCAACCGCGACCGGGTCTCGCCGTCGGCCGCCCCATCCACCCGGGCGGGACGCCAGTGGCGCTGAAAGGCGCGCACCACGGTGACGGTGTCGTCGTCATAGGTGCCCGAGGGCGCAAGGTCGTAGCCGAGGCGCGTCAGGCCCGCCTGCAGCGCGAACACGCCCGGCCCGTCCGCCCCGACGGCCAGAGGCTCGCCCGGCGCGGCCGGCGGCTCTGCCCAAAGGCCGTGGCCGGCCATGGCCAGGTCGCGCCAAGGGAAAAGTTCCCCCGGGTCCTGTTTGCGGGTCGGCGCGACATCGGAATGGCCGAGAATGCGCGAGTTCGGCACCGTCCAGCGGCCGCGGATTCCACTCAGCAGGGCGACAAGCTCCTCCATCTGTCGCGCAGGGAATGGCCGATAACCGAACTCATGGCCCGGATTGACCAGCTCGATACCGATGGAAATTCCATTGATGTCGGTCTGACCTCCCCAGAACGCCTTGCCGGCGTGCCAGGCGCGGCGCTCCTCAGGCGCCAGCGCGAACAGGCGCCCGTCCTCCTCGACCAGGTAATGCGCGGAGACGCGCGAGGCCGGATCGGTCAGGCGCGCCAGGGCCGCCTCGCCCGTCGCCATGCCGGTGTAGTGCAGCACGACCATGTCGGGCGGCCTGACCCGCGCGTCGAAGTTCGGCGACGGGGCGGCGATCGGCTTCACTGGGCGCGGTTCCGGATCAAGAGAATCAGCGGCATGACGTGATTGGGCCGAAGGGCGATGATCAGCACCCCCGCCAGAGCCAAGGCTGATCCCGCCGCCATGCGCAGGCCGAAGGCGTCGTGCGTGAAGATCACCCCAAGACCGATCGTGGCGAGAGGCGTCATCAAGGTCAGGGGCTGCAGCAAATTGACCTCGTAGCGCTGTATCAGCCCGTAATAGGCGGTATGGGCCATGACCGACACGACAAGGCCGGAGAACAGCACGGCGGCCACGAAGGGCCATAGCGCATGGGCGAGGACCTCCCCCTGCCCGTGTTCGGCAAGACCGGAAATCAGCGCCAGTGGCCAAAGTGACGAGAACCCCACCCACGCCTGGAACTGGCGCGGCGTTACCCCCTCAATCTGCTTCATCATCACCGCGCCGACCGAGCCGGTGACCGCAGAGGCGGCGACATAAAGCAGGCCGACGGAGGGCGCCAGCCCGGCTGGATTCCACATCACGACCAGGACTCCGGCCACGGTCAGGAAAATGCCGACGCCGCGGCGCCAGCGGATGCGCTCCCCCAGGAACACCACTGAAAGTCCCGTGGCGAAGGGAACGCCCAACTGGCCCACAACGGCGCCGGCAGACGGGCTGGTGGTTTTCAGGGCCAGGAAGCTCAACGCGAAGCTGGCTCCGCCCATCAGCAGGCCGACAACGATCATCCGCCACAGCGGCCGAGGGGCCGGGAAAAGCCACGGCAGCGTCGCCAACACGACCACGGTGAAGCGCGCTGCGGCGTAGAAAAGCGGTGGCGCGTCAAAATGCGAGATGACGATCTTCGAAACGACGCTGTTGGCCGCCCACACCAGGCAAATCCCAGCGAGCAGCGCGAAGTCGCGAAGAGACATGGCGCAAGGCTAGGCTGTTCCGCCACTGCGCCGCAACCGGTGGCGGTCTTGTGCAAGGCTACCTCAGGAAAGGAGGGCTGGATGCTGGCTGACGCCGCTCATTGACTAGGCTGCGGCGTTCAGTTTCCGCCACCTCCACCAGCCTGCTCAAGCGCTGGGCGTCGTCAGAAATGGTTTAGCGCAAGAAGGAGCGAGTCCCGCTGCCGCTGGACTCGGTCTTCGTCGCCTTCAGGCGGCCAGCGGCTGGTAGTTGTTCGGATCGCTGGCGTCGATCAGGAATGGAGCCGTTGCTGCCGATTTCACCGTCATTTCGGCAAGTTCGATCATCGTAGGGACCGCCCTGAGATCGGCGGTAGTTTGAAGCGCGTGGGCGCGAATTACCATTTCCTCGGTTTGATCCGGCGAAGTTTCGCCACGCTCCCACCGACCCACAGTCTGTGGGTCCTTTCCCACCAGGCGCCCCAACTCAGCCTGGGTGAGGCCAAGCTCTGTGCGCAGGAATCGGA
Source organism: Caulobacteraceae bacterium (assembly GCA_043746375.1). GTDB lineage: Bacteria > Pseudomonadota > Alphaproteobacteria > Caulobacterales > Caulobacteraceae > Acaudatibacter. The sequence continues at coordinate 1,875 of JAYTRF010000247.1, read as the reverse complement.
TCTCCTTCGGCAGCAGCCCAGTGGGCTTGCTCGCCACGACGTGGGTGATGACGCGGTGCAGCGGATTGACCTTTTGGATGTTGATCACGGTGTCGCCCGCATCATCAACAGTCGTTTGCAGCCCTTGCAGGATCACGTTGTCGAGGCCGCACTCATCGTAACGGTAATCGACGGTCGTCATTTTTCATCTCTCCACATCACGGTCACGATCTTGAGCGCATTGTCTCCACTTGGGATCACCACAGCTTTGACGGACCGGCCGTCGCTGTTCGGCGTCGTGCCTTCCGCGGAATATTTAAAATAGCCATTTCGAGTGGCTGGCACGGGACGGTCATAGACGAACCCGCGCTTCAGCAGGTGGCGTAGATCACCCATGAGCAGTCCGCGTTCGAGCATTTGATCGCGCGCATGAGCGGTAAGGTCGATGTCGAAATCATCGGACGCAGCGCAGGCCCTGATTTTGTCCGTTGCATCGGCTGGCTTCCATTCTCCAGGCGGTTTTTCCATCCAGTCCACCTATCACGGTGATAGGTAGCTACAAGGTAATTCCCCGCAAGGGGGAAGGTTGCGGTTTGGCTGTGATCGCGTGGCAACGGTTCAAAACGGCCGTAGGCCGGACGCGGCGTAACCAACCTGGAACACCGCCACATCCAGCCTAGGACACTGACCGCCTAATTAGGAAGTCACCAGGATCGGAAAGTCGTCGCCGTCATCGATCCAGGCCCGCACGTGGGGAACGAGGGCTGTGGGTGCATTGCGCAGCGCCAGGCGTTCGTTGCGCAGCTGCTGGGCGGTCTCGGGCGTTGTCGCGGCCTTTACGAAAACGCCTCCGCCGCCATCCAGAGCTACTACGAAGCGGTGCGCGGCCGAAAGGCCGGTGTCCGGCCTAGTCCATCGCAACCATCGCTCGCCGAGGGCGGCTTCCACGCGAGAGCGCAAGGCTTCCGGCGGCGGGCCCTGCGAACTGCTGGGTGCATAGGCCTGCGCCAAGGCGGCGGGTCCCGGCGGGCGCTATCCGGCGCCGAAGCTCAGGGCCTCGTAGCGCGCCAGATGATGGTCCACTGAGCCGAACTGGCCCTCGATCATCGTCGCCCGCTTGAAATAGTGGCCGATCGCCATCTCGTCGGTCATGCCCATGCCGCCGTGCAGCTGGATGGCGTTCTGGCCCACGAACCGGCAGGCTCGGCCGATCTGCACCTTGGCGGCCGAGATCGCCTTGGCGCGTTCGTCGGCGGGTTCGCCAAGCTTGATGTGGGCCATGTAGGTCATGGAAACCGCCTGTTCGAGCTGCATGAACATGTCGACCATGCGGTGCTGCAGGACCTGGAAGGCCGAGATCGGCTGACCGAACTGCTTGCGCTGGCGGGTATATTCGACCGTGCCTTCGTGCAGCCGCCGCAGAACGCCGCAGGCCTCGGCGCAGAGCGCGGCGATCGCCTCGTCGACCACGCGCTCGATCAGCGGCAGGCCGCCGCCTTCGGGGCCGATCAGCGCCTCAGCTCCGACGGCCACATCCTCGAAGAGGATTTCGCTGGCGCGGCGGCCGTCCACGGTCGGGTAGTCGCGGGTGACGACGCCCTTTGCCCCCTTTTCGACCAGGAAAACCGAGACACCGTCACGGTCGCGCTGGCCGCCGCCGGTGCGGGCGGTGACGATCAGGTGCGTGGCCCATGGCGCCCCGGCGACCACCGCCTTGCGGCCGTTAAGGACGAAGCCGCCGCCCTGCTTCTTTGCGGTGGTCTTCAGGTTGGCAAGGTCATAGCGGCCCTGCGCCTCCGCGTGGGCGAAGGCGAGAATGGCCTTCCCCTCGACGATCTGGCCAATCAGGTCGGCGGCGGCGGCGGGCGCGCCATGGCGCAGGAAACCCCCGCCGAT
>JAYTRF010000246.1:0-3190 GCA_043746375.1 Caulobacteraceae bacterium | reverse complement strand
ATTGAACGAACCCGCTGAGGCGGGAGAAGTGCTGGATTTGGCCTGAGCGGCCTCCTGGCAGAAGGTTTGGTTGTCGACACCAACCCAAGCCAGGAGGCCTTTGATGGCTCAGATGACCCCGCTTCGTCGCCGAATGATCGACGACATGACGTTGCGCAATCTTTCGCCAGCAACCCAGCAATCATACGTCTATGCGGTTGCGAAGTTCAGCCGGTTCTTTGACCGATCGCCGGAGACTCTGGGAGCTGAGGAGGTCCGCGCCTACCAGCTTCACCTGATTGGGCTGGGATGGTCCTGGAGCCACATCAACCAGGTGTCCTGCGCCTTGCGGTTCCTGTTTGGGGTGACGCTCGAACGGCCCGGGATTTGCGAACGCATCGTCAGCGCCAAGGAGCCCAGGAAGCTGCCGGTGGTGTTGAGCGCCGACGAGGTGGTGCGTTTTCTGGAGGCGATTCCGGGCCTGCGTAATCGGGCGGCGCTGACCTTGGCCTATGGGGCCGGGCTGCGTGTGGCGGAAGTGGCCACCTTGAGACTTGGCGATATCGACAGCGGTCGCATGCTGATCCGGGTCGAGAACGGCAAGGGTGGCAAGGACCGCTATGTCATGCTCTCGCCCAACCTGCTGGGGATTTTGCGCGCCTATTGGCGGCTGGCCAAGCCAGGGCGGTGGCTGTTTCCTGGCCGCGAACCGCATCAACCGGTCAGCTCATCGACCCTGCAGTCCGCCTGTCGCATCGCCGCCCGCGACGCGAAGATCGACAAGCCGGTCACGGTCCACACGCTGCGCCATAGCTTCGCCACCCATCTGCTTGAGGCCGGGACCGATATCCGCGTCATTCAGGTCTTGCTCGGCCATCGCCGGATGGAGACGACGGCCATCTACACGCGCGTGGCTACGAATGTGATCGCCGGCACGGTCAGTCCGCTGGATCGATTGCAGCTCAACGTGACGCCGCCCAACTGAGCGCGCCGGATGCGCGGCGCGCTGGAGGTGGCGGATATCTTCCGCCACCACGGGAGCGCCTGGCGCACCGCTCAAGCCGGGCGTCTGAGCCTCGACCAACGAAGGGTGATGGGGGCCATCGAAGCCTGTCGATCGGCGGCGCTGGGCGGCCATGTCGAACAATGCGGCGACTGCGGTCGGGTCCGTGTCGCCTACAACTCTTGTCGCGATCGCCACTGCCCAAAATGCCAGGGGCTGGCCCGCGCCCAGTGGCTGGAGGATCGGCGCGCTGAACTGCTGCCGGCTCCATACTTCCATGTGGTCTTCACCATGCCGGCGCCGATCGCCGACATCGCCCTGCAGAACAAGGCGGTCGTCTACGCCATTCTGTTCCAGGCCGCAGCCGAGACCGTCAGGATCATCGCCGCCGATCCCAAGCACCTGGGCGCAGAGGTCGGCATGGTCGGCGTGCTTCACACGTGGGGGCAGAACCTGCATCACCATCCCCACATCCACGCCATCGTGCCGGGAGGCGGTCTGTCCTTGGACGGACAACGGTGGGTGACCTGCCGCCCCGGCTTCTTCCTCCCGGTCCGGGTCCTGTCACGACTGTTCCGAAGGCTGTTTCTTGAACGTCTGCAGGCCGCCTTCGACGATGGACGCCTGCGCTTCTTCGGCGCCTTAGTCGGCTTGGCCGATCCCGACGCCTTGCGTCAGCGCCTAGCCGAGATGCGTGAGATCAACTGGGTCGTCTATGCTAAGCGCCCCTTCGGCGGACCCGAACAGGTCCTTGAGTATCTCGGCCGCTATGTTCACCGCGTCGCCATCGCCAATAGCCGCCTGACCGGCTTGAGCGACGGGCGTGTCAGCTTCCGCTGGAAGGATTATCGACATCACGGCAAGAGCAAGGTGATGACGCTTGAGGCCGGCGAGTTCATGCGCCGCTTCCTGCTTCACGTCATGCCGAAGGGGTTCCACCGCATCCGCTTCTACGGCTACCTGGCTAATGGCCAGCGCGCGGCGAAACTCGCCGACTGCCGTCGGCTGTTGGCGGCGGCTTCGCCGCCGCTGGCGCCGAAGGCGACCAACTACCGCGAGCGCTATCTGCGTCTCACCGGAAAATCCCTGGATCTGTGCCCCCATTGCGGCGGGCCCATGATCGAACTGGGCGCCATCGCGCAGGCCGGCGTCTTCCAGCGCACACAGCCATGGAATAGCTCATGACGTGCACGCCCGGCCAACTCGCGCCGCCGCCCAACATCGTTGATCACCAACGATGTCGATGGCGCTTGGGCTTGCGACAAGCAGAGCTGCGACGGGCGCCACTATCACCGACGGGCGCCCCGCTTCAGCGCGCCCAGCATCACCGCGGACGGTCGAAAATCCAGAAAATGGCGGCGAACCACCCCGCCAGGGACCGAACATAGACCCACGGTTCGACCCTCACCCGCACACAAAACCCATAGATAGCGGGCTCGATCCGCGGCCTCGTTCAATCAGGCTTCTGTTCAATCCCGCCCGGTCGCGGGCCATCGGTCCAGCGAGGATCTCGTGCGGGATCAAACAGAACCCTCATACATTCCGGGCTGATCGCGCCCAGCATTCCGATTTGATGCCGCCCACCATTCAGATTTGATCCCGCCCATCGTTCCGGGATGATGGCGCCCACCGTTCCGAGATGATCCCGCCCAGTGGACGCGGGATCGGGGCGCTCCGTCGACGCTAGGGTTCCTCCTTTTCAGGAGGACCCGATGCCGACGGAGAGGATCGCCATGCGCCGTGTGCGCGAGATGTTGAGACTGACGCGTGACGCCGGGCTGGGCGGACGGGAGGTGGCCCGCCGCACGGGCATAGCGCCCTCGACCTTGCGCGAGATGCTGCGCCGCTTCGAGGCGTCGGGCCTGAGCTGGCCGCTGCCGCTGGACCTGACGGACGCCGCGCTCGAGGTGCGGCTCTACGGCGAGGCCGGAACCAAGCAGGGCCATCGCCGGCGCGCCGAGCCCGACTGGGCGGCGCTGAACCGCGAGCTGAAGAAGAAGCACGTCACCCTGCAGATCCTGTGGGACGAGTACATCGACGCCAACCCGGACGGCTATCGCTACAGCCGCTTCTGCGAGCTCTACCGGGGCTGGGAGGCGCGTCTGCGGGTCTGTCAGAAATTTCGTGTGTGACCGGGCGAGAGGCATTTTTACGCCATGGCTCGGGTGAAGCGCTCGCCGTAGAGGATGGCGAACTGTGCTCTGGCCA
>JAYTRF010000245.1:0-13040 GCA_043746375.1 Caulobacteraceae bacterium | reverse complement strand
TTACGGAACGGACCGCCTGAAGCGGTCAAGATCAGTCGTTTCACCTTGTCGACCCAGGCCGCCGACAGCACCTGGAAGATGGCCGAATGTTCAGAATCGACGGGGATGACCCGACCGCCGGCCTTCTTGGCTATGGCCAGCAGGGCCGGGCCCGCGCACACTAGGCTCTCCTTGTTGGCCAGCGCCAGGATCGATCCTGCCCGGGCGGCAGCCAGGGTCGGGGCCAGTCCAGCCGCCCCGACGATAGCCGACATCACCCAGTCAGCCCCCTCTCCGGCGATCTGCTCGATGGTGTGGATTCCCGCTGCCGCTTCGATGCCGGAGCCGGCCAGACGTTCTCGTAGCGGGACCAGCAAGGCTTCGTCGCGAATGACCGCGACATTTGGCCGCCACCGCAAAGCCTGGCGGGCGAGCAGATCGACATTGCGCCCAGCTGTCAGCGCCAGAAAGTCAATTTCGGCGTCGAGGCGGCTCAGCAGGTCCAGAGTAGATACGCCCACCGAGCCCGTCGATCCAAGGATGGTCACCGTCCGGGCGGCCATCAGTGGGCCCAGCCGTAGTAAACCACCAGACGCGCGACCGCGAACACCATGACGGCGAACATCAGCCCATCGACGCGATCGAGCAATCCCCCGTGTCCGGGGATGAGGTCACCCGAATCCTTGACCCCGAACCGGCGCTTCAGCATCGATTCCCAAAAGTCGCCGCCCATCGTCGCCAAGCCTCCCAACAGGCCGATCAGAGCCGCGCCCGGAAGCGAGAGGTGCATGAACGTCGCAGCGACGCCTACCGCCGCGGCGGTGGCCGCCACCAGCCCGCCGAAGAATCCCGACCAGGTCTTGTTGGGCGAAAACTTTGGCCAGAGCTTGGCGCCTTTGAGAAGGTTGCCGACCAAAAAAGCGCCGATGTCCGCCGCCCAGGTGGTGGCGAAAAGCATCAACAACCAACCCCTGCCCTGTGGCATTTCGCGCAGCCAGACGATCATCATGCAGGCGGGAGCGATGTAGAAAACGCCATAGGCGGCGTCGATGGTTCTCACGGCGCTGCCCCGGGCCACTGCGGCTGCCGCCAGGGCGCCGACGACAACGCAGGCCCAGGCTTCCGGATAAAGGTGGTGATAAGTCAGGAAGATCGAGGCCAGCACAGCCATCGCGGTGACCACCGCCGCGCGGCCCGCCAGCCTTGGGCTGGCCATTGTCGCCCATTCGATGGAAAGGAGGGTTCCGGCGACGGCGATCAAAATCGGGAACGGCGCCCGGCGCCACAACGGCCCGTTTTCGTCGAAGACCCAGACAGCCCACCCGGAAACGCTCGCCAAGACGATGCCTGAGGCCGCCCTGACGCCGAAATTTTCCCAGTCGAAAGCCCTAGCCCGCGGCAAGGACTTCATCGACAGCGACCCCGCCGTAGCGCCTCTGCCGCAAACGGAATTCCGCCAGCGCGGCCTTGAGATGCTCAGGTCCATAGTCCGGCCAGTAGACGTCCTGGAATATCAGCTCGGCATAGGCGCATTCCCACAGGAGGAAGTTCGACAGGCGCCGCTCGCCGCTGGTGCGAATGATCACGTCAGGCGCCGCGCAGGGGGCGGTCGAAAGGCGTTGTTCGAAAGCCGCCTCGTCAAGGTCCTCGAGCTTGGCCAGGCCGTTGGCGACGTCCTCGGCAAACTTGCGGGCCGCCTGGGTTATGTCAGCCCTGCCGCCGTAGTTGAAGGCGACCTGCAGGTGAAAGCGGTCGTTGGCGGCGGTGCGCGCCTCGGCCCGCTCGACGATATCGAGTATGTCTGGCTCCAGGCCGTTGCGGCGCCCGACGATCCTGACACGCACCCCGTTGCGTTCGAGCCGCGCAAGGTCGCTGTCGAAATAGGCCTTCAAGAGGCCCATCAGTTCACTGATCTCGGTCATCGGCCGTCGCCAGTTTTCAGTCGAAAACCCGAAAACGGTCAGAGTGTGGATGCCCAGATCGGCCGCCCCTTCCACGGTGCGGCGCAGCGCGGCGACGCCGGCGCGGTGGCCGAAGGTTCTGGGAAGGCCCCGCTGCTTGGCCCAGCGGCCATTGCCATCCATGATAATGGCGACATGCAGTCCGCCGCCGCCCGCCGCCGGGGCCGGCGCCCTGTCGTGCATGCCGGTTGCTGGCGACATGGCGTTTCCCAAAGACTCCCGGTTAAACCTGCATGATCTCTTGTTCCTTGATATTCAAGGTCTCGTCCACACGCCGCACCGCGCCGTCGGTCAGCTTCTGGACCTCGACCTCGAGGCGTTTGTGTTCGTCCTGGCCGATGGCCGCATCCTTCTCGGCGCGGCGAAGGTCTTCCATGGCTTCGCGCCGTACGTTGCGGATGGCGACACGTTGCTGCTCGGCGTATTTGCCGGCCAGCCTCGCCAAGTCGCGGCGACGATCCTCAGTCAGTGGCGGGATCGGAATGCGCAGATTTTGTCCCTCGACCACCGGATTGAGGCCGAGCCCGGCATTGCGGATCGCCTTCTCGACGGAAACCACCAGGCCTTTGTCCCAGACGCTGACGGTGATCGAACGCGGCTCGGGAACCGAAACCGAGCCCACCTGGGAGATGGGCATCTGGGAGCCATAGGCCTCGACATGGACCTGATCGAGCAGACCCGCTGAGGCGCGGCCCGTGCGCAAGGAGGTGAATTCCTCTTTCAGCGCCAGTACTGCGCGGTCCATGCGATCCCTGTATCGCGTCAGATCGGGCTTTTCTTCGGCGGCCATCGGCATCAACCCCTTGTAACGTCCCCTTCAGCCCCTCGGCTGCAGGTCCGTGATGGTGGTGTAGACCCCCTCACCGCTCAGCACCTTGAGCAGGTTGCCGCGTTCACGGATCGAGAAAACCAGGATCGGGATCGCGTTGTCGCGCATAAGGCTTATGGCCGAGGCGTCCATGAACCGAAGGTCTTGGGCCAGCACATCCTGATAGCTCAGTCGATCGAGCCGCTTCGCCTGTGGGTCTTTTTTTGGATCGGCGGTGTAAACCCCGTCGACGCTGGTGCCTTTCAACAGGGCGTCACAACCCATTTCGGCCGCCCGCAGAGCGGCCGGCGTGTCGGTAGTGAAGAAGGGCGCCCCCAATCCGGCGGCAAAGATCACCACCCTTCCCTTTTCGAGATGCCGCAGGGCCCGGCGGCGGATGTAGGGCTCGCAGATGGCGTCCATGGGGATGGCCGACTGAACGCGCGTGTGGACCCCGCGCTTTTCGAGCGCGCTCTGTACGGCCAGCGAGTTCATTACCGTAGCCAGCATGCCCATGTAGTCGGCGCTGGCCCGCTCCATGCCCCGCCCCGCCATCGAGACACCGCGGAATATGTTGCCGCCGCCGACCACAAGGCAAAGTTCGAAACCGTGGTTGATGACCAGGGCGATGTCCTCGGCCACGGCGTCCAGGGTCGCCATGTCGATTCCGAAAGCGGCATCGCCCATCAACACCTCGCCCGAGACCTTCAGCAGGACCCGGCGGTAGGGGGGCGGGGCGTCTGTCATCCTTGATAGTCACCCCTTCGCGAGTCGCGCCGGCGACCATAGCCTCTCGCGCCCCTGCTATAGAAGGATTGCCTACGAGCGGGCCAGCGCGGCGACCTCGGCGGCGAAGTCGCCTGATGGCGTCTTTTCGACTCCCTCGCCAAGCGCTAGGCGGGCGAACCCCTTGATGGCCACCGGAGCACCGATCGACGTTGCGGTATCCCCAATCAGCTGTTCGATTGTCTGGTCGGGGTTCATCACGAAGGCCTGCTTGATCAACACCACTTCCTGGTGGAACTTGCGGACCCGACCCTCGACCATCTTTTCCACGACGTTCGGGGGCTTGCCGGATGCGGCGGCCTGCTCGGCGAAAATCGCCCGTTCCCGCTCGACGACCGCCGGATCCAATTCATCGGGCGATAGTGACTGCGGATTGGCGTGGGCGATGTGCATGGCGATCTTGCGGCCGACATCACGCAGCGCGGTCTGGTCGCCGACGCTCTCCAGCGCCACCAGCACGCCTATGCGGCCGACATCTCCGGTTGGGTGGATATAACCGGCGACGACGCCCTTTTCCGTGGTCAGCCGGACGGAACGCCGCAGGATCATGTTTTCGCCGATAGTTGCGACGAGCCCAGTGACCAAGGCTTCAACTTCCTGGCCGTCCTTGGTCTTGGCCGTCCGCAGGGCCGCGACATCGCCGTCAACATCAAGGGCCGTGGTCGCTATCGATCGAGCTGCGGCCTGGAATCCCTCATTGCGCGCAACAAAATCGGTCTCCGCGTTCAGTTCGATCAACGCGCCGGTCATTCCCCCGCCGTCCGCGCGAAGGGCAAGAGCGACGGCGCCTTCGGCGGCGACGCGGTCGGCCTTTTTGGCCGCTTTCGAGAGGCCCTTCGAGCGCAGCCAGTCGACTGCGGCCTCGATGTCCCCGCCGGTCTCTTGCAGCGCCTTTTTGCAATCCATCATGCCCACCCCCGACCTGTCGCGCAGGGTCTTGACGAGGCTCGCGGTAATCTCAGCCATCGACGTCTGCCTTTGCCACAGCGGCGGTCCGCTTGGCCGGAGGAGCCGGCGCCTTGGCCCGAGCCGGCTTGGGCTTTGCCGCCGTAGCCTTGGCCGCCGCTTTAGGCGCAGGCGTGGCCGGCGGGGCCTCGGAATGAGGCTCCGTCGGCGGTTCGGGTTCGGCTTCGGTCGCCTTGCTCTTCGCTGCCGGCTTGGATGACGCAGATTTGGCCTCGGCAGGCGCTTCGGACTGGGGCGCGGTGAACGCGGCCTCCAGTTCGGGCTCGGGGGCCGCCGGCGCTTCGACTTGCGGCGCCGCTTCGACGGCTGAAGACTTGCGCAGCGCCGGCTCGACCGGCGCTTCAGCGGCGCCTATATCCACCCCCATCGCCACCTGGCCCTCGGTCAGACCATCCAGAACCGCGTCGGCGACGAGATCGCAATAGAGCTGTAAAGCCCGCGCGGCGTCATCATTCCCTGGGATTGGAAAGCTGATCCCGTGCGGATCGCAGTTGGTGTCGAGAATGGCGATAACCGGGATGTTCAGTTTGCGCGCCTCGAGGATGGCGATCGCTTCCTTGTTGGTGTCGATGACGAACATCAGGTCAGGGATGCCGCCCATGTCCTTGATGCCGCCCAGGGACAGTTCGAGCTTGTCGCGCTCGCGGTTGAGCTGAAGCAGTTCCTTCTTGGTTCGGCCGGCGGCGTCGCCGCCGTCGAGCACGCCTTCCAGTTCGCGCAGGCGCGCGATCGAACCCGAAATCGTCCGCCAGTTGGTCAACGTGCCGCCGAGCCAGCGATGGTTGACGTAGTACTGAGCGCACCGCTTGGCGCCCGCCGCGATCGGTTCGGAGGCTTGGCGCTTGGTGCCGACAAACAACACTCGCCCACCGGAGGCGGCTACCTCGCGCACCTTGACCAGGGCTTGATGCAACAGAGGCATGGTCTGCGACAGGTCGATGATGTGGATATTCGCTCGTGCACCGAAGATGTAACGCTCCATCTTCGGGTTCCACCTATGCGTCTGGTGACCGAAGTGGGCGCCAGCTTCGAGAAGCTGCCGCATGGAAAATTCAGGTAGCGCCAAGGGTGTCTGTTCCTTCTTCCGGTTGTCGCCTCCGCGGGGCCAACCCTTCCGAATGGAAAGGACCGGAACGGAAAGACGCGGGGATTGACCCTCGCCCAGCCGAACGCTCCGCGTGCGTGATGGCGCGGAGATAGGCGGAATGGGCCACCATAGCAAGGCGGACCTATTCACCTTCCTTGCCCCGGTGGGAAGACGACGGCGGTTATACCTCTTCCAGCAACGCCACTCCGGGGGCAGTTTTAAGAGCGCCGCGGATGGCGGGATTCAGGCGGTAGCGGCCGGGAAGCTTCATCTCGACTTCCCGCCCGTCGAAGGCGGCGACGAAAATCACCTCCCCGCCCCCCGACGCGGATGGCTCGAGACGGGCCTTGATCGCCTCAAGACTGGTCGTCGCCGGGGAAACGTGAACGCGAAGGCCCGTGCTCACCTTGTCGATGGCGTCTTCGAGAAGTTGCGCCTCGTCCGCGAAGAATCGAACCTCGCCGTCGTTTGCCTTGGCGCGAACCTTGAGCAGCACCGCGCGACCGGGCTCCAGCAGTTCTCGGCAACGCCGAAGCGTCTCGGGGGGGAACAAGACCTCGAACTCGCCGGTCGGATCGGAGAGCGAAACGAAGGCGAACTTGCCTCCGCCGGCGCTGGCGCTGGTCCGTTCCTGGCGCCGCCGGACCATGCCGACCATCTTGAAGGCTTCGGCGCCGCCCTGGGCCGCGGCCAGTGCGTCGACGTAAAGGGTCGTACGGTGGCGGCGGAGAACCTCGACCATGTCGTCGAGCGGATGGCCGCTGAGATAGAAACCCGCGGCCGCCAGCTCTTCATCCAGCCGTCTGACGGCATCCCAGGTCTCCACCTTGACCAGGCGCGGCCGGCTGGCCTCGGCCTGTTCCCCAAACAGGCTGACTTGCAAGGCGGCGCGGTCGCTGGCCATGCTCTGGGCGTAGGCGACCAGCTGGTCGGCCATGGCCACGACCTGCGCGCGACTGGCGTGCAGCCCATCGAAAGCCCCAGCCCTGGCCAGGTTCTCCAGCGCCCGCTTGCCAACCTGACGCGGATCGATGCGCTCGAGAAAATCGAAGATGTCGGTGAACTGTCCGCCTGCCTCGCGGACTTCGACCACATGCTTCATCGCCTGCTGACCGACATTGCGCACCGCGCCCAGGGCGTAGAGCACCTCGCCATCCTCGACCTCGAAGTCGTCTCCCGACCGGTTGATGTCGGGGGGGCGGATGATCACGCCCAGCCGCCGCGCGTCCTGATAGAACACCGCAAGCTTGTCGCTGTTGGAGATGTCGAGGCTCATCGAAGCGGCGAAGAATTCCACCGGCGCATTGGCCTTCAGCCACCCGGTTTGATAGGCGATCAGGGCATAGGGCGCGGCGTGGCACTTGTTGAACCCGTAGCCGGCGAATTTGGCCATCAGTTCGAAGATCAAGTCGGCCCGCTCGGCATCGACACCCCGCTCGGTCGCTCCGGAGAGGAACCGGGCGCGCTGCTGGTCCATCTCCTCCTTCTTCTTCTTGCCCATCGCGCGGCGCAGCAGATCGGCTTCTCCCAGGCTGTAGCCAGCCAGGATCTGAGCGATCTGCATCACCTGCTCCTGATAGACGATGACGCCGTGCGTCTCGCTGAGCACTGGCGCGAGAAGCGGGTGCAGCACGTCGAGCGGCCGACGGCCCATCTTGCAGTCGACATAGGCGTCGATTGAGGCCATGGGCCCGGGTCGATAGAGCGACACCAGGGCGGTGATGTCCTCAAGCGAATTGGGGCGCAGCTTGCGCAGGGTGTCGCGCATGCCCTGCCCTTCCAGCTGGAACAGCCCGACGGTCTGGCCCTGGGCCATCAGTTCGTAGGTCGCGGCGTCGTCGAGAGGTAAGAGATCAAGCTCAATCCCCGCGCCGCGCTTGCGCAGGTGCTTGATGGCCCGGTCGAGGACCGTGAGCGTCTTGAGGCCAAGGAAGTCGAATTTGACCACGCCGGCGCTCTCCACCCACTTCATGTTGAACTGGGTGGCCGGAAGGTCGGACTTGGGATCCTTGTAGAGCGGCGTCATTTCGATGAGCGGCCGGTCGCCGATCACCACTCCGGCGGCATGGGTCGATGCGTTGCGATAAAGGCCTTCCAGTTGCAAGGCGATCTCCAGCAACTTGGCCACCGATTCGTCTTCGCTCTTGGCCTGCTGCAGGCGCGGTTCGAGCTCAACGGCGCGCGCGAGGGTGACCGGACTGGCCGGGTTGTTGGGAATCATCTTCGCCAGGCGGTCGATCATGCCCAGCGGAAGTTGCATCACCCGGCCGACATCACGCAGCACCGCGCGGGCCTGCAGGCTGCCGAAAGTGATGATCTGGGCCACTCGGTCGGCCCCGTATTTCGCCTGAACGTAGTCTATGACTTCACCGCGCCGCTCCTGACAGAAGTCGACGTCGATATCGGGCATGGTCGCCCTTTCCGGGTTGACGAACCGCTCGAAGAGCAGCCCGTAGCGGATCGGATCGACGTTGGTGATGGTCAGCGACCAGACCACTACCGAGCCTGCCCCGGACCCACGGCCGGGCCCAACGGGAATACCGGCCGCCTTGGCCCATTTGATGTAGTCCGAGACGATGAGCAGATAGCCGGCCAGCCCCGTCCGCGAGATCATGCCGATCTCGTATTCCAGCCGATCCCAATAGGCTTGCGCGGGCGCCGCCAACTGACCCGTCATCTCCATGAGGGCGATGCGGGCGCGCAGCCCATCCCGCGCCTGGACGATCAGTTCGTCCTCTTCCGAGCGTCCGTCGGCGGTGGCGAAGCGCGGCAGCACCGGATCGCGCTTCTTGACCATGAACGCGCAGCGGCGGGCGACCTGGAGCGTGTTGTCGCAGGCTTCAGGCAGGTCCGCGAACAGGGCGCGCATCTGCGCCGCCGACTTGAACCAGTGCTCCGGGCTGACCCGCCGGCGGTCGTCCTGGCCCAGGAATGCGCCATCGGCGATGCACAGCAGGGCGTCGTGGGCGCCCGAGGTCTCGGCCCGGGCAAAATAGGCATCGTTGGTGGCGACCAGAGGAATGTCGTTGTCGTAGGCATAGGCGACCAGCCCCGGCTCGGCCGCGGCCTGGCTCGCCAAGCCATGCCGCTGAAGCTCGATATAGAGCCGGTCGCCAAAGGCGCCGTGCATCTGCGCCAGTGCCGCCCGGCCCTCGTCCTCCCGGCCGGCCGCCAGCAGCGGATCGACGGGCCCGTCCGCTCCCCCCGACAACAGGATCAGTCCCTCGGCATGGGCGGCCACGCGCTCCCAGGCCACGTGCGGCTCTTCATGACTTTCGATGTCCAGATAGGCGGCTGACGAAAGCGCGGTCAGATTGCGCCAACCGATCTCGTTCTGGGCCAGGAGCACCACCGTCGGCAGGCGGGCCCAGCGTTCGGGGGGTCCTTCGCCGATGCCGCTGACCGGCAGGGCGCAACCGACGATCGGCTGCACGCCGGTCTCCTTGGTCAGGACGCAGAACTCCAGCGCCCCGAACAGATTGGCCCGGTCGGTAAGCGCCACCGCCGGCATCCCCGCAGCGGCAGCCAAGGGGCCGATGGCTTCAGCCTTGATCGCGCCCTCGAGTAGCGAATAGGCCGAGCGCACCCGCAGGTGAACGAAACTCTCCGCCTCAGCCGCCATCTGATCGCGCTCCGCAGACGCAGCCCGACTCACCCCGCGAGCTGAGCCACCTGACAGACCATCCAAACGAAGCCCACCACCGACGCAAGCGCCAGCGACTCCCGCGCAATCCGAAACATGTGCATGTCTCCCAAAGTGTTCCTGTTTTGTTCTATATCTCGCCTCCGCTTTGTCAAGGGGCGACCGGCGGGCCTATGGCTGGGGGGGCCTGCGCGCCAGCTTCGTCCGCGCGAGGTTGGCGAAGCGCCCCTGCGGAAAGCGGATCAGATATTCTTCGAGCAGGTCACCATCGTTCTTGTCCGCCATCGCGTCCCAGAAGGCGAGATCACGGTCGACCGCCGCCCCGGGTGTCATCGCAGCGACCCTGGGACCCAACCCTTGGCCGTGCGAGGTGATCGCATTGCGGAATCGCAGCGGGTCGGCCAGCAAGCCAATCGGGTCCCAGCGAGCGCCGGTTCCGTGCACGGTGACGGTCCCGAAATCGAGCATCCTGCCGAGCAGGCTCTGATCGACATCGACGCTTTCCACCTTGTCGATGTTCATCTCGATCGTATGTACGGCCAGAAGGCCGCGTTTGACGACGATCCGCTGGTTGGTCACCGCGAACTGCGTGCTCCCGCGCATGACCAGCCGAGCCAGAAGGATGGCGATGCCGACCACGGCGAGGATTCCCGCAAAGGCGTATGCCACCCTCGTCTGTCCCGGATCGAGCCCTAACGCCGCCGCCCAGACGGCGATCGTCAGCGCCGCCGCCAGCGGCGGAAACCCCGGCAGGAAGATCACCCAGTGAAGTCGCCCGTTGACGAGGAGGGTCTCGCCGGGCTGCAGAACCTTGTCGAGATAGGACAGGAGAAGGCCTCCCTTTAGAGCCGGCTCGCCGAAAGATCACCGTTCCTGCGGCGAGCGCAAGGACGGCTCGGCCCTGCCGCCGACAACGAGGCCGCGCGCCACCAGTTTGGACCAGATGTCGTCGGCGTCCGCGGCGAATTCGAACAGCTCGAGATCGGCCGCGTCGATCATTCCGTGCGTGGCCAGGGCATCGAAGTCGATGATCTCGCGCCAATAGTTTTCGTCGACCAGGACGACCGGGATTTGCCGGGACTTGCCGGTCTGGCGCAGGGTAAGAATCTCGAACAGTTCGTCGAGCGTGCCAAACCCTCCCGGAAAAACCACCAAGGCATTGGCGCGCATCGCCAGGTGCATCTTGCGCATGGCGAAGTAGTGGAAGCTGAAAGTCAGTTCGGGTGTCGTGTACGGGTTCGGTTGCTGTTCGCCGGGCAGGGTGATGTTGAAGCCGACGCTGGGCGCTCCGGCCTCCCAGGCGCCGCGGTTCGCCGCCTCCATGATGCCAGGGCCGCCGCCGGTGGTGATGACGTTGTCGCGCGGCTTGACCTCTTTGGGGGCCAGCGCGCCACCTCGCTGCGAGGCGATCACTCCGAAACGTCGGGCCTGGTCGTACCAAAATCCATTCCGCCCGGGGCCAGCTTCGCGCACACGGGCGCTGCCGAACACGACGATAGTCGATCGCACGCCCCACGCTGTCAAAGCCTCGTCGGCCTTGGCGAATTCGAGCAGGAACCGCAGGCCCCGCATGGATTGGCCGAGGATGAAATCCTGATCCATCGCCGCGATGCGAAAGGACGGCGACGTGCGCTGAGGCTCGTTTGAGGGCGGCGTCGAAGAGGGGCTGTCCATGGCGCTCCATAAGGGCGTTGTTCAGACGCCATCAACCCCGCACAGCGAGATCGAGTGCACGGGCGGCGAAAATTCGGGTAGTCTGCAGGCCCGATTGACCCGGACCAACAAGGACCGCGATGACCAGTTCAGCCTTGGAGATCGAACCTCTGTCGGACGTCTGCGGCGCGCGCATCAAAGGCGTGGACCTCAATGCCCTTTCCGACGCTCAGTTCGTCGCGATGAAGGCGACGCTTGCCGACCGCGGCGTGATCTTCATCGAGGATCAAACCCTGACGCCCGAGCAGCACATCGCCTTCGCCCGGCGCTGGGGCGAGATCGACATCAATCGCTATTTTCCCATCGACCCCCGCTATCCGGAGATCGCCGAGGTCCGCAAGGAAAAGGACCAGACGACGAACATCGGCGGCGGATGGCATACCGACCACAGCTATGACGTTCAGCCCGCGATGGGCTCGATCCTCCTGGCCAGGGAGACGCCGCCCTCCGGCGGCGACACCCTGTTCGCCAGCATGTACGCGGCCTACGACGGCCTTTCGGACGGACTGAAGCGCACGCTTGCCGGCATGCGGGCCGTCCATTCGGCGGACCACATCTATGGCCCGGACGGCGTCTACGCCCAGACCGATCTGAAAGACATGCTCACGGGGCAGGGCGAAAAGACCGGCGCCACCCATCCGGCGGTGATCACTCACCCGGAGAGCGGCCGCAAGGCGCTCTACGTCAATCCGGCCTTCACCCTGCGGTTCGAGGGCTGGACGCGCGAGGAAAGTCTGGCCCTTCTGACCTATCTATACGCCCAGGCCATGCGCCCGGAGATCATCTGCAGGCTTCAGTGGCGTCCGGGATCGTTAGCGGTTTGGGACAATCGCTCAACTTGGCATTTCGCCAGGAATGACTACCAGGGCGAGCGAAGGCTGATGCACCGGATCACTGTCGCGGGCGGTCCGCTCCACTGAGCCTGGCCGACGCCAGCGCCGCAAACGAGCGGGACGCCAGCCGTCAGGCCATCTTGTAGCGGATCGGCAGGCGCTTGGGACCACCGACGAAGGAGGCCTCAGCGCGGGTCGGCACGCCGCCGAATTCCAGGTGCGTCAGGCGCGGCAGCAGTTCCTCCCAGAGAACCCGCATTTCGAGCTTGGCCAGGTGTTGGCCCAGGCACAGGTGCGCCCCGTAACCAAACGCCAGGTGCCGATTGGGGCTACGGGCGGGATTGAACGCGTCGGGCTCATCGAACACCGCCTCGTCGCGGTTGCCGGAGGGGTAGCACAGCATCAGCCAGTCGCCTTTGGCGATGTCGCGCCCGCGCAGGTGCGTATCGGCGGTGGCCGAGCGCATGAAATGCTTCACCGGCGTCACCCACCTGATCGACTCGTCGACGAGCCCGGGGATCAGCGACAGATCGCCCTTCATCGTCTTGAAGGCTTGCGGAAACTGGCAGAGGCCCCAGATCGCGCCCGCCGTCGAAGAAGACGTAGTGTCATGGCCGGCGGTGGCGATGATCACGTAATAGCTCATCGCTTCGAAGTCGTTGATGGGCGCGCCATCGACAACGCCATTGGCGATGACGCTGGCCACATCGCCGCGCGGATTGGCCTTGCGATCGTCGGTGATCTGTTTGAAATAGGCGAAGAAGTCGGCGATCACCGCCTGTAGGTCGCCTATGTCCTGACCGCGTTCGCCGTCCCCCGAGCGCGAGCGGTTCAGCTCCGGATCCGCCGCCCCGAACAGCTCCTGGGTCAATTTCAGCATTCTGGGTTCATCGGCGGCAACGACGCCCATGATCTCCATGATCACCCGCAGCGGATAGGTAAGGGCGACGTCGCGCACGAAATCGCATTCCCCACCCAGAGAGGCCATGTGATCGACGTGGGCGCGGGCGATCTGGCGAATGCGGTCTTCGAGGGCGCGGATGTTCTGGGGCAGGAACCAGGCCTGGGTGAGGATGCGGTACTTGGCGTGATCGGGGGCGTCCATCTGCACCAGGGTGCGCACCAGATGCGGGCTGCCGCCCGTCAGCTTGCGGACCTGCGCGTCGCCGTCGATGGAGGTGAACGTCGTGGCCAGTGCGCCCGACGCGAAGAGGTCGTTTTGGCGGCTGATCTCCAGAATGTCGGCGTGTTTGCTGACCACCCA
>JAYTRF010000244.1:0-2523 GCA_043746375.1 Caulobacteraceae bacterium | reverse complement strand
AGAACAAGCTCTGCGCCCAGGTCTGGGCCACCTACGACGACATCCTTGACGCCTGCCAAAGCGCCTGGCGATTCCTGATCAACGATCCACACCGCATCCGATCCATCGGAACCCGCCAATGGGCATGTGTCAGCCATTAGCGTGGCTGGTATTAGTCGTGGACGGGTCTACTTCCGATCCGGGTAGCTCACCGCCATGCCGGCGCGCACGTCCTGTTGCACGCCATACTGCGGGAAGGGATAGCGGAAACCGTTCTTTGAGAGCGCCCGCATGCCCTCGATCGCCTTCCCGAGTTGCTCGGGCGGCAGGGCCATCAGCATCTCGTCGTCGAGCACCCCTCCGTAGCGCCGCTCGGCGAAGCAGGGGATCGATAGACTGGCCTGACGCGTCGACAGGGCCCTACCCCAGCTGTCGGCGCAGGCGCTCTCGCCTACCACGCTCCAGTCGAATCGCTTGTAGCCCGACCATTGCAGGCCGTTGATGAAATAAATCATCGCTCCGGGCGTCGCATAGAAGAGCGCGATGTCGGGCGGGTCGAGCTTGCCTGTCGACAAGGGTCCCACCGCCAGCGCCTCGTAGCGGCCGTCGGGAACACAGTTCATCGCCGCCTGGTGCGCGCCAGCGTCTTCCAGGGTCGAATACCAGACGCCGGTCATGTGCTTGCCCGACATCCATTCGTCGGTCTTCGCGCTTCCGAGGCCCACAACCGCCCGGCACTGGGCCCCGACCAAGTCCTCCGACGTGATCCCCACCGTCCAGCCGAGCCGCGACGCCTGGCCGACGACCTGGTCGAGGGTGTGCACGTTCTGCGGCCGGCGGATCTTGGGGATCGCCTCCATGTCGGCTCGCCGCTCGAACATCTTCATGCCGAAGGGGATCGAGCGCAGCTTCAGGAGTTGCTCCAGGTCCGCGACAATGGCTGGCCAGTCTTGGGTCATGGCGATTTCCTCCACCGCCACCTTACCTCGTCAGTGCGGTCGCGCGCTGCCCTCGTAGAGGTAGGTCATGATCTTCGGCGCTTCGGGCGCATAGGCGGCCGCCAGCGTCTCCACGTGAAAGCCGGCGCTATCGATCAGGTTCGGGATGGCCCTGTTGAGATGACAGCCGCCGGCGACGTATCGCCACAGCGGGGTCAGGCGGTTCTGCCACTTGGCGACGGCGGTCTCTGGCGCGCGGCCGTGCTCGACGAAGAGCAGCGGCCCGGAGGGTTTCAGCACGCGGCGCATCTCGGCCAGGGCGGCGCTCGCGTCGGGGATGGTGCAGCGCGTCCAGGTGGTCACGACTGTATCGCCGCTCGCGTCCTCCAGCGGGATCGCCTCGGCGGATGCGGCGAGGAAGCTCACCGCTCGCCCACCTTCTCGGCTCGCTCATGCGCCATCAGGACGAGATTGAGGTCGGGCTAGAGGGCCACGAGTTCGCCGACGCTCGGCCTGCAATAACGGAAGTTGAGGCCAGAGCCCGCGCCGATCTCCAGCACGCGCCCCTCCGCCGCGCCGGCCACTCGCGCGCGATAGGGGCGCATCATCTCGTTGCGCATCATCCGATCGCAGAGCGTGGGCAGGATGCGGGCGCGCTAGAAGCCCATGACCTTCTCTCAAGGCGGCATGACGGGAAGCTTCAGGAACACTCTGCCCTCCGCGTTGGCCGGTGGAAAGCCGCCGCGCGGATGTTCACCTGCAAGGAAGGGAAAGGCGGGGGATCGAGAGCGGCGTCGCGCGTCCGGCGTTGGGCGACGAAGCTCGCCTCATCGACGCCATCGTGAATGTGGCCGTTCCGCGCCTTCTGTTCGGCCACCGTGGGCGTCCCCTGGCCGCTCGTGCTAAGTTCGCCCCGCTGGGTTGGCGACGGGCATCGGCACCGGGTTTCTGATCGTGCCTAGACTGATGCTGGCGACCGGAATGCCGCTCGCCTGCGCGGCTGCGTCATCGCCGGTGTCCGTCTTCCTCTACGGGGCGACGACCTCCTTGAACTTTGCTGTATCCGGCCTCGTCGACTGGCCGATCGTGGGCCTCTTTGTCGTGAGGGGTGTGGTAGGAGGGTTGGTCGGTCTTCGCGGCGCCAAGGCGCTGGCCGTTCGCGCAGCGCTGGCGCGCCCCCTGTTCGCCGGTCTCATTCTGGCGGTGGCGGCCTACTTCGGATGGAGGCCAGTGAACGGATGAGCATGAACCCACCGTCCCCTTGGGACGCCCGATATGCGGGCGATGACTATCTCTTCGGCCAGGCGCCCAACGCCTTTCTCGCCGCGCAGGCCCCGAGGCTGAAGCGCGGTTGGACGGCCTTGGCCGTCGCCGACGGCGAGGGGCGCAACGGCGTATGGCTGGCGGAGCAGGGCCTGGAGGTCCTGTCAGTCGACTCTTCTGCGGTCGCGCAGGAGAAAGCCCGCCATCTGGCGGCCGAGCGCGGTGTCGATCTGCGTCTCGAACTGGCCGACCTTGAGTTTTGGACGTTTCCGCAAGCGCGGTTCGACCTGATCGCGGCGATCTTCATCCAGTTCGCTGGCCCGCCGCTTCGCGCGCGGCTGTT
>JAYTRF010000243.1:0-2778 GCA_043746375.1 Caulobacteraceae bacterium | reverse complement strand
GATAGACCCATATCGCTGGGTAGTCGGTGCCCGGTCCCTTGCGAGCGAAGACCTCCCCGCGCTTGAGACTGAGATAGCGCGGCACGCAAAAGCCCGAGGCTGCGCTGATGTGCGCCGGGGCTGGGCAGTCTTTGGCCTCGCCGCCACGACCCTCGCAGGCGGCGAGTCCGATCAGCGCCGCCGCCGTTATCGCTACCCTGATCTGGCCTGAAACGTACATGCCGCTTGCTTGGCGCCCGAAAGCCGCTTTGGTAGAGGCTGCAACGCTTTTCGTCGCTCTCCCGAATCCAAGCTCTCTTTCAGGCTCGCCATGGCCCCCCGCAAGCCGAAAGTCGTCGTCACCCGCAAACTCCCCGATCAGGTGGAGACGCGGATGCGCGAACTCTTCGAAACCGAACTCAATCTCGACGACACGCCGATGGACGCCGAGGCCTTGGCTAGCGCCATGCAGCGGGCCGACGTCCTGGCCTGCACAATCACCGACCGGCTAGACGGCGCGGCCATCGCGCGGGCCGGGGACAGCTTGAAACTGATCGCCAATTTCGGCGTCGGCGTCGATCACATCGATGTTGTCGCGGCGAATGGTCGGGGAATCATCGTCACCAATACCCCAGGCGTGCTGACCGAGGACACTGCCGATCTGACCATGGGTCTGATCCTGGCCGCTGCGCGCCGGGTGGTGGAGGGCGCCAACATCGCCCAGGCCGGGGAATTTCACGGCTGGAGTCCGACCTGGATGCTCGGGCGGCGGTTGTGGGGCAAGCGCCTGGGCATCGTCGGCATGGGCCGGATCGGTCGCGCCCTCGCCAAACGGGCTCGCGCCTTTGGGCTTTCGATTCACTATCACAACCGCAAGCCGGTGAGCCCCCGCATCGCCGAGGAGCTCGAGGCCACCTATTGGGAGAGCCTCGACCAGATGCTCGCCCGCATGGATGTGGTCTCCGTCAACTGCCCCCACACCCCGGCCACCTACCACCTGCTGTCGGCCAGACGGCTGAAACTTCTTCAGGCGCACGCCATCGTGGTCAACACGGCCAGGGGCGAGATCATCGATGAGGCGGCCCTGGCCGGCATGCTGCAGCGCGGCGAACTGGCCGGCGCAGGCCTCGATGTCTATGAGCACGAGCCGGCGATCAATCCCAAGCTTCTCAAGCTGGCCAATGTCGTGCTCTTGCCGCACATGAGCTCGGCGACGATCGAGGGCCGCATCGACATGGGGGAAAAGGTGATCGTCAACATTCGCACGTGGATGGACGGCCATCGTCCGCCCGATCGCGTCGTCCCGGCCATGTTGTAGCTAGGCTCTACCGCCGCGAGGTCATGGCGGATCGTGCTTTTCGACGAAGGCGACCGCCGCCTTGAGCATGGCGGTCCGCGAGGCCGGGCGGGACAGCCAATGGTCCCCGCCGCGCAAGCGGAGGGTCTCCACACTCTTGCCGGCCTTGCGCAGCGCATCGGCCATGGCGGTGCTCTGGCGCGCGGGCACGATGGTGTCGCTGTCGCCCCAGATCAGCAGGATCGGGGCATCGGCGCGCTTCGCCAGCGACGCGGGCGACAGAGCCGAGAGCGCCTTGGGATCGTTGGCCACCTGGCCGAGGTAGAGGCGCTCGTAGCGGGCGACAGCGCCCCCTTCCCCCCAGCGCTCGGCATCCCAGGCGAGCATGCCGACGAGGTCCGATGCCCCCGCCACCGAAACAGCGCAGCGATAGAGGCCATGCTGGAGGGTGACGCCGGCAAGGGCCGCGTAGCCGCCATAGCTGCCGCCGACGATGCAGGCACGTGCGGGATCGACAACGCCGCTCGCGCCCAGCGCCGCCAGAGCGTCCGAAATGTCAGTCTGCATCTTTCGCCCCCACTGCCCGTATCCGGCTTCTCGAAGGGCCTGGCCGAAGCCGGCAGAGCCTCGGAAATTGGGCTGGAGAACCGCATATCCCCGCGATGCGAACGCCTGAGCCCACCAATCGAAGCCCAGATAATCGCGCGCCTGGGGTCCGCCGTGCGGCAGCACGACGACCGGCAGCCGGGTGGGCGCGCGCCCCGGCGGCAGAGTCAGCACCCCCTGAAGGGGGCGGCCATCCGCGGCGCGCCAGCTAAACAGCCGGGTCGGTGCGACATCCGCCGGCGATACGCGGGGGTAGCGCCAGCCGAACGCCTGGAGAGTCCCAGCGTCAAGGTCGGCGAAAAACCAGGTTCCCGGGTCGTTTGGCCCCTCCGCGAAGACGATCATGCGGCGCAAATCCCCCGTCGCCGAGACGAGGCTTGCCATTTCGCCTGACAGCGCCCTTTGAACCTTTCCGAAATTCGATTGTAGGGCCGGGTCGATGAGGATCGTGCGAGGGGCGTCCGCATCGGTTACCGCCCCGATCAGGAACCCTGTCGCCGGATCGCTGATCAGGGCGCGGATGTTCGCCTCGCCAAACGGCGCCAAGACCGCCCGGCGCCCATCGACCCCGTAGAGGCGATAGCTTTGGTCGGCCCCCTCAGGGCCGCCGGGCCGCTCGACAAGAACCTCATCATCGGTTCGGCCCTGTCCTACGAGGGCGAATTGGCCGGTCGGATCGTCGGCCCTGGCGATCGGCGCTTCTTGGTCTGCGCCGGCGAACAAAGTCCAGCGGCCGGTCTTGTCGCTGTAGTCAGAGTGGACGGCTACCTGACCGCGCGCCCCGACGACCCAGCGAGTGGCGCGGCCTGCGGCGCCGGCTGCGGCCCACTGCACCTCTCCGCTGGCGAGATCGACGCGATAAAGGTTGTCGTGGCCGGAAAAGAGCCACGGCGCCT
>JAYTRF010000242.1:0-2358 GCA_043746375.1 Caulobacteraceae bacterium | reverse complement strand
CCTGCTGTCGAAGGACAATCGGGCGGCCTTCGAGGCCGAGACGCGCGCGGACTATGAGAAGGTCCGTCAACAGTTCAGCCGGGCCCAGGCGGCCAAGATACGCACGCCGCTCGCCGCCGCCCGCGCCAACCGTTTTGCCGTGGACTGGCCGGCCTGGCTGGCTTCGACACCCTCCTTCATCGGTACACGGACATTCGCGCCGTGGGACCTCGCCGATCTGGCCCGGTATATCGACTGGACGCCGTTCTTTTCGGCCTGGGAGCTGGTCGGGCGGTTCCCGGCGATTCTCGAGGACGACGTGGTCGGCGAGGCGGCGCGCGGTCTCTACGCCGATGCGCAGGTGATGCTCAAACAGATCCTCGACGAACGCTGGTATGAGGCGCGCGGCGTCGTGGGCCTGTGGCCGGCCAACGCCGACGGCGACGACGTGATCGTGTGGACCGACGAGACGCGTAACGTCGAACGCACCCGTTTTCACACCCTGCGCCAGCAGATGGCCAAGAGCGAGGGCCGCGCCAACACCGCCCTGGCCGATTTCATCTCCCCCACCGGCGCCGACTATATCGGCGGCTTCGCGGTCACCGCCGGCCATGGCGAAGGGGCGATAGCGGCGCGCTTCAAGGCCGCCGGCGACGACTATTCGGCGATCATCGCCGCCGCCCTGGCCGACCGCCTGGCCGAAGCCTTCGCCGAAGCGTTGCACCACAAGGTGCGGGCCGAACTTTGGGGTTATGCGCCCGGCGAGCCGTTCGATCTCGAAGCGCTGCTGGCCGAAAAATATCAGGGTATCCGCCCTGCGCCCGGCTATCCGGCCCAGCCCGACCATACCGAAAAGGCGACTCTGTTCGCTCTTCTGGACGCCACCGTCGCGACCGGTATCGAGCTTACCGAAAGCTACGCCATGACCCCGCCGTCATCGGTGTCGGGCCTCTATTTCGCCCACCCGGCCGCTCACTATTTCGGCGTCGGCAAGATCGAGCGCGATCAGGTCGAAGATTACGCCCGCCGCAAGGGCTGGGACGTCAAGACAGCCGAACGCTGGCTCTCGCCCATCCTGAACTACGAGCCGGCGCGGTAGGCTTGGAACGGCACGTCTCGCCGCCGTTTATCGCTATCGGCCTCAGAGACGGCGAGGCGCATGCCATATGATAGGTCGCGGCTTTGGCGGCGCATTTCCTGCCCTCGACCGTCACGTGGGCGGGGCGGTGGGAGGGGTTGCATCGGCCGGCGCCGGCGTGGCGCGGGGCGCCTCCGGCGCGGGGGTGTTGTATTTCAGCGCAGCGCCGAGCACCGCCGCGTTGGCGGTGAGGTTGCGGGCGGTGGAGTCGCATTTGTCCGGCAGGCCCCAGGACAACCAGGCGCGCGCGAGCTCGCGATTGGTCTTGGTCTCTGCGGGGCCCCAGATCGAACGACCTTTCTTGACGGCGTCGACGCCGTGCGGGCCGATCGCGGCGGGACTGGCCTTTTCGGCCGCCATGACGGCGCCCGACAGCACCTTCAGCTCCCTGCGCGCCGCAGTCATGTCCGAGGCGTAGGGATCCTTTTCGTTCGGCACGGGCGAACCCCACATACGGTCGATATCGCGCAGGTCCGGTTTAACTTTCTGATAAACCACCAGATATTCGTCCAGCGCGCCATAGCACCAGGCCGACAGTTCATAATCGCTGGTCGGGGCGCTGGGCGGCAGGGGCTCGCCCGGGCCGCGCGCGGGGGGCGGCGTCTGCGCGCTGATGCTTGAACTCAGCAGGGCGAGGGTCAAAGCGAGGGTCGTCGCCTTCATGGAACGGTCCTTGTACGGTGAAACAGAGGGGTTAATGAATCAGCGGGCGACCGAAGCCGCCGCCGCCGGGGGTGTGAATTTCAAGCGTGTCGCCCGCCTCGACGTTAACGGCGAAACAGCCGGGGAGTTCCTTGACAGCCCCGTTGGCGCGGATCAACCACCCCGCGCCGCACTTTCCCGCGCCGCCGCCCGCCAGACCCCTGGGCGCGTGGATGCGCCGGGTGGACAGCAGGGCCGCCTGCAGGGGCGCCAGAAAGCGGATGCGCCGTATGACCCCGTCGCCGCCCGCGTGCGCGCCCGCGCCGCCGGATCCGCGGCGCACGGTGAAGGTCTCGACGCGCACCGGGAAACGACGTTCGAGCACCTCCGGATCGGTCAGGCGCGAATTGGTCATGTGGGAATGGACGGCGCTGGCGCCGGAGGCCCGGGCCGTCGCGCCGACGCCGCCGCATAGGGTCTCATAATACTGCGCCTCGTCATTGCCGAAGGTGAAGTTATTCATCGAGCCTTGTGAATGGGCCATGAACCCCAAAGCCTCATACAGCGCGTCGACGATGTGCTGACTGGTTTCGACATTG
>JAYTRF010000241.1:0-2187 GCA_043746375.1 Caulobacteraceae bacterium | reverse complement strand
CCCCTCATCGGCCAGTACGATTGCACCGGCTACTTCGGCGCAACCTGCGGCACGCCTACACCCCGGTGGCGGCATAAGGCTCGGATCACTTGGGAGACGCCGTTCGACAATTTGGCGATTTCCCTGCAGTGGCGCTACATTTCGGGCGTGCGGCCGGATGCGGAAAGCACCAATCCGCTTCTCTTTGGCTTGGGAACCTTTGCGGGCGGCGTGGACCCGATCGACCGGATCAAGGCCTACAACTACTTCGACCTTGCCGCGACCTGGAGAGTCAAGGACGGGGTCAATCTGCGGGCCGGCGTCAACAACATCTTCGACAAGGACCCGCCCGTGGTCGACCAGTCGAACCTCGGCCTGGCTTCTCCGCCGTTCGGCAACGGCAACACCTTCCCAGGCGTCTACGACTCCCTGGGCCGGACGATCTTCGTCGGGTTCACTGCCGACTTCTAAGACTCGAAGCTCCAGCTTCAAAGATCAACGGCGGCCCTTCGGGGCCGCCGTTTTTCGTTGGCGAGGGCGGAGCATTTCTTCTTCCCTCCCCTTCATGGGGAGGGAAGATCGCGTAGCGATCAGGGTGGGGAAGTTCGGATCACCGGGTGCGTCGGAGTATTTTCTAACTTCCCCACCCCGGCCTTCGGCCCACCATCCCCACCAAGGGGAGGGACGGAAGTTTCGGTAATCTGATGCGCTTGCGTGGTTTCAGACTTCCCCACCCCGGCCCTTTGGGCCGACCCTCCCCATAAAGGGGAGAGACGGGTAGTCTCCCGAAATGACGTCCGATACGACCTCAACCCTCCGCGCTGTCGCCGATGCGGCCCGGGCCGGCGATCTGGAGCGAGCGGCTGACCTTGCGGAGGCGGCGCTGGGCGACAACGCCGAGCATCCTCTGCTGCTCAACCTACGTGCGTGGCGCAAGGAAGCTGGCGGCGACTTTGAAGGCGCTCTAACTGACCTGACGCGGGCCAGGGAAATCGCGCCGGCAGACGTTCCCACGCTGAACGCCCTTGGCCTGTGCCTCGCCAACCTGGACCGGCCGTCTGAAGCGATCGAGGCGTTCGACGCCGCCATTGCCGCCAAGGCCGATTTCTTCCCCGCGCACTTCAACCGCGGTTGGACGTTGGAGGCGCTCGGTGAGCTCGATCTCGCTCGCCAGAGCCACGAAACCGCAGCCGGGCTCAATCCCGCGGCCGGGCCGCCGCTCGCCTGCCTGGCGTCTCTCGCCGGCCGGCGCGGGGACTGGGCTGGGGCAAGAGACCTTGCAGGGCGGTCCTTGGCGCTCGATCCGCGGCAGCCGACCGCTGTCCTCGCCCTGGCCGGCGCCGACCTGGCGCGGAACGACCCAGAGGCTGCCAAGGCGCGGCTGATCGACCTGTTGAGCTGGCAGGGTCTCACGCCCGCCGACCTCGCCTTGGCCCACGGACTGATGGGCGATGTGCTGGAACGGCTTGACCGCCCCCGGCAAGCCTTCGCCCACTTTGCGGCCGCAAACGCAGCGCTCCTCCAGCGTTACAAGTCCCGCTTTGCAGGTGGCGGTGGCGAGACCACGCCGCAGTGGCTGGCCTGGGTCACGGACTATTTCCTGAATGCCGCCAAGCCGGCGTGGGGACCGCCGCAATCAATCGGCGAGTCGCGCAGCGCCTCTCACGTCTTCCTGCTTGGCTTTCCACGGTCCGGCACGACCCTGCTCGAGCAGGTGCTCGCCCGCGCCGAAAATGTGGTGACGCTGGAAGAGAAGGATACTCTGGCGCCGCTGGTGCGCGAGTTCATGACCGGCCCGGTTGGCCTTGATCGTCTGGCGGCCATCGAGGGAGAGGCGCTGGACAGGCGGCGCCAAGCCTACTGGGATCGTATCGCCGATCTGGGTGTCGATGCGGCCGGCAAGATCGTTATCGACAAACTGCCGCTCAACACCATGAAGCTGCCGATAATCGCCAAGCTGTTTCCAGATGCCAAGGTCATCTTTGCCGTCCGCGATCCTCGGGACGTGGTCTTGAGTTGCTTTCGCCAGCGGTTCGCCATGAACGCCTCGATGTTCGAGTTTCTGTCCCTCGATGGAACCGCGCGCTTCTATGACGGCGTCATGGGACTGGCGGAGATCTACCGCGCCAAGCTCGCGCTTGATCTGAAGCTTCACCGCTATGAGACGCTGATCGAAGATTTCGAAGGCGCCACCAAGGCCGTCTGCGC
>JAYTRF010000240.1:0-4645 GCA_043746375.1 Caulobacteraceae bacterium | reverse complement strand
CCGGCTCCGCGCCTGCGCCTGTTCGTCCGTGTAGGTGGTCAGTATGCCGAACGAGATTGGTGTCTCGGTCGCCAGCGCCGCCGACATCAGGCCGACGCTCGCCCCCAGGCTGATAAACTCGAAATGGGCGGTGTCGCCCTTAATCACACAGCCCAGGCAGATGACGCCGTCATAGCCTCCCGTGCGTGCCAGGACTTGGGCAATCAGCGGCAGCTCAAAGGCACCGCTGGCGTCGATGATGTCGTCGTCCGTCATCTGCACGCCGTGCTCGCTCAGAAAAATCCTAGCGGCCCCTAGGAGGCCGTCCGTGATCTCCTTATTAAATCGGCTCACAACGATCGCGAGGCGGACGGGCGGGCTGGGCGTTTGGCGGATCATGTCAGGCGCGCGTCCGATCGTGAGGGGTCGAGCGGGTCAGGCGATGGCCAAGCTTGTCTCGCTTTGTCGCCAGATAGGCGGCGTTGTGTCGGTTGGAGGCCAGGACGAGCGGAACCTCGTCGATCACCTTGATCCCATAGGCGCGCAAACCTGCCGCCTTGCGTGGGTTGTTGCTGAGCAACCGAATGGGCCCGACGCCCAATGCCTTGAGCATTTGCGCGGCGACCCCGTAGTCGCGGAGGTCGTCGGCAAAGCCGAGGGCGGCGTTGGCTTCCACGGTGTCCAGTCCCTGGTCCTGCAAGGCATAAGCCCGGATCTTGTTGGCCAGGCCGACTCCACGCCCCTCATGGCCATGGAGATAGATCAGGGCGCCGCCGTCGCTTTCGCCGATCTGCTTCAGAGCGCTCTGCAACTGGGCTCCGCAATCGCAGCGCAGCGACCCCAAAGCGTCGCCGGTCAGGCATTCCGAATGCACGCGCACCAGCGCTCCGTCTGTGAGACGGCCCTTGATCAGCGCCAGGTGCTCGCGGCCATCGATCAGGCTGCGGAAAGCCCGCGCCTCCAGTCCCTCCGGCGCATATGCCGACGGCAGGCGCGCCGTCGCGACCTCCTCCACCAGCTGTTCGTGGGCGATGCGGTGAGCAGTCACTTCGGCGATAGTCAGGATGGGGATGTCGTGGCGCTCGGCGAACAGCCGCAGGTCCGGCATGCGGGCCATCTCGCCGTCGTCCTTCATCAGTTCGCAGATCACAGCTGCCGGCCGTAGCCCGGCGATGCGCATTAGGTCCACCGAACCCTCGGTGTGGCCGGCGCGGGCCAGCACGCCGCCGGTGACCGCCCGCAGCGGGAAAACGTGTCCGGGAGACACGATGTCAGCGGCCCCGGCGTCCGGCGCTACGGCCGCCTGGATGGTCCGCGCCCGGTCGAAGGCCGATATGCCGGTGGTCACGCCGGACTTGGCTTCGATCGAGACGGTGAAGGCGGTCTTACGGCTGGTGCGGTTCTCGGCGACCATCGGCGGTAGGCCCAGGCGATCAACGATCTCCTCCTCCAGCGCTAGGCAGATCAGCCCGCGCGCCTGCACGGCCATAAAGCCGATCTTCTCGCCGGTGGCGAACTCCGCGGCCAGCACCAGATCGCCCTCGTTTTCCCGCTCCTCGTCGTCGACCAGGACTATCATCCGCCCGGCCTTTAGGTGTTCGACGGCTTCAGATAGGCGTGACATAGCTGCTCCACATATTTGGCCAGCACGTCGACCTCGACATTGACTTCCTCGCCGATGGCGCAGTGCTGCAAATTGGTATGGGTCCAGGTGTGCGGGATCAGCGTGATGCTGACGGTAAAACGCCCGTCGGGGCCTGGATCGGCGACCGCATTGAGAGTCAGGCTGATCCCGTTCAGCGCGATCGAGCCCTTGTCCACGCAGTAGGGCCGCAGCCCGCCCGGCAGGGAGAAGGTGACGCCCCGGGCATCGCCGTCATGAGTGACGACCGCAAGCCGCGCCTTACCGTCCACATGACCCTGCACCAGATGGCCGGAAAGCCGAGTGGAGAGGGTCACAGACCGCTCGAGGTTCACCCGCGATCCGGCTGTAACCCCCGCTAGGTTCGATCTCTCCAGGGTCTCAGGGCTGACAAAAAAATCCGCTTTGCCGCCGGCGGTATGGCGCGTGACGGTCAAGCAGACTCCATTGACAGCCACGCTTTCCCCCAAGACCAGATCAACGAAACCCGTTTCAAGGGCGAGCCGCCGTGATGGTCCCTCGGCGATCGCGTCGCAGACGTGGCCAACCTGTTCGATTATTCCTGAAAACATGTAGTCTCCCCACTCAGATCAACCGACGCGTTCGGACATCGACGACATCTGGCTGGTCCGGCGTCGGGCCCTGACGAATGATGACCTGCTCGTCCCACAGGTCTTGGTCGATGAAGGCGGCGTGCACGGTCGGCCCCGCCTCGACCAGGGCCTCGATTACGCCAGTCTGCGTCAACCGGGCCAGCAGCGCTGGGATGTCGGAATGGATTTCAACATCGAAACCGCGAGCCGCCGCGGCGTCGAGATATTCACGCGAGGTGCGCCCGCGCCGGTCAAGAATGGCAAGAGTGCGGCGCTTACCGGGATGGTCCTCGACATGGCGAACGGTGAAGTCGGGATCATCGGCCAGGATGCAGCCGGAGCCGGTGATGATCGCGTCGGCGCGCCGCCTCAGCCTATGGGCCAGGATCAGGGAGGACGCCGACGTGAAGGTCTTGCGTCGGGTCGGTGGCCGCATGCTGCCGTCGGCGGCGATCGCCTGCTTTATAGTAAGCCACGGCCGCCCGTCATACGACCAGCGTCGGAATGGCGCGATCAGCCGCTGTGCAGCCAGGCTGAGTGCCGCCGCCTCCGAGTGGTCAAGGCTGTCGATATAGGCGACCGCCAGGCCCTTCGCGGCCAGATAGGCCGCGCCACCGGCTCGGACCTTGGGATTGGGATCGGCGGTGCCGATCCAGACGACCTTTGCCGGAGTGGCGAGAATGGCTTGGGTGCACGGAGGCGTGCGGCCCGTGTGATTGCAGGGCTCCAGGGTCACCACCACGGTATGGATGCGGTCAGTGACGCCCGCACGTGCGCAGGCTTCGATGGCGGCGGCTTCGGCATGGAACGACCCAGCCTTCCGGTGCGCCTCGCAAACTAGCACCGCGCCGCGCGCGTCCAACACTACGCAGCCGACCGGCGGGTTGGGCGCGGTGGCGCCAGCGAACGCCTCTCCGGCCGCCAGCGCCATACGGAAGGCCTCGGCGACGGCGTTCGCTGGCGTGGTTACGCCGAGGCCGATTGAAATGGGATCAAACATTGTCACGCGGTCGCTCTAGAGCCTAGATAGCGCGTCGGCCAAACTAAACCGCAGTACCGTCACTCTAACATTTCACGTGCCCCGCAGATGAGCTCAATACGCTTGGCGTCAAATCGGATGAAAGGACCGGACAACAGCGTCGCTCGTGATGGCGATTGGGCCGTTGGTCTGCAAAAGGGCCGAATCTACGAGCAGATGCTGCTGGACATTATTCTAGGCGAACTTCCGCCTATGAGCGTCTTGGACGAGAGGGCGCTGGCGGCGTGTTACGCCGGTGGATTGGCGGGGGTGCGCGACGCGCTCGGTCGACTGGCGTTGGAGGGTTTGGTCATCCGTCGTCCCCGCGTCGGCACCGTTGTGGCGCCCCTCGACATCGATGTGATCGAGCAGGCCTTTGTAGTCCGCGCTATGCTTGAAGGGCGCACGGCGGCCCTCGCGGCAAAGAAGGCGACGACCGAGGATATCACCGCCATTACCACCGCCTTCACGGGGGCAGAGGCCGCGATCGAAGCAGCTGATTTTCGAGCTATGTTGGCCATGGACCGGACCTTCCACCGCGCCGTGGCCTTCGCGACCCAAAACACCACCCTCGCCCGCTTCATTATCTCGCTGCAGAATGTGGCCACCCGGTTCTGGATCTGGGAGATGGAGAAACAGTCGCCGGAGGCTCAGCTCAAGGACGTCGCTCTTCACCGGACGCTCGCGACCGCGATCGCCGACCGAGATCCGGTCGCGGCTGAGGCCGCCGGCGCCAAACTTGTCGGCGATCCGCCCAGCGCCTATCGCGAATAAGAAGGGCCAAACGCTGGCGGTTAACGTCTTCTGCGCCTACCGGCTGGGCCGTTCAAACGCGGCGACGCCAGCATGCGCTCGATCTGGCTTTCGGGTTCTATCAGCGCAAATGCACCGTCCGGTAACGGATGGTGTTTAGCCGGGGCGCATGGCCCGCCCGAAGAAGTCCTCCAATGAGCCGATGAAGCGCGACGGTAAGGCTAAGGCGATACCACTGGTGGCCTCGGCTCCTCAGAGCCCGCAGAACGCTGGGAGGCACTGTCAAGGCAACGGGTTTTGCTACCTTTTACTTCAGCGTCGCGGTGGAACCGACTCTGATATCGCTGCGCTTTTCGGCCGCACCCGACCGAGATTTCCGCTTAAAAAACACCTATACTCATTGCCTTAACAGTGCCTCGTCACGCAACCGGCCGGGGCCAGATGATCGATTCGACCCTGTATGAGGCGACCCTGGCGATGATGGAGAACACCGTCACCGAATACGCCCACACCGGCCACATCCGCGAACGGTCCGGCTCGATCCTGCCCAAGATCGCCCCGTCCAACGCCTATCCGTGCCTGGGCGGCGAAATGGTGCTGATCGCCGGCAATCAGGACAATATCTTCGTGCGCCTGTGCGAAGCGATGGACACGCCCGAT
>JAYTRF010000239.1:0-20867 GCA_043746375.1 Caulobacteraceae bacterium | reverse complement strand
CGTGCGAGTGAAGTCCGTGCTTCGCAAGGCCGCCATCGAGGATCTGGGGCCGGGCGACATCGCCATCGCCGAGGCGCCCGAACGCGAACTGGTGCTGGTACTCGACGCCTTCGGCCATGTCCTGGCCGAAGCCTATGACAAACGCGCGCCCAACCTGATAGCCGAACACGCTTGGCGCCTAAGTCAGAGCTTCGCCAAGTTCTATGCCGGCTGCCCGATCCTTACCGCAGAGGCGCCGGTGCGCGCCTCCCGTCTGGCTTTGGCTGC
The DNA here is from genome assembly GCA_043746375.1 of Caulobacteraceae bacterium. Lineage (GTDB taxonomy): Bacteria > Pseudomonadota > Alphaproteobacteria > Caulobacterales > Caulobacteraceae > Acaudatibacter. The sequence continues at coordinate 20,600 of JAYTRF010000239.1, read as the reverse complement.
ACTGATGCTGAAGCAGCTGGAACTGGCGCTGAACCTTCTCGGGATCGATGTGCCGCAGCGGATGTGAAGTGTAGAAAAATGTGCGGCCGTCGGTTTCACACCGGGTGCAGTATGGCGACCAGCGCCATGACAAGCCCGGCGATGGCGACCGTCCAAGCCACGGTTCTCAAGACCGGTATCCCGGCGGCGTAAAGCGGCAGATAGGCTATGCGGCCGCCCAGGAAGAGTTCGGCGCCTAGGCGTGCCGATCCGCCCTCTCGACCCGAGGCGTGGGCAATGAGGATCGCTGCGGCGAAAAGAGGCAGGGTTTCGAACAGGTTGGTCTGAGCGCGCCGCAGGCGACCGCCGAGCGCTGAAACCGCCGGCGTCGGACCGTCTCGCGGGCCAAGATTGTATTTCCAGCCTGACTGTCCGTTGACGACAGCGGCGGCCAGGGCGATCTGCGCCAGCCCCAACACAAGGGCCCATGCCAGCAGAGTCAACTCAAAGCTCATCGTAAGGCTCTCCCAATCAGACGCGCTTGGCATACGGCTCGACGCCGCCATCGGATTGATGGCCGCACCGGCCCCGTTGCGGTGTAGTCGGGCCGCGCCTTGACTCCAACCAGCCCCGCGCCCAAACGTCCGCTCGGCTCTCGCGGGAGAGGCCGGGCTCAGAATGGCCCGGCGCCGAAGGCGCAACCGCCCCGGAAACGCTCAGGCAAAAGGACCGCGCGGGCCTTATGAACGCTGGAAAGACCGGCCGCGCGGCTTTAGGCGTCGGCAGGTCGCCGAAGGAGCAAGGGCCCTCGCAGTGGGCCTGGAATCTCTCAGGCCCAAGGGACAGCGGGGGCACGCGGTAAATGGCGGGATGTCCGTCATGCGTGCGCCAGCGGAGTCCAGACCGGCTTGTCCGACGAAGCGCTGAAAACGACGTTGCTTACCCCCGGCCATCGTGCGCTGGGCGCACGCATGGTCGCCTTCGCCGGCTATTCGATGCCAGTGCAATTCGCCAAAGGGGTGCTCAAGGAGCATCTGTGGACCCGTGAGCATGCTGGCCTTTTCGACGTGTCGCACATGGGGCCAGCCTTCCTTTCACTGAATGAAAAGAGCGGCGACGCCGAAGCCGATCATCGAGCCGTCGCGGCGATCATCGAGGGGCACGTTTGCGGCGACATCAGCGGGCTGAAGCCCGGGCGATTGCGCTACACCCTTTTGCTCAACGACGAGGGCGGCATCGTCGATGATTTCATGGTCGGGCGGCCGGCGGAAGCCGAACGCCAAGGCGAACTTTACATCGTCGTCAACGCCGGGACCAAGGAAGGCGATTTCGCCATCCTGTCGGCGGCGGCCGGCGCGCGCGGGCGCCTGACCCGCGCCGACGACCGCGCCCTGATCGCGCTCCAGGGACCGCAGGCCGCCGACGTGATCGGGGAGGTCCTGCCCGCCGCCCTGGAACTTGAGTTCATGAGCTTTGCCACACTGCCCTTCGAAGGTGACGCCATCATCGTCTCGCGGTGCGGCTACACCGGCGAAGATGGCTTCGAGATCCTGGTGTCGGCGCGCAACGTCCCCGCTCTTGGCCACCGCCTCCTGGCGGATGAGCGCGTCACGTCGGTCGGCCTAGGGGCCCGCGACTCCCTGCGCCTGGAAGCCGGCCTGCCGCTCTATGGCCACGACCTCGATGAAGGGTTGTCGCCGATCGAGGCGGGCTTGGCCTTCGCCGTTTCCAAGCGCCGTCTTAGAGCAGGCGACATTCCAGGCAGCCCGCGTATCGGGCGCGAGCTTGCGGGCGATCTTTCGCGCCTTCGCGTCGGCCTCAGGGTGCTGGAAGGCGCGCCCGCCCGCGAAGGGGCGATAATCCAGAACGCGGCCGGCAAAAATATCGGCAAGGTCACCAGCGGCGGCTTTTCTCCGTGCCTCGGAGCGCCGATCGCCATGGGCTTTGTGCCTCCGGCTTTCGCTGCCCCCGGAACCCTCGTCGAAGTCATCGTGCGCGGCAAGCCGCAGGCCGCAGCGGTCGTCGCCATGCCCTTCGTTCCCCATCGCTATCACCGTTAGAGAGGCAAGTCCGATGCGCTTCACCAAGGACCATGAATGGATTGAACTGAGCGGTGACGACGCCATCGTCGGCATCAGCGCCTATGCCGCCGAACAGCTGGGGGACGTGGTGTTCGTCGAATTGCCGGAGGTCGGCAAGACCATCAAACGCGGAGACCCGCTGGCCGTTGTCGAAAGCGTCAAGGCCGCGTCCGATGTATTCGCGCCGATCGACGGCGTGGTGAGCGAGACCAACGCCACGCTTTCCGACACGCCGGAAACCGTGAACGCAGAACCCGAAGCCGCCGGCTGGTTCGTCAAGATCAAGCTCGCCGATGCCGCGCAAGTCGATAGCCTCATGGATCGGGTCGCCTACGAAGCCTTTCTGGCAACGCTGTGAAACGGGACTTTTTCTCTCCAGCCGATCCTGCTCCCATTGGGGGAGAGGGGGGTGACGCTGCTCGCTTTTCACCAAGGTCTCTCTGATGCGCTACCTCCCGCTCACCGACGCCGACCGCGCGGACATGTTGGCCGTCATCGGCGTGGCGGGCGTCGATGATCTGTTCGTCGACGTTCCGGCAGGCGCTCGGCTGCGAGGACCCGTGGACCTGCCGCTGCACGCGGGTGAACTGGCGGTCGAGCGTGCGCTAGGCGCCATGGCGGCCCGTAACCGCGCCGCCGGCGCCGGGCCGTTCTTCTGCGGCGCAGGCGCCTATCGTCATCATGTGCCCGCCAGCGTCGACCACATTATCCAGCGATCCGAATACCTGACCAGCTATACCCCGTACCAGCCGGAAATCGCCCAGGGGACGCTGCAGACCCTGTTCGAATTCCAGAGCCAGGTGACCGAACTCACCGGATTGGAGGTTGCCAACGCCTCCATGTACGACGGCTCGACGGCCTGCGCCGAGGCGGTGCTGATGGCGCATCGCGTCACCAAAAGAGGCAAGGCTGTGCTCTCCGGCGGGCTGCACCCGCATTACGCGGCGACCACCCACACCTTGGGCCATTGCGCCGGCGTCCACACCCAGCGCCTCGCCGCCGCGATCGATGGTGAGGCAGCGGTGATCGAGGCCATCGACGGCGACACTGCGTGCGTGGTGGTTCAGAACCCCAACGTCTTTGGAACCGTCACCGACCTTGGCCCGATCGGCGAGGCTGCCCATGCCGCCGGCGCCCTGATGGTCGTCGTCACCACCGAGGCTGTCGCTTTCGGTTTGCTGAGGTCGCCCGGCGCAATGGGAGCCGATATCGCCGTCGCCGAGGGCCAGTCGATCGGCAACGGGCTGAATTTCGGGGGTCCCTACGTTGGCCTCTTCGCCGCGCGCGAGACCCTGCTGCGGCAGATTCCGGGCCGTCTGTGCGGCGAGACCGTAGACGCCGACGGAAGGCGGGGTTTCGTTCTTACCCTCTCGACCCGCGAGCAGCACATTCGCCGCGACAGGGCGACCAGCAACATCTGCACCAACTCCGGCCTCTGCGCGCTGGCCTTCACCGTCCACCTTTCGCTGCTGGGCGGCGCGGGCCTGGCCAGGCTGGCACAGCTGAACCACGCCAGGGCGCGGGCGCTTCGCGACCGCATCGCCGCCTTGTCTAACGTAGAGGTGCTCACCCCGCGGATGTTCAATGAGTTTGCCATCCGCCTGCCGGGGCCGGCAGCGCCGATAGTCGAGGCCCTGGCCGAGCGCGGCGTGATCGGCGGGGTACCGTTCTCACGTCTCGATCCAGGCGGGGGACTGGACGACGTGCTGCTGGTCTGCGCCACCGAGATGACCACGGACGACGACATTTCCCAGCTCGCGCAGGCGCTCGAAATGGAGCTTCGCGCATGACTGCGGTGAGCATCGGTCGCCCGACCCGTTCGGCGGCGATCAGTCCGGCGGAGGACAAGCCTCATCCCGGCGCAGGCCTCCTGCAGTATGAGCCGTTGATCTTTGAGCTTGGCGGCTGGGAGAAGACCGGCGTCGACTTTCCGAGCGACGGGGGGGCCGATGACGCCTGCGACCTGCACGGCCTTTCGCGCACCCCCCCTCGGCTCCCGGGGCTCTCTGAACCCGAAACCCTGCGCCACTACGTTCGCCTGTCGCAGAAAAACCACGCCATCGACCTGGCGCTCTATCCGCTCGGGTCCTGCACCATGAAGCACAATCCCCGGATGGGGGAAAAGCTCGCCCGTCTCCCAGGTTTCGCAGACCTGCACCCGCTGGCGCCGATTTCCACCGTGCAGGGCGCGATCGAACTGATGGACCAGCTTGCCCATTGGCTGAAAACCCTGACCGGGATGCCGGCAGTGGCGCTTTCGCCGAAGGCCGGCGCCCATGGCGAACTGTGCGGCCTCCTGGCCATACGCGCCGCCCATGAAGCGCGGGGGGGCGGTCGCAAGACGGTGCTCGCGCCCACTTCAGCCCACGGCACCAACCCCGCTACCGCAGCCCAGGCAGGCTATCGAGTGCTTGAGATCGCCCAGACCGCCGATGGGCGAGTGGATCTCGTCGACCTGGCCGCCAAGCTTGACCGGGACGTGGCGGCCGTGATGGTCACCAACCCCAATACCTGCGGCCTTTTTGAGCGCGACGTGCTCGACATCGCCCGCCTGACGCACGCAGCCGGCGCCTACTTCTACTGCGACGGGGCGAACTTCAACGCCATCGTCGGACGGGTGCGGCCCGGAGACCTGGGCGTCGACGCCATGCACATCAATTTGCACAAGACCTTCTCGACCCCCCACGGGGGAGGTGGTCCTGGCGCGGGACCGGTGGTGCTTAGCCAGGCCCTTGCGCCGTTTGCGCCAGTTCCCTGGATAACCCACGGCGCGGGCGGCTTTGACCTGATTGAAGAGCCGCGCGGAGAGGCCGTCGCCGCCCTGGGTCGCCTATGCGCATTCCACGGCCAGATGGGGATGTATGTTCGCGCATTCGCCTACATGCTCAGCCATGGCGCCGACGGCCTTCGCCAGGTCGCCGAGGACGCCGTGCTGAACGCCAACTACGTCAAGGCGCGACTTTCACCCGCGATGAGCACTCCGTTTCCCGACGGACCCTGCATGCACGAGGTCCTGTTCGACGATCGCTGGCTGGAAGGCAGCGGCGTCACCACGCTCGACTTCGCAAAGGCGATGATCGATGCCGGCTTTCACCCGATGACCATGTATTTTCCGCTCGTGGTGCATGGGGCCATGCTGATCGAGCCGACGGAGACCGAATCCCGGCGCGAACTCGACCGGTTTTGCGATGCGCTGCTCGATCTTACCGCAGCGGTCCGGGCCGGCGACTCGGAGCGCTTCATTGGCGCGCCCTTCCATGCGCCGCTCCGACGCCTTGACGAGACCCTGGCCGCGCGCCGCCCGCGCCTGAGATGGACACCGCAGAATCCGGATCCCTGATCTCTTTGATCTCATTGTCCTTTCGCGATACGCCACGCGATGGCTAGATGGTGCCGGGGGGAGCTATTTCCAGCTTCGAACGCCATCGTCGCTTGACCGTCAAGGCCGTATGGAGCGGAGGCGGCCCGTCGGCCGCTGGCCCGCGGCATGCCGCACCTCCGGGTCATGTCCCCCGTCGCACTACCGCCCGAAATTCGCGCGCCGGTCACTGTGGGCGCGGCAGGGGCGTGGCGGTCTTGTGGTCCTCGGCTGGGCGCCAATCGTCATGGGCGCGATTAGCCTGATCAACGTCCGGCGCACATTGTTGCGCCGGGCCTAGGAAAAACGGCGGCCCAGGCCCTGCAGCGCCGCTTCGATCAACGGGTCGCTGGTTGCGTCGGCAATGCGCGCCGAGAGAATACGTTCCGCCGTCGCTGCCGCGAGCTCCGCGGCGGCGGCCTTGACGTCCATACTTGCCTGAGCTTCAGCGACCGCGATCCGGCGTTCGGCCATGGCGCGGCGGCGCTGGATGTCGTCCGCGAGCTTAACTGCGGCCTCTGCCCGCAGGCGCTTGGCGTCGGCCTGGGCGGCGGCGAGCATTTCGCTGGCGGCGCGTTCGGTCTCGGCGCGACGGATGGTGATCTGCGCCAGCAGGGCCTGGGCCTCGTCACGCAGGCTACGCGCCTCATCAAGCTGGCCCTGGATTTTCAAGCCGCGTGCGTCGAGCGCCCTGCCGACCATCCCCGGAGCCTTGGCCCAGGCGAGGACGCCAAAAAAAATGATCAGGGCCGCGCCGACCCAAAACTCCGCGTCCTGAAAAAGTTCCACGACGCGCTCCTCAGCCTGCGCCAGCGAGCGCGTCTTGGGTTTCCGCAGCGCTGGCGGCGCGGCCGGTCAATCTCTCGACGATTGCGCCGGCCGCATCGGCGGCGATGTCCCGCAGGCCGGCCATCGCCATGTCGCGGGCTGCATCGATGTGCGCCTCTGCGGCCATCAGAGTCGCTTCAAGGGCCGCATCCTCCTTGACCAGGGCAGCGTCTATCTCCGTCTTGGCTTCATCGCGCGCGACGCTGGCGACCCGCCTAGCCGCAAGCCGGGCTTCGGCCATTTCAGCGGCGGCCGCCTTTGACAGAGCATCGGCCTCGGCTTTCAGAGCCCGGGCCGAGGCGATGTCGTCTTCGATCTTGCGTTCCCGGGCCAGGATTGTGCCGCCGATCCGCGGAACGAAAACGTGCCGCATCATGAGAAAGACCACAGCGAAAATCACCAGCATCCAGACGATCTGTCCGGGCCACCAGTGAGGATCGAATTGCGGCAGCCTGGTCGCCGCTGGCGGAGCGGGAGGGTGGGCTGAAATGGGCACGGGCTTTAGTCGCTAGGCCGGGACGAAACGCAACAGCAGAGCGACAACGAGGGCGAAGATGCCCATCGATTCGGTCAGCGCCATGCCAAGAAACAGCCAGACGCGCTCCTGGCCCGCGGCGGACGGATTGCGAATGGCCGCCTGCAGATAATTTCCGAACAGGATGCCAAGGCCCGCGCCAGCACCGATCATCCCCATCGTGGCTAGGCCCGCGCCGATAAGCGCCGCTGAAGTGTGATCCATGTCTTGATCTTTCCCTTTTGCAGAAACCCAGAAGAATTCGCCGGTCAGTGACCGTGGCCGAGGTTCACAACCTCGCTCAAGTAGACCGTTGCCAGGGCGGCGAAGACGAATGCCTGCAGCCCAGCCACGACAAGCTCCAGCCCGGTCAGCGCGACGACCATCGCCAGCGACCCAAGCGAGCCCAAGAGGCCGAGGTTGTTTAAGCCAAAGCCGGCCAGGCCGACAACACCCAGTGCCACCACGAAGCTGGCGAAGATGTTGATCACCACATGCCCGCCCAGCATATTCCCAAACAGCCGCATGGCCAGGGTGAGTGGACGAACCAGAAACGAGATCACCTCGAACGGCACCACGAATATCACCATCGCCAGAGGCATGCCCGATGGCACGAACAGCTTGAAAAAGCCCAGGCCGTTCTTGATGAACCCGATGACAAGGACGCTGACAAAGGTCAGCACGGCAAGCGCGGCCGTCACCGCCAACTGCGCCGTGGGGGTGAATGTCCAGTCCTGACCGCCAAGATGGCCGAACGCCAGCACGACGCCCATCAGGTTCATCACCAGGATGAGCATGAAAATGGTCAAGATGAAGGGAATGTATGGGCGACCCGCAGGGCCGATGATCGGCGTGACCAGGGTCCCGTCGACAAGATCGAAGAGGCTCTCGCCGACCGTCTGCAGGCGCCCCGGCACTACCGCGCCGCGCGCCGAGAGCCCCAGGATCAGGCAGACCACGGCTGCGGCCAGGATCATCATGGCGATTGAATTGGTGATCGAAAGATCGACGGTCATGCCGCCAAGATTGAATGGGGCGATATCCACGACCTTGTGGATGAGGAACTGGCGCATCGGTTCGATCGCGGCCATCAATCGTCCTCACCCGCCCGCGCCTCGTCCGCGCCCTTCGCCGCGCCAGCGGACCGCGCCTTGGCTTCGGCGCGCGTGCCGATCAACTGGGCCGCGCGGACCGTCGCATAGATCGATATCGCGGCCCCTATCAGCAGGCCGGCGATCAAGCCCCACGGGCTGGTATGGGCGAAGTGGTCGGCGATCCAGCCCAGGCCGGCGCCGCCCAGCACGCCCCCAAGCATCTGGCCCAGGAGGCGATAGCCTTCACTCGAGGAGCCCTGGCCGGTCAGCATGCCGGGCTTTACCTGGCGCTCAGCCTCCAGGGCGGCCAATCGCTGGTCGAGGCGGGCCGCGCCCTGGATTGGATCGTCAATGATAGGCATCGGTGCTGAAGAAACTTCTGTGGCGATCCCAGGCCGCAGCGCGGCCTAGCCAGGGCGCGCGGAAACTACAGAGCATTGTGCAGTGCGTCAAGGCGAGCGGTTGCGGGTCTAGCTGCCTGTATTCGTTTCGGGAATCACGAGGCGCCGGCCGCCGAAGTTAGGCGGCTTCGGGTGAGCGCTCAGGCTTTTGCTCAGCCAGAGTACAAGGTCGTCGTCGACCCGCGCGCTGGCGCCGGGCGCGACAGGGACGTTCTTGTAGGTAAGACCCCGGCCGTCCGGGATGTAGCCCAACCGTACGTAGAGGCGCTGGGCTGCGCCATAATCGGCATAGAGACCAAAGCCGATACCGATCAGATCCCGACCCGCCGCACGGGCTTGGGCCTCGCATGCCCCGATCAGGCGCGACGCCACGCCTTGGCGCCGGGCGCCTTCCGCCACGACCAGGTCGGCGATCTCCGGCGTCCCTGCCTCGCGAAAGGGCGGATACTGCGAGTGCCAGCAGAGAGACCCGTAGCCGATGATCTTTTCGCCAAGGAGGGCGACCATGGATACGCGCAATCCCTGGCGATGTTCATGCCAGTAGGCGCGCCACTTGCTCTCGCCGCCATGCCAAGCGGCGCCGCCATCGATGGCGGCTATCACCGCAATATCCTGCTCATCGAGGTCGCGGACAGCGATTGGCCGCATGGCTATTGCGCCGCCAGCGCCTCGGCTTGGCGCAGGTCGACGGAGACCAGCTGCGAGACGCCTCTCTCGGACATGGTGACCCCGAACAGACGGTCCATGCGCGACATGGTGAGAGGATTGTGGGTGATCGCGACGAACCGTGTCGAAGCGCGACTTCGCATTTCGCCCAGAAGATTGCAGAAGCGATCGACATTGGCGTCGTCCAGCGGCGCGTCGACCTCGTCCAGAACGCATATGGGCGCGGGGTTGGCCAGGAAAACGGCGAAAATCAGCGCAACGGCGGTCAGCGCCTGTTCGCCGCCGCTCATCAGACTCATCACCGCCATACGCTTGCCGGGCGGGCAAGCGTAGATTTCGAGTCCCGCTTCCAGAGGATCTTCGGATTCGACTAGGCGCAGCTCGGCCTGCCCGCCCTCGAACAGCGTGGTGAACAGGGCGCGGAAATGCCCATCGATGATCGTGAACGCGGCGCCCAGGCGCTCGCGGCCCTCGCTGTTCAATTCGCTAATCGCCAAGGTCAGGCTGGCCAGCCCCCCGGCGAGATCGGCGCGTTCGCCGCGCAGAGCAAAAACGCGTTCGCCCAGGCTGACGGCGTCTTCCTCGGCTCGCAGATTGACCGGCCCCACACCGTCGCGCTCCCGCTCTAGCTGGGTCAGCTTGGTTTCCGCTTGGGCGACGCCGATCGAAACACGGGGATCGCTGGCCAGTTGGGCCTCAAGATCTTGCGGTGAAAGACCGGTCGTCACCGGTATTTCGCGAGCAATTTCAGCCAGACGTTCGCGGGCGCCGTCGAGACGTGCCGCCAAGCTGGCGCGCGCTTCGCGGGCCTCGGCAGCAGCAGCCTCGGCCGCCCTTGCCGCTCGGTCGGCCTGAGCGCGCGCGAGCTCTGCCGCCGAAAGAGCTTCCGCCGACGCTGAACGCTGCGCCTCGGCCAAGGCCAGGTCATCCAGCAATGCCTCGCGCCTGCCCTTTGCCGCCGTCGGCGCCTGTTCGGCCTCGGCAAGCGCAACTAACGCGGCGCCACGGTCGGCGGCCAGTCTCTCCTGCCGGCCTGCGGCGGTCCGAGCCCGCTGCGACCAGTCGGACCGTTCGGCGCGCAGATCTTCCAGCCGTCGGCGCCGGCCCTGCTCATCGCGCAGTTCGATGTCCAATGCGGCGCGCGCGCCGGAGGCCGCCTCACGCGTCGATGCAGCGGCTGCGCGAGCCTGGTCCAGCCGGCCGGCCAGATTTTCATCGTCGACGCTCTCGTCAACGGCGGCCGCGGCGCGCTCGCATGCCGTTCTCGCCTCGGCCTCGTCGGCCTCGAAACGGCGAATAGTATCGTCGAGGGATGCGGCCTGGGCTTCGCGAAGGGCGCTTGCTCGGGCTTGCCGATCGTCATCCTCGCGGGCCACTTCGGCATCCCGTTCCGCGGAGCGCGCCAAAGCGCGGGCTGCCTGGACCGCTTCATCGGCGCCGCCAAAAACTTGCAAGGCCCTTTCATGCGCCGCCTTGGCTGCCTCGCAGCGCGGGGTCAGGGCGGCAACGTCCGCCTCCACCGAGGCTAGCCGGGCTCGTTGTTCCAGGCGGGCCAGCGCCGGACGCGGCGCGCCAGCCGTGACGGTATAACCGTCCCATCGCCAGAGGTCCCCCTGTGGCGAGACAAGGCGACCGCCGGGAGGCAGCGCATGCTGCAGCCTTCGGCCGTCATCGCGCGCGACAAGCGCAGTGAAGGCCAGGCGCGCGGCCAACTGCGGCGGCGCGGCGATCAACGGCCCCAGCGGCTCGGCGCCGGCCGGCCACGCGGGCGGCCCTGCGTCCCGACCCGCCCAGAAAGCGTTGGCCCGCGGATCGAGCGCGGCCTCGAGCTCGTCGCCAAGGGCGGCGGCCAACGCGGCCTCCATTCCGGATTGCGGGCGCACCTGGTCGAGCACCGCGGGAAAGCGCGCTGGCCCGCCGGGTCCCGCGACCAGCTGGGCCAATCCCCGGGCCTCGGCGACAAGTTCGCCAAGGCGATCTTCCGCATCGCGACTTTCGGCGCGCGTTTGCGCCTCCGCGCCGGCGGCGGCCCTGGCTTCTGCCTCGAGCTCGTCGACCCGGTTACGCAGTCCGGCCAATGTCTGGGCGGCAGCCAGCCGTCCCGCAGCGGCGGGGCCAGCTATCTCGCCGGCGCCGTCAGCCAATGCCTCGCGCTGCGATCGAGCCTGAGCGAGCGCCCGCACCGTCCGAGACAGGCGACCGAGCGCCTCGTCGTGACGATTTGAGGCGGCCAATCTCTGGGCCTCCAGAGCGGCAAGGCGCGAGGCCAGGGCTTCGACCTCACTCTGGGCGGCGTTCCTCGCGAGCTCGGCGGCCTCGGCATCGGCACGAAGCTGCGGAAGACGTTGCGGCGCCGCAGCGAGGTGACCAACCACTTCGGCGATCTCGCCGTCTAGGCGAGCCAGCGCGCGCGCCGCATCCAGAGCGATCTGGCTTTCACGCGAGGCATCCAGGTCGAGGCGGGCGATCTCGGCGGTGCGCCGCGCAGCCTCGGCGGTCGCGCCCGCCAGTTCGCGTTCAAGGCGGTCCCTGTCGATGGCCAGCCGGTGTAACACCGCCGCGGCTGCGGTTTCCCGATCGCGCAATGGCCTGATCGCCGCGTCCGCTTCAATCGCCGCGGTGGCGGCGGCCGCAGCGGCCCGTCCCAGATTTTCGCTGCCGAGCGAGGCGGCGGACGCCTCCGCTTCGATTGCATCCAGGTTTTGGGCGATTTCGCTCCAGCGCGCATGGAGGACCGCATTACGCAGCGACCGGATTTCGGAAGCCAGCGCCTTGTACTTCTCGGCCGCCCGCGCCTCCCGGCGCAGTCTGGCGAGATTGGCCTCGAGTTCTCGCGAGAGGTCGTCTAGGCGCGCCAGGTTGGCCTGGGCGGCGCGCACACGCAGTTGCGCCTCGTGCCGACGCCCATGCAGGCCCGAAACCCCGGCCGCCTCTTCGAGAATCCGCCGCCGGTTTTCGGGCTTGGCCGCAATCAGCTCCGAGATCTGGCCCTGGCGCACCAGGGCGGGCGAGTTGGCCCCGGTCGAGGCGTCTGCGAACAGCAGCTGCACGTCACGCGCCCGGACCTCGGCTCCGTTGATGCGATAGGTCGAGCCCTCGCCGCGATCGATGCGCCGGGAGACCTCCAGGCTCGCCTCGCCATTGAATCGGGCCGGAGCCGTACGGTCGGCGTTGTCTATCGAGAGGGTCACTTCAGCGTGGTTGCGCGATCCCCTGACGCCGGAGCCTGAGAAGATCACGTCGTCCATGCCGTCCCCGCGCATGGCCTTGGCCGAGGCGGCGCCCATCACCCAGCGCAAGGCCTCCAGCAGGTTCGACTTGCCACATCCGTTCGGCCCGACGACGCCGGTCAGCCCAGGTTCGATGCGAAAATCGGTCGCGTCGACGAAGGATTTGAAGCCGGAAAGGCGCAGCTTGGTGAAGTGCACGAAGGCCTCTCCGGCCCGCAGTTCAACGGCGAACGGCGGCGGCGATGGCCGCGCCGAGCGCCTCAAGACTCTGCTCGCCGCCCAGGCGGCGCTCCCCGACCACAAATGTCGGCGTCCCGGTTATCTTGTCTCGCGAGGCATAGAGTTGCACTCGCGCGCTCAGGTCCTCCAAAGCCTTCTTGTCAGTAATGCACTGGTCGAAGCTGCCTTCGCCGATGCCGGCCTCAGCGGCTACGGCCAGAAGACCTTCGCGCATGCTGCCCGCAGCGAGAATCTTGTCCTGAGCCTTGAAGATGGCATCGACCACTGAAAAGTACTTGGCCGGGCCGGCGCATCGGGCCAGGAGCCAACCTGCGGCGGCCATCTCGGCCGGCGCGGTCAGAAATTCGCGCAGCACGAACCGCACACGGCCGGTATCGATATATTTCACCTTGAAGGCGGGGAAGACGTCATTGGCCCACGCCGCGCAATGGGGGCAACTGAGCGATGCGTATTCAATCACCGTCACCTTGGCCTTGGGATTGCCTAGAACCATGCCCTCTTCAGCCGGGACGACGGCCTTCACGGCCGATGTCGCGCGCGCGAAGGCGGGGACAGTCACCGCCAAAGCCGTCAGAAACCCTCGGCGATCGAAACGACCGCCCTTCATGATGGCGGCCTGGTCAACGCGTCGGCGACGGCGGCATCGAGTTCAGCCAAGCTCATCTCCCCCTTGCCGTAAACCTTGCCGTTGATCACGAAGGTGGGGGTGCCGACAATGTTGTCTTGCGTCACATAGCGCTGCCATCGAGCCTCCAGCGCCTTGAGCGCGCCTTCGTCCCGGATGCACGCCTCGAATTGCGAGTCGGTCAGCCCCGCCGACCGCGCGATGTTCAGCAGCACGGCGTGGGGCTGCCCACTGGTCTCCATTTGGTCCTGGGCACGATAAATCGCATCAACCACTTGAAAATACTTGGCCTTGCCGGCGCAGCGTGCGGTCAGGAACCCCGCCGCGGCGAGCGCCGGATCACCGGTGAGCGCCTCGCGGGCCACATAACGCACCTTGCCGGTGTCGATGTATTTGGCCTTGAAGGCCGGGAAGACCTCAGTGTTGAATCGCGCGCAGTGGGGACAAGCGACCGAGGCGTACTCGATCATTGTCACCTTCGCCGTGGGACTGCCCATGGTCATGTCGTCAGGTAACGCGCCGGCGGCGGCCGTCTTCTGGCAGGCGGATGTGGCCATCAGCAGCAGGCCGGCGGCGATTATGGCGATGGTGCGCATGCGATCTGATCCTATCGGAGGCTAGACCCTGTTAAAGCGCGATTCCCCCACCGCGTCGAAGGGTCGCCGCCGGCAATCGCGGGGTCGGCCCGCTGTTCTCTGAGCGGCTGGTCGCTCATCAGGGGTCGCCGCGCAGAATTTCCCGCCCAAGGCGGGTCAGTGCGCCTTTCAAGTTTCCCTCGGGCAGTGCGGCGAGGCTGTCGCGCAATTGCTCCTCCTGCGCCGCGTCGAGGGGCTGCCGCAGACGCCTGGAGGGGGCCCGCGCCTGAGGCCGCGCCTTAGGCATAGCGCGCAAAGGCCCCTGCACGATCCTCAGCCGGTCCACTGCGCCGGCGCCCAAAAACAGGTTGACCCGCGCCAGGATATCGCCCGCCTGGTGCTGAATGATCGCCGCCGAAGGACCATCGATCCGCAGTTCCAGCAGCGAGGGCGCTCCCGTTCGTGGCTTGGTCAGTCTCGTCGGTTGCGTACGCCGCGCCAGGGCGACGCCGACGATCTCGCTCCACCGCGCAGCAAGCCCGTCTGAGCCCTGGCCAAATCGCGCGTCGAGCGCCTTGAGGGTCTTGGTAAGCGCCCGCCCGGCTATGGGCGGCGGACGGCTGAATGGCCGCGTGCGCTTGACCGCGAGGATGCGGGCGGCGTCATGAGCCGATGGCAGCGGACGAACCATGGCCGGGGAGTGTAAGGCGCCAACGGCGGTTCGTCGCAAGCCTGCGCGCCGATCTGTTGGGGTGGTATGACACCAACGCTCGGGCCCTGCCGTGGCGGCGGGCTCCTGGGGCTCGCGCCGCCGATCGCCGGGTGAACGCGTATCGGGTATGGCTGTCGGAGGTAATGCTGCAGCAGACCACCGTTGCGCACGCTCTCCGCTATTTCGCCGCCTTCACCCAGCGTTGGCCCACGGTGCATGCGCTGGCGCACGCGCCTCACGGCGATGTCATGGCGGCTTGGGCGGGACTTGGCTATTACGCCCGAGCCCGCAACCTCATCGCCTGCGCCAGGACCGTCGTCGAACGCCACAGCGGCGAGTTTCCAGCCAGCGAGGCGATGCTGCGCACCTTGCCGGGCATCGGCGCCTATACCGCCGCCGCGATCGCCGCGATCGCGTTCGATCTTCCCACCAACGTTGTGGATGCCAATGTCGAGCGGGTCCTCGCCCGATTATTCGCGATCGAGGCCTCTTTGCCGGGAGCCAAGCCGCAGTTGCACCGCCTCGCCGCTCGGCTGGTCACCGGCAATCGGCCGGGCGACTGGGCCCAGGCATTGATGGATTTGGGCGCCACCATCTGCCGACCAGCTCCCATTTGCCGGACCTGCCCGATAGCGCGGCATTGCGCAGCGATGGCGCAGGGCACGCCGGCCGACTATCCCCGACGAGACGCCAAGCCTTTGCGACCTCGTCGTTTCGGCGCCGTCTTCGTGAGCTTCAATGGCGACAAGGTCGGCCTCGTCCGTCGCCCCGCGACTGGACTGCTGGGCGGCATGCTGGGTGTACCCGCCGCCGATTGGCGCGCGGAGCCCTGGACAGGGGCGGAAGTCCTCGCCGCGGCGCCGATGGAAGCTGCGTGGGAGGAGGTGGGCAGTCTGCAACATGTCTTTACCCACTTCAGTCTCACCCTTGAGGTGTTGCGCGCCCAGTGCAACGCGCAAAACCCGGCCTTCGTCTGGGTTTCGTTCGACCAGGCGCTGGCGGAAACGCCGACCGTCTTTCGCAAGGCGCTACGCCTGGCGATGGGATCCTGACCAAGCGGCAACAAAGACCTATCCCATCTCCAGCCGCACCTTGGCGCGCAGGACATCGATGGGGGCCAGGCCCTTGTCGCTCTTGAAGTGCCAATAGGTCCAGCCGTTGCAGGCGCTCTGATCCTGGGCGATCGCCCCCATCTTGTGGATCGAGCCGGTCAGGTCGCCCACAGCCAAGCTCCCGTCCGCGCGGACGCGGGCCGCATGCCGGCCCTTGGCGCACCAGACAGTGTCCCCTGGACGCAACAGACCTGCCTCGACAATTTGACCAAATGGCACGCGCGCTTCCGACTTCTTGGATCCGGTGACGTCAAGGTCGCCGGGAGCGATCGCGGCCACGCGGTCGAGCCGCGCTTCGGCCAGGGCGGCATAATGGGCGTCCCGCTCGATGCCGATGAAGCGTCGACCGAGGCGCTTGGCCACCGCGCCGGTCGTGCCGACGCCAAAGAACGGATCCAAAATCAGATCGCCCGGCCGACTTGAGGCCAGGATCACCCGATGCAGCAGGGCTTCGGGCTTCTGGGTCGGGTGCGCCTTTGCGCCGGCTTCATCCTTCAGGCGCTCCTCACCGGTGCACAACGGCAGCGTCCAATCCGACCGCATTTGGACTTCGTCATTGGCCATCTTCATGGCGTCGTAATTGAAGGCGTAGCGGCGCGCCCCCCGCGACTTGGCGGCCCAGATCAGCGTCTCATGGGCATTGGTGAAACGCGTGCCCTTGAAGTTCGGCATCGGGTTGGCTTTGCGCCAGATGACGTCGTTGAGGATCCAGTAGCCGAGATCCTGCAGGGCGCAGCCGACCCGAAAGACGTTGTGATAGCTGCCGATCGCCCACAGCGTTCCGTCATCCTTGAGAACCCGACGGCAGGCCGCGAGCCAGGCACGGGTGAATGCGTCATAGTCGGCGAACGAATTGAACCGGTCCCAGTCTTCGTCGACCCCTTCAACCTTGGAGTTGTCCGGGCGCGTCAGGTCGCCGCCGAGCTGAAGGTTGTAAGGCGGGTCGGCAAATACCAGATCCACCGACTTTTCCGGCAGACGCGCCATCTCGGCGATGCAATCGCCGACTATTATGCTGCTGCGTGAGTCCGCCATGCCCGCCTCCCGGGTCATGGGGACCCGTGTATTGAGAATCGGCGAACATGGTGAAGCCGTGCTTAAGATTGCCTTCGCCGCCCAGCCGGCCGTGGCGTGGCGCGAAGCCTCAGGTGAAGCTTTCGTTCTCCTCAAACGCGGAGGCGAAGGCCCGCATCGGGTCCTTGCCCATCAGGGCCAGGCGAACGGGCGCCCAGCTCATCCGGTGAATCTCGCAGGGCCCAAGCTCCAGGAGCGCGCGGCCGTGAACAGGCGCGCGGTAACCCTTGTGCCCGGCAAAGCCATACCCGGGATAGGCCAGGTCCAGCTGCGCCATCAGCCGATCCCGGGCTGTCTTGGCCAAGATCGAGGCCGCAGCGATCGACGAGGATATGGCGTCGCCCCTGATAACGGTCTTCACCGGGCAGGGAAGGGGAAAGGCGTAGTTGCCGTCGACCAGCGCGTATACCGGCGAGACCGCCATCGCCTCGATGGCGCGTCGCATGGCCAGACCGGTCGCGTGGAGGATATTCAGCGCGGCGATTTCCTCGACCGATGCAAAGCCAACGCCCCAGGCCACGGCGCGGGCCTTGATTTTGGGTTCGAGGGCCCAGCGCTGAGCGGCGGTGAGCTTTTTCGAATCGTCGAGACCGCCGATGCCGGCCCGGGTTTTGAGGATCACCGCAGCGGCGCAGACCGGCCCCGCCCAAGGACCCCGACCGGCCTCATCGACACCGCACACCGGCGCCGGGCAGGCTCGCTCAAGCAGCATGTCGGGTCCGGCGCCGGCCATCAGACCGCAGTCATCGCAGCAACTTCCTTGTGCCGGAAACAGCTCGCCAAGTGATCGTTGACCATACCGGTCGCCTGCATGAAGGCGTAGACGATAACAGGGCCGCAGAACTTGAAGCCGTTGGCCTTTAGCGCCTTAGCCATCTCGGCCGCCAACGGGGTCTGGGCGGGTACCTCACCGAGCCCGGCCCATGCGTTCTGGATAGGCTTGCCGTCGGTGAATGCCCATAGAAAGTCGGAAAAGTCCTTGCCGCGCTCGCCCATCGCCAGATACCGCTTGGCGCCGTCGATGGCGGCGTCGATCTTCGCGCCGGAACGGACTATTTTCGGGTCGGACATCAACCTCGCCCGGTCAGCATCGCCGAAGCGAGCCACGCGCTGCGGATCGAAATCGGCGAAGGCGGCGCGAAACGCCTGCCGTTTGCGCAGAATGGTGATCCACGACAGGCCGGCCTGAAAACCATCGAGGACGAGCTTTTCCCACAAAGCGCGGCTGTCGTACTCCGGCACGCCCCATTCCTCATCGTGGTAGGCTGTGTAGAGCGCGTCGCGGGGGTCGGCCCAAGCGCAGCGACCTTCTTCGACCTGAAAATTTCTGATCCCCACAATGTCCTCGACCGATTCGCCCGACGCACCTCCTTAGGCGCCAAGCGCCGCCCGCATCCAGTCTGGCATGATGACGCGGCAGGGCCGGCCGTCCGCCAGGGCCAGTCGCCCGGCCTGAACACGGTCCAGTCGGAGAACCGCCATGGCCATGTCCTGGGCGCCGGACCGTACTTCGCCCGCACGCAGGGCGCCGGTCAGGATTTCGCTGCCCAAAGGGGGCGCGGGTCCCTCGAACATGATCGGCGCCATGCGGCTCTTGATTCCGCCACGGCGCTTCATTCGCGACGTCGTTTCCTGGCCGACGAAGCAGCCCTTCTTGAAATCGATCCCGGCCAGCAGGTCGAAGTTGGCCTCGATCGGATAGGTCTTTTCGTCGCCCCAGTCCTCTGATCCCGGCACGCCCAACGAAAGGCGCCAGTGTTCGTACGCGTCTTGCTGGGCCGCCTCGACGCCGTCGGGCGCCTGCGCGTCATAGCCGCGATAGCCGAGCGCCGGTAGCCGGGGGTCGGCGTTCCAAACGGGCGGAGCGTTCCCCCCGCCCCAGAGCGCCCGCACGACGATCGGGGCCGCAGCGATCTCCACCCTCGCGCGGAGGCGATAAATTTTCAGCCGCTCGATCAGCGCGCCAGCTCGCGAAGCGGCGCAGTCGATCAGGCAGCCGTCGTTTGCCCCGACCAGAAAAAGATCGAACAGCAGCCGTCCCTGGGGCGTGAGCAAGGCGCCAAATCGCGCCTCGCCGTCGGCGAGCGTTTCGACGTCCTGGCTGATCAGCCCCTGCAGAAATCCGCGCCAATCCGGACCGGTGACCGCGATCACCGCGCGATTGTTCAGGGTGGCCGTAGCGGCGCGCGAGTCCATCCCGACAGTTTGGCTGCGGCCGGAGCTAGGCGCCAGGGGGTTGTGGCGCCGAGAGCGCCGCAGGCCCTATAGAGGGCAGCCATGAGCCCTAAGCCGTTTTCGATCCTGTTCATCACCGCCAGCCGGATTGGTGACGCGGTGCTTTCATCCGGCCTGATCAGAACGTTGGCGGACGAAATTCCGGGAGCGCGGTTCACGATCGTCGGCAGCGCGTTGACCGCCCCGCTTTTCGCCGACGTGCCAGGCCTCGATGCGCTGATCGTCATGGAAAAGAAGCCAGCCGGTCGCCACTGGCTTTCCCTGTGGCGAAAGGTTCGCGGGCAGCGCTGGGGACTTGTGGTCGATCTGCGCGGCTCAGCCATCGCCGGCGCCCTGCGGCCCCGGCGCCGCGCCGTCCACGTCGGGCAAGCCGACCCGGCGCACAAAGTCATCGAAGCCGCGCGCCTGTTGAAACTGGAGGCGACTCCGCCCGCGCCATTCATCTATGTCAGCGACGAAACGGCGGCCCGCGCCGCTGCGCTGACTGCCGGTGACGGGCCCATCCTGGCCATCGCGCCCGCGGCCAACTGGGTGGGCAAGGCGTGGCCAGCGGAGCGTTTCGCCCTCGTCGCGCGGCGGCTCCTGGGTACCGACGGGAGCCTGCGGGGCGGCCGGCTGATGGTTTTAGGCGGGCCGGATGACCAGGCCGTGGCCGAGCCCGTGCGCTCGGCGGTCCCTCGCTCGCGCTGCATCGACCTTGTCGGCTGCGAGAGCCTGCTCGTCGCATTCGCCGCCCTGAAGCATGCGCGGCTGTTCATCGGCAACGACTCTGGCCTGATGCATCTGGCGGCGGCGGCCGGAACGCCTACCCTTGGGCTGTTTGGGCCATCCGACGAGCACCTTTACGCGCCCTGGGGGCCGCTGGCCCGCACCGTCCGGGGGCCGCGCGCCTACCAACGCTTTCTCGAAGCAGACCCGGGCCTCAATCAGCAAATTGGACACATGCTGGATCTGCCTGCCGAGACCGTCATCGACGCCGCCGGGCGTCTGCTCGCAGAGACGTAAAAAGAGGGGCGTCCACCCATGGCCGAAAACTTCGATTTGATCGTTCGCGGCGGCGAGGTGGTCAACCACGCCGGCCGAGGCATCGCCGATGTCGGCATCAGGAACGGCAAATTCGCGGCTATCGGCCAGCTTGGCGGTGCCTCTGCGGCGGAGGTTTTTGACGCTCGCGGCCTCACCGTGCTGCCGGGCGTCATCGACACTCAGGTGCATTTCCGCGAACCGGGCATGGACTGGAAGGAAGATCTCGAATCCGGATCGAGAGCCGCCGTGCTAGGCGGCGTCACTGCGGTCTTCGAAATGCCCAACGTCGACCCGCCGACCACCGACGCCGACGCGCTCGCGGACAAGCTGTCGCGCGCCAGGGGCAGAATGCATTGCGACTATGCCTTTTATGTCGGCGGCACGCATGAGAACGCAGCCATGCTTGGCGACCTTGAGCGCCTGCCCGGTTGTTGTGGAGTCAAGGTGTTCATGGGCGCGTCGACCGGCAATTTGCTGGTCGCCGATGACGCAGGCGTCGGCGCCGTGCTCGCGGCCGTAAACCGCCGCGCCGCCTTCCATTCCGAGGATGAATACCGCTTGGCTGAACGCCGGCCGCTGGCCCGGCACGGCGACTGGGCCAGCCACGCCGAGGTGCGCGACGCCGCTTCCGCGATGTTGTCCACCCGGCGCCTGGTGCGGATGGCGATTGACGCGGGCAAGCGAATCCACGTGCTCCACGTCAGCACTGCCGACGAGATCGATTTCCTGGCCGATCACAAGGATATCGCCAGCGTCGAGATCACCCCGCAACACCTCACCCTTGCGGCCCCCCAGGCCTACGAGACGTTGAAGGGTCTGGCCCAGATGAACCCGCCAATCCGCAGCGCCG
>JAYTRF010000238.1:0-4669 GCA_043746375.1 Caulobacteraceae bacterium | reverse complement strand
TGTCGTATATCGCAATAAACGCGACTGACGGTCGGCGTATGTCGCTGAATTTTCAATACGCCATGAATTCGAAATAGCCGCGACCGATCGAATAGTCGTACTCGTCGAGCCGACGCCCGGCCGTTGGCGCACATTCGCGTCAATTTCGATCCTGCGCCGGAACATCGACTCAGGCATCCTCCTGGCGGGACCTCCGCGAGTGAGGGAAATCGTCTATGGCCGATGCCCCGGGCACACACCAAACTGAAGGTGCCGAACAACGTTGGCGCTTGGCGCTCGAGCGCCAGCCGGAGCTGCGAAGGCTGATCGAAGCGCCTCGGCGCAGCCGGGCCGACGTACAAGCCGCCGCCGACCGGCTCGGTCTCCACGCATCGACCCTCTACCGGCTGCTGCACCGCTTTGCCGTCGAACAGACGGCGGAAGCGATCACGGGCGAAGCGCGCGGATGGCGTTCAGGTCGCAGCCGCCTCTCAGCTTCGATCGAGACTTTGATCGACGCCGCGATCCAAGACTTTTTCTTGACCAGACAAGCTCCATCCGCAGCGGCCCTACATCGGGAGATCGAACGGCGCTGCCGCACCGAAGGTCTCGTGGCGCCGGCGATGTCGACGCTTCGCCGACGACTGCGAAAGCTCGGTCGCAAGACGGTCGCCGGCCGGCGCGATGGGAGGGGAGCCGCCGAAGCCCAGACCATGCGCCCGGGCGCCTTGCTGGTCGATCGGCCAAACGCCATCTGGCAAATCGACCACTCCCCAGCCGACGTCGTGATCGTGGATGTTGAGACCCGGGCGCCGATCGGACGGCCCTGGGTCACGCTGGTGATCGACGTGGCCTCGCGCGCGGTCACTGGACTGCATGTGTCGCTGGAAGACCCTTCGGTGATTTCCGTTGGCATGGCGTTGCGCCACGCCATTCTGGACAAGGCCGACGCTTTGAGGGAGCGAGGCGTGGTTGCGGATTGGCCCGCCTTTGGCTTGCCGGACGGCGTCCACAGCGACAACGGTTCTGATTTTCGAAGCGCGACCTTCCAGCGGGCTTGCGCCAATCTCGGCATTGAGACCGACTATCGCCCTTTGGGCGCGCCCCGCTACGGCGGGCATATCGAGCGCCTGATCGGGACCGCTCAAAGTGAGATGCACCTGTTGCCGGGGACGACGTTTTCCAACGTCGCCGACCGCGGCGACTACGACAGCGACGGATCGGCCGCACTGACGCTGGACGAGTTCGAGACCTGGCTTTGGCGGTTTATCGCCGCCGACTACAACGCGCGGATCCATTCCGCCACGGGCCGGCCGCCGCTATTGGCCTGGCGTCTCGGCGCCGATGGCCGGGACTTCGTCCCGCGGACGCCCAGCGATCCGGAGCGCGTGGCCTTCGAATTCCTGCCCTCGGTATCGCGCGCCATCACCCGTCAAGGCGTCGTCTTGAACCGCATACATTATTATGAGCCGTTTCTGGAGCCGCTGTTCGACATCGGGGATCGCAAGCTGGTTGTGCGCTTTGATCCGCGCGACCTCTCCAGAATCTACGTCCTCACGGCCCAAGGCGTCCAAACCATTCGCTATCGCAACCTTGGGCGCGCGCCGATGAGCCTTTGGGAACTCCAGGCGGCCAGGCGGTGTCTGGCCGCCGAGGGCGCGGCCAACGTCAATGAAGACGCCCTGTTCGAGGCGCGCCGGCGCAACCTCGAGCTCGTTGCCCGCGCGAAGAACGAGACCCGCCGTCAACGCCGTGATGCCGAGCGCGGCAGGCGCGGCTATGCAACGGCCCGGGTGGACGACCCGCCCCAGATCGATGCGCAGTCCGCTACGCCTCCTGGCCCCATCAGCGGCCGTGTCGGGGAGATCGAACAATGGTGAGCGTGATCGACGCTGACTTTGATGATGAGACGCGGGTTTCCAAAATTCTCGCCGATCGCTGGGTCCACTATTCTCAAGGCGAAGCGGCGCTGATGCGTGTGGCGGAGTTGCTGCGCGGTGCACGCCGCACCCGCATGCCCTCGCTGCTCGTCGTGGGCGAGCCCGACGTCGGCAAGACGACGATCCTCAAGAAATTCATGCGCGCCCACACCCCAACCTTCGATACCCTGACCGGCAGGACCGCGAGCGAGGTCGTGGCGATGGAGGCGCCGCCGGAAGCCGACGAGGGGCGTTTCTACTCCGCCGTCCTACAGGCCATCGGCGCACCCGAGGGCGGCGGCCGGGTCGTCGATCTTGAGCGCATCGTCCACCGGCAGCTCAAACGCCTCGGCACGCGCCTGCTGGTCATCGATGAGACCAACAACCTGGTGATCGGAACCGGCGCGGCGCAGCGCAAGACGCTGGCGGCGCTGCGCCGGCTGTCGAATCAATTGGACCTGTCGCTCGCCTGTTTCGGCACCATGGAAGCCCTGCATGCCCTGACCTCAGATCCCCAGGTAGAAGGCCGCGCGCAGCCATTCCAGCTGACGCGGCTTCGCAACGATGCCGACTATGCGACGATCATCCAGGCGGTGATTGCCTTTTATCCTCTCCGCCGAGTCTCAAACGTCGATCAGCTGCTGATCGACCATGTCCACGAACTGACCGCAGGCAGCCCGGGCAAGACGTTTCGTCTGCTCAACGCCGCCGCCGTGCACGCAATCGACACCGGCGAGGAACGGATCACGCTGAAAGCCCTGCGCCTAGACGATGTCGCCCGTCACGTTCGCACGGCCGCCGCGATGCGGCGCAGGGTCAGAAGTGCGGTGGGCTGAAACACCGCCCTTGCCGTTTGCGCCCCGGCCTCAGGTCGGCGAGGGTCTATCGTCGTGGATGGCGCGCCTGGCGGCGCACAATTTTGTCCCGCCGGGGAGCTTCAGGGCCTGGCTCGACTGCGACGAAAACGATGATTTCGCACCGACTGATGGCCTCATCGCCCGATTAGCGGCTGTCACCCGCCTCGACGTGACGGCCCTTCGCCACCATTTCGGGGTTGGCGGCGTGCCCATAGTAGCCCCATTGGCGGTGAGCCAGCCGTCCGGGATCCGGGGAGCGGCATGCACGGTCTGCTGCCGAAGCGCGGCCCAGGGAGGCGGCGATCATTTTATCTCAGCCGCCAGTACCAGCCTTTGGCGCGTCAGCTGTCCGGAACACCGTGCACTGCTGGCGGACCTCGACGGCTACGGTCTCGTTGAACGATCTGGGCGATGCCATCTGGTCCACGAGCAAGCGGGCATCAGCCTTGGTCTGGTCGGTCCGTCTCGGCCGGCTGAGCTTATTCTCGCGTTCGAAGACACAATCGCCGCAGTGTTGCAGGGTCGCCCGCCAGGACCGGCTTGGCGAGCGCGGACGGCCGCGAGTTTCCTCGCCAGTGTGATCGCGCTGATGGAGGTCGTGCTTTGGCGACGTTCAGGACAGGTGCCGTTCTCACACGAGTTCGACCTGCATCGCGCCAAAGGATGCGGCGTCCTGTCCATCGAGGTCGATGGACGGCGAGCGGTCCTGGACATCCTCGCCGAACAGGGCCCGCGAAATCGCATGAACGTTTTTGCAGCCGTGGCGACGCTGCTGGCGCGGCCTGGGGCCTGCGACCATCCCCTCGCGGTATTCATGGGCTGGAACAGCCGCGACAGTCCTGGCCCTTATGCCTATCTGTTCGGAGACCTCGATCACCGGCTGCGGGCGGCTGTCGCCGAGCGTTTGAAGGCGTGGCCCGATTGCATCGCGACACCGGCGCGCCGAAGTCTGGGGTCTTGAGGGGCTGGTGGCGGCTTCGAATCCATCCGGAGGGGAGCGCTGCGCAGTTTGGCGTTTCAATCAGACGGCCCTCGCGTTTCAATTGGTCGGGCGTTGCGACTGCCGTTTGACCTCCTCACATTGAGTTCACCAGACCCGTAGAAAACCATACATAATGTATGGCTTTCTACGGGTTTCACGAACCTCACCGCACGGCCGTCGTCTGCGTCAAGTGCTGCAGAAATCTTGATTTATGAGACGCTTCGCCAAGCCCACAAGATCAAGGGCTTGCCTGTCTCATATTATAGTCTCAAAATCCCAGCATGATTTACGGCTACGCGCGGGTCTCGACGGACGGGCAGAGTGTGACGGCGCAGGTTGCCGAACTCTCCGAGGCTGGCTGCGCCAAGATATTCAATGAGACGGCCAGCGGAGCGCGAACCGATAGGCCCCAATTGAAACGGGCGATCGCCGTTTTGGGGGAGGGGGATGTGTTGATCGTCACCCGATTGGACCGGTTGGCGCGCTCGACCAGGGATCTGCTCAACGTGCTGGCCGCCGTCGCAGAGAAGAAAGCACAGTTCCGATCACTACGGGACGTATGGGCCGATACGACGACGCCGCATGGCCGCCTGATGCTAACGGTGCTGGGCGGGCTGGCGGAATTTGAGCGCGAGCTGATCCGGGCGCGTACCGGCGAAGGCCGGGCCCGGGCCAAAGCTCGCGGCGTGCAGCTCGGCCGGCGTCCCAAGCTTTCGGTCGACCAGCGGCGGTTCGTCGCCGCGGAACGCGCCAAAGGTGAAAGCGTCCGCCATCTGGCCCGGGTCTTGGGGGTGAGCAAGGCCACGATCGGGCGAATCCCGGCCGCAGAGAGCTAATCCGCATGAACGATCAAGAGGATCGACTACAGCGTCTCCGCGAACGCCTTCTGCAATTGGAACAGGAGCGGGTGACGATCGAGGGCGAAATCGCCG
>JAYTRF010000237.1:0-2703 GCA_043746375.1 Caulobacteraceae bacterium | reverse complement strand
TTCGTGATGTTTCCCCTACTTGGCCTCGCAGCCGAGCGCCTGCCGGCGACAATTCTGCCAGGATCGCTCGGCGCCGGCGTGCTCTTCCTCTGCTGCCTGCCCTCGACCGTGCAGTCGTCGATCGCCTTCACCTCCATGGCCCGCGGCAACGTCGCGGCCGCCGTGTGCGCGGCCTCGGCGTCGAACCTGTTTGGCATCTTCATCACCCCGCTCCTCGTCGCCCTGACCCTGCGCACTCACGGCGCGCCCCTTTCCCCGGCCGAATTCGAGGCGGTGCTCGTCCAGCTGTTCGCGCCATTTGTCGCCGGCCAGCTGGCGCGACGCTGGATCGGAAGTTGGATCGCCGCTCACGGTCGTCTGGTCGGCTGGGTCGACCGGGGATCGATCCTGCTGGTCGTCTATGGCGCCTTCAGCGCCGCAGTCACGCAAGGCATCTGGCACGAGGTTTCGGCACTCCAGATCGCCGCCCTGGCCGCAGTCTGCGCCCTGCTCTTGGCCATTGTCCTCGTCGCGACAGCCGCGGGGTCCCGAATACTGGGCTTTGCCAAGGCCGACGAGATCACCATCGTCTTCTGCGGCTCCAAAAAGAGCCTGGCCTCCGGCGTTCCGATGGCCAGCATCCTCTTTCCAGCCGCCAGCGTCGGCTTGATGGTATTGCCGCTGATGATCTTTCATCAGCTTCAGTTGATGGCCTGCGCCTTGATCGCCCGGGCGTACGCACGGCGCCCGGCGGAAGAAAAGGACGTGGCGCTGGCGGCGCTTGCGGAATCGTCGTGACCGCCGAAGTCGCCCCTCTCGCCGGCCGCGTCGCCCTGGTCACCGGCGCCAGCCGCGGCATCGGCCGCGCCGGGGCCATCGCCCTCGCCAAGGCCGGCGCGCACGTCGTTGCCGTTGGCCGCACCCAAGGCGCGCTCGAGGAACTCGACGACGAGATCCTCAAGGCCACCGGCGCGCGCGCTACCCTGGCGGTCATGGACCTCACCGACGGCGGCGGCGTCGATCAACTGGGCCTCGCGGTCTTTAAGAGGCGCGCCAAGCTCGACATCCTCGTCCACGCCGCAGCGATCCTCGGAGGCCTGCGGCCGGTGGCGCACATCCCCCCGGCAATCTGGGACCAGGTCGTGGCCGCCAACCTTACCTGCACCTTTCGTCTGATCCGCTCCTTCGAGCCGTTGCTGCGGGCCAGCGACGCAGGGCGAGCCATTTTCCTGACATCGGGTGTCGCAGCCCGCCCAAGGGCGTTCTGGGGCGCCTACGCCGCCACCAAGGCGGCCGTCGAGGCCATGGTCCGCTGCTGGGCCGACGAAATGGCCATCTCGCCGGTCCGTGTCGCTCTCGTCGATCCAGGCCCCATGCGAACCCGGATGCGGGAACAGGCCTATCCCGGCGAAGACCCTGACAGTCTCATCCACCCTGGCGAGATCGGGCCGCTGATCGTCGAACTGGCCGCACAGAGCGACCTGCCCGCGCCTGACCATGTCGTGCGGTTCACCGACTGGCGAGCCGCGCGCGGCGGCGTTTTGCCTGGAACGCCTTGACCGGATCGCCGGTCTCGTCGGCGTAGGGATTGGCCCCGGACTTCACGGTGATGCGGATCGGCGTGCCCGGCAACTCGAAGCTGTTGCGAAGGGAATTGACCAGATAGCGGCGATAGCTTTCTGGAAGCTTGTCGGCGCGACTGGCGAAAAGCACGAAGGTAGGCGGCCGCGCCTTGGTCTGGGCCATGTACTTTGGCTTGACGCGGCGGCCGCCGACGGCGGGCGGCGGGTGGCGTTCCACGGCCATCTTCAGCCAATCGTTGAGGTCACGGGTCTTGAGCTTGGTCGACCAGTCGGCGTGAATCTTGAACACCGCCGGCATCAGCTTTTCGAGCCCCCGCCCGGTTTCGGCCGATAGCGGCACGACCGGCGCGCCGCGGAGCTGTGGCAGCATGCGGTCGGCGTGTTCGTTGAACGCCTTGAGCCGAACGCCGGGATCCTCGACGAGGTCCCACTTGGCCAACACGAAGACCAGCGCGCGGCCCTCGCGCTCGACGAGGTCGGCGATCTGCAGGTCCTGCGTCTCGAACGGATGGGTGGCGTCCATCACCAACACGACCACCTCGGCGAAGGTGATCGCGCGGATCGAATCCTGGGTGGACAGCTTTTCCAGCTTCTCCTCGATGCGCGCCTTGCGCCGCAGGCCCGCTGTGTCCACCAGGCGCACGCCGCGGCCCTGCCAGTCCCAGTCGACCGGAATGGCGTCCCGCGTAATGCCCGCTTCGGGACCGGTGAGCAGGCGCTCCTCACCGATGAGCGCGTTGACCAGCGTCGATTTGCCGGCGTTCGGTCGCCCGACGATGGCGATCCGGACCGGCTTTTCGCCGCCCGCGTCGTCATCGTCCGCCGCGTCGTCCAGGTCCTGCACCAGCGTCGCCGCGATCACCGCCGCATAAAGATCGCCAAGACCCTCGCCGTGCTCCGCCGAAACGCTGATCGGCTCGCCCAGGCCGAGGCGATAGGCCTCCAGGGCGCCGGCATCGCCGGCCCGGCCTTCGGTCTTGTTGGCCACCACGATGACCGGCTTGCCGCTCCGGCGCAGAACCTCGGCGAAAAGTTCGTCGAGCGGCACGATTCCCTGGCGTGCATCGAACAGGAAGAGCACGGCGTCTGCGGCGGCCACCGCCAGTTCCGTACCTCGGCGCATGCGCGCTTCGAGGCTGTC
>JAYTRF010000236.1:0-5769 GCA_043746375.1 Caulobacteraceae bacterium | reverse complement strand
CGACGTGGCCAAGGCAGTTGTCGCTTTCGACGCCGATGACCAGACCGCGCGCGCTCTCTATTTCACCCGCTCCACTCTCTACGGCGATGGCCCCGTGTGGACCCATATCGGCATTTACGCCTATCGACGCGCCGCCTTGAAGCGGTTCACCGCGCAGCCGCCCTCCCCGCTTGAACTGCGCGAAAAGCTCGAACAGTTGCGCGCGCTCGAGCTTGGTCTGAGCGTCTGGGCCAAGGTGGTCGATGCGCGGCCGATCGAAGTCAACAACCCCGCCGATCTGGCCGCTGCGCGCGCCTTCGCCCTGTCGATGCGATGAGAAAAAGCCCCAGGATCGCCTTCCAAGGGGAGCCCGGTGCGTTCAGCGACGAGGCTTGCCGGGCCCATTTCCCGGACCACGAGCCCGTACCCCACGCCGCGTTCGAGGACGCCTTTGAAGCTATTAAGAGCGGCGACTGCGCGCTGGGCATGATCCCTGTGGAAAATTCCACCGCCGGCCGAGTGGCCGATGTCCACCACCTGTTGCCGTCTTCGGGCCTGAAGATCATCGGCGAGCGGTTCAAGCCGATCAGCTTTCAGCTGATGGCCAACCGGGGCGCGCGCCTGGAAGCGATCGCCACCGTTTCCAGCATGGGCATCGCACTTGGCCAGTGCCGCAGGGCCCTTCGACGCCTTGGCGTGCGCACGCAGATCTCGGGCGACACCGCCGGCGCCGCCAGGGCCCTGGCCGCCGAACCCGACCCGACCCGCGCGGTCATCGCCCCGGCCCTGGCGGCGCGGCTCTACGGCCTCGAAATCCTGATGACCGACATTGAGGACGAGGCGCACAACACCACGCGTTTTCTGGTCATGTCCGCCAGCGCCGATCCGCCAAGGCCGCCTGCGGGAACGCCGTGCGTGACCAGCTTCGTGTTTCGGGTCCGCAACCTGCCGGCCGCGCTCTACAAGGCCATGGGCGGGTTCGCCACCAACGGCGTCAACATGACCAAGCTCGAAAGCTACATGGAAGGCGGGGTGTTCACGGCCACCTTCTTTTATGCGGAAGTCGATGGCCGCCCCGAGGACGCGGCGGTCGCCCGCGCCTTCGAAGAACTGGCCTTCTTCTGCGACCACTTCGACATTCTGGGGGTCTTCGCGGCGGATCCGTTCCGCACCGCCCGTTGAGCCCGATTTCCACTTCAGGCCCGCGCCTCGCCGGCAAGGCCGCTGTCTGCGGGAGGTGACCGGCGAGCCGGTCGGTTCTATCCTAAGACCCATGACCGACGTGCTCGACCAAGCGCCAACCACCCTGGATGAAATCCTCCGCAACCCGACCCAGGACGGGCCGAATGTGCGGCTCTATCTGGTGGACGGTTCCGGGTTCATCTTCCGCGCCTACCACGCTCTGCCGCCGCTGACCCGCAAGAGCGACGGCCTGCCCGTCGGCGCTGTGGCCGGCTTTTGCAACATGCTGTGGAAGCTTTTGGTCGACATGAAAGCGGCGCCCGACGCGCCGACTCATCTGGCGGTGATCTTCGACCACTCGGAGAAGACCTTTCGAAATCAGCTTTACGACGCCTACAAGGCCCACCGGCCGCCAGCGCCGGAAGACCTGATCCCGCAATTCGCGCTGGTGCGCGACGCGACCCGGGCATTCGGCGTGCCCTGCCTTGAGTTGGCCGGCTACGAGGCGGACGATCTGATCGCTGCCTATTGCTGCCATGTCCGCGACGCGGGCGGCGAGGTCGTGATCGTCTCCTCCGATAAGGACCTGATGCAGCTGGTCGGCGATCGAGTTTCGATGCTGGATACGATGAAAAACGTGCGCATCGGGCGTGCCGAGGTGATCGAGAAGTTCGGCGTGCCGCCTGAAAAGGTCGTCGACGTCCAGGCCCTGTGCGGCGACTCGGTCGACAATGTGCCCGGCGCGCCCGGTATCGGCATCAAGACCGCCGCGGCGCTGATTGGCGAGTACGGGGACCTCGACACGCTGCTCGCCCGCGCCAATGAGATCAAGCAGGACAAACGGCGCCAGACGCTGATCGATTTCGCCGACCAGATCCGCCTCTCGCGCCAGCTGGTGAAGCTCGACTGCGAGACGCCCCTGCCGGCCGCGCTGGACACCCTCGCCGTCGAGGCGCCGGAGCCCAAGGTGCTGGCCGACTTCCTGGAAGGGATGGAGTTCCGCACCTTGGCCAGGCGCGTGGCCGAAGCGTCGGGCGCCCCAACACCCGCGCCACGACCTCTGGCGGCGGCGGCGCTGCAACCGATCGACACCTCAGCCTATCACTGCGTGCGCGATCTGGCGTCCCTGGATGTGTGGATCGCTCGGGCCAGGGAAGCAGGCGTCGTCGCCTTCGACACCGAGACGGACGCCCTGTCTTCCGCCAACGCGGGCCTCTGCGGCATCTCCCTGGCGGTTGCGCCGGGACAGGCCTGCTACATCCCGGTCGGCCACTGCGAAGCCGAGGGCCTGGCGCTCGACGCGCCGACCGACCTCACCCAGATCCCGCTTGGCGATGTCATCGACGCTCTTCGCCCGCTGCTCGAAGATCCGGCGGTGCTGAAGGTGGCGCAGAACGCCAAATACGACTTGGCGGTGCTGTCGCGTTACGGGGTCGCGGTGACGCCGGTCGAGGACACCATGCTGATTTCCTATGTGCTTGAGGCGGGCCTGCACAACCACGGCATGGACGAGCTATCAGCCCTGTGGCTCGGTCATCAGCCGATCACCTTCAAGGCCGTGGCGGGAGTCGGCAAGGCGCAGAAGAGCTTCAAGCACGTGCCTCTCGATCCAGCTACCTGCTACGCGGCCGAGGACGCCGACGTCACCTTGCGGCTTTACCGCGCGCTCCGCCCCCGGCTGGCCGCCGAGGGCCTGCTCACCGTTTACGAGACCCTCGAACGGCCGCTGCCGCCGGTTCTGGCCAGGATGGAATGCCATGGGGTCAAGGTCGATCGCGCGTGGCTGCGCCATCTCTCCAACGACTTTTCCCTGCGCATGGCCGACCTGGAGGCGCAGGCCCAATCCCTCGCCGGGCGGCCGTTCAATCTCGGCAGCCCCAAGCAGATAGGCGACGTTCTGTTTGGCGAACTGGGCATGAGCGGCGGCAGGAAGACGGCGACCGGGGTGTGGAGCACAGACGCCGGCGTGCTCGACGACCTCGCCGCGCAGGGCCATGCACTGCCGCGCGTGCTGATGGACTGGCGGCAACTCTCCAAGCTCAAGGGCACCTACACTGAGGCTCTGGGCGCCGCCGTAGCGGAGCGGACCGGCCGGGTGCACACCTCCTATTCTCTGGCGTCGACCACCACCGGGCGACTGTCCTCGTCCGACCCCAATCTGCAGAACATCCCGATCCGCACCGAGGAGGGCCGAAAGATCCGCAAGGCCTTCATCGCCGAGGCCGGCAACGTCCTGATCAGCGCCGATTACAGCCAAATTGAGCTGCGCCTGCTGGCCCACATCGGCGATATTCCGCAGTTGAAGCGGGCCTTCCATGAGGGTCACGACATCCATGCGATGACCGCCTCGGAAATGTTCGGCGTGCCGATCAATGGCATGCCGGCGGAGACGCGCCGCCGGGCCAAGGCGATCAATTTCGGCATCGTCTACGGCATCTCGGCCTTTGGGCTTTCAAACCAACTTGGCATCCCGCAGGACGAGGCCGGGGCTTACATCCGCACCTACTTCGAACGCTTCCCCGGCATCCGCGCCTACATGGATGGCGCCCGCGCGCTGGTTCGCCAGCAGGGCTACGTCTCGACGCTGTTCGGGCGGAAAATCAACATCCCGATGATCCGCTCCAAGTCGGTGGCGGAGCGCCAGTTCGCGGAGCGCGCGGCGATCAACGCCCCCATCCAGGGCGCGGCCGCCGACATCATGCGCCGGGCGATGATCCGAATGGACGCCGCTCTCCGCGATGCGGGCCTTTCGGCTCGCATGCTGCTGCAGGTGCACGACGAACTGGTCTTCGAGGCCCCTTCCGCCGAGGCCGATCAGGTCTGCGCCGTCGCCAAACGGGTGATGGAGCGCGCCGCCGAACCTGCGGTCAGCTTCACAGTCCCCCTGGTGGTCGAAGCCCGCGCCGCCGCGAACTGGGACGAGGCGCACTGAAGATCGCGCCTTGACGCAAACCAAGGGGCCACAAAGGCGGTTACAGAAATAGTCCGAGTTTCCAGGCAGAGATGAGGTCGGCCATCTTCATTCGGCGGTGTCCGAAGACCGACGTTGCCGCGGAGGGCGTAGTGAAGGTTGTCAGACTGTTCGTGCGGGCGATGGCGGGTTTGAACGCGGGCCGTCCAGAGCCGGCCCGGGGCCGGCAAGGCCCAGAAGGAGGCTCCTCCGGAGACCGCGGCGCGTGCCGGTGAAAACTCTGGTTTCGATCCAGTATCTGCGCGCGGTGGCGGCGCTCGCGGTGGTCGCCTACCATACCCTGCAATGGCTGCATGGAGGCTTCGAAGTCGGCCGCGCAGGCGTCGACATCTTCTTCGTGATCAGTGGACTGATCATGTGGCGGATCACTGCCGAGAGGGAGGTTTCGCCTGCAGACTTTCTCTGGCGACGCGTGACCCGCGTCGTTCCGGCCTATTGGCTGGCGACTCTGGCGCTGGCGGTGATCGCCCTCGGGTGGCCGGCCTTCCTGGTCCACGTGCGGCCGACGGGGTCGCATCTGGCCCTGTCGCTGTTCTTCGTCCCGCACAACGATCCCGAGGGCCTGCCGTTTCCCCTGCTCGCGCCGGGTTGGACCCTGACCTATGAGGCGGTGTTCTACCTGCTGTTCGCCGCCGCCCTGGCGTTCGCGCGGGATCTGCGCCTCCTGGTGGTCACGGTCGGCCTAGTCGCGATCGCAGCCGCCGGTTTCATCTATCACCCGGCCTACACCCTGGGCGCGAACCCGATGATGCTTCAGTTCGCCGCCGGTGCGTGGCTCGGCAAGCTCGCAACGGACGGCGCCCTTCCCGGCCGGGCCTGGGGACTGTTCCTCCTCGGGGCTGGCCTCGCGGCCTTCGCGGCCCTGGCGATCACCGGTTATGTGAACGAGCTATGGCGACCCCTGATCTGGGGGGTCCCCGCGCTTGCCATGGTCGCCGGAGCGATCAGCCTCGAAGCTCATGGCCCCGTTTTCGCGTCGGGCGCGTTGAGGAGGCTCGGCGATGCATCCTATTCGATCTATCTCTGGCACATCATGATCGTCGCCGCTGTCGCCCACGCTCTGGGAACCGGCCGGCCATGGCTGGTCTTTCTGGCCGCCTTTGCTGCAGCGATCCTCGCCGGGCTGATGGCGCGTGAAGTGGTCGAAAAGCCGGCTCTCGCGCTGCTTCGCAGAGGGCTCTATCCTCGCCGCAGACATTGAATGGGAAACGTCGATGGCCACGCTCCGGACGATAGCATTGGCGTTTGCGACCCTGGGCCTTTGGCTCGGCGCCGCGCCGGCGCTCCTGGCGCAGCCGGCGTCGCCCCCCATTCCGGCCGCCTATCAGCCGCACGAGGGCGACTTCGTCATTCGGGATTTTCACTTCCGCTCGGGCGAGAGCCTGCCGGTCCTGAAGCTTCACTATCTCACCTTGGGGACGCCGGCTCGGGACGCCTCGGGCGCGGTGAGCAACGCCGTGCTGATCCTGCACGGCACCGGCGGATCTGGGCGCCAGTTCCTTTCGCCACAGTTTGCCGGAGAACTATATGGACCGGGTCAGCCGCTCGATGTGCGCCGGTTCTTCATCATCCTGCCCGACGACATCGGCCACGGCGCTTCATCGAAGCCCAGCGACGGGCTGCGCATGCGCTTTCCG
>JAYTRF010000235.1:0-11154 GCA_043746375.1 Caulobacteraceae bacterium | reverse complement strand
CTCATCGCCCACCGGTATGAGCGGCACAGCATCGCCATCACCGCCAATCAGCCATTTTCAACTTGGGATCAGGTTTTTCCGGACCCGGCCATGACCGTCGCCGCCATCGACCGCCTGGTCCACCACTCCACCATCATCGAGATGAATGGCGAGAGTTACCGCAAGCGCTCCGCCATCGCTCGCGCCCAGCCCATGGAGGAGCCCATCGACAACTAGAAACCCGCCCCTCGCTCAGTTCATGCAGGAAGCTGTCGCCGTCACGGCGCAGCGACAATTACCCTGTCACCAAAAATAACATAGAGCGACAATCATCGTAATTGTCGCTGATGGAAAGCTGTTGCCAATCTTGAACGGCAGCGATACACCGAAATCACCACTCGGCGTCGTCTCTAACCGGCAATCCTAATTGACGCTAGCCGGCAATGATAATTGTCGCTCTACACACCGCCATCATGCAAAAGCTCCTTATACTCGCCAACGCTCTGCTAAGGGATGCTCGCCCGTGGACGCCGAAGGTGGCTTGATCAAGACGGATACTCTAGCGCTGAACGATTGTCGCTAGCCGCTGGTTCAGTCCGGTGTCGAGCTGGCCGGTGACCGGCAGGCCCTGGCCTCGCTGGTAGGCGGTGATGGCAGGCTTCAGCGCCGGCGACGCGCTGCCGTCGGTCGGCCCCTGATAAAAGCCCAGCTTCGCCAGCGCGCGTTGGGCCACGGCGATGCTCGACGCATCACCGCCGTCGGCGACGGCCTGGGCCGGCTGGGCGTTCTGAGGCTGGAAGCCCTGGGCGGCGCGCTCGGCCGCGGTCTGCGCCTCGGCGGAAAGCTGGCTCTTGATCCGAAGCGCGCTCATCCTCGACTCGCCGTCGCCGGCGCGGCTGGCGATCAGGTACCATTTGTAGGCCTCGGCCGGGTTCTGGGCGACGCCAAAACCCTCTTCGTAGAGCCGCGCCAGATTGTACTGGCTGTCCACCAGGCCGAGATCCGACGCCCGCCGGAACCATTCGCTCGCATTGGTCAGGTTCTTCGGGCCACCGACGCCCTCGAAATAGTAGAGCGCCAGGTTGTGCATCGCCTTGCGGTCGCCGCCTTCGGCCGCCCGCTGGGTCCAGCGCCGCGCCTCGACCAGATCCTTGGGCAGACCGGCCTGGCCGTCCTCGTAGAGTTTGGCGAGATAGAACTGCGCCGGTGCGTAGCCGAGATTGGCGGCCTTCTGCAGCGAGGGAACGCCGGTCTTGTCTTTCGCCTCGATGCGGCGGACCGCGTCGTTATAAAGCTCAGCGCCGCCGGCGCCGTCGGCCGCCTGCAGGCTGGCCTGCTGGCTCGCCGCCGCGATCTGACCGGCGATCGGCTTGGGCGAGAGTGCGACGGCTGCCAGCGGATTCGCGGCCAGCTCGCCCGCCGCCGGATGGCCCATGTGAGCGGCGTGCACCCCGAGGGCTTCGGCCACGCGGTCGGGCAGGGCGCCGTGCGGCTTGTCGGACAGGATCACATAGCCCGCCAGAGCCACGCCCATGGCCGCGGTGCCGCCGGAAACCAGCAGCGCCGTGCGCATCGTCGAGCCGCCACGCTTCTTCTTTGCGCCAAAGCCGAAGCCGCTGAACATCGAGCCGCCTTGCGCCTCCTTGCCCCGCGCCTTGGCGTCCAGGCCCGGCGAGGCGGCCCTGGCGGCCGCGCGCGCCTGTTCGACCAGTTCCCGCGTGGTCCGCGGGCGCATCGCCTCGGCCGGGAGGAAGTCGTCGGCGGCGACATAGCCGTCATCCGTCTCGGGATCGTGGTGGGCCACCTCTTCGTGCGCGGCGAGCGTGGCCAGACCGAACGGCGCGTCGTCCTGGTGCGCCGGCTCGTCGTGCTGGGCTCCAAAGTCAGCGGTCTCGT
Organism: Caulobacteraceae bacterium; assembly: GCA_043746375.1. Lineage (GTDB taxonomy): Bacteria > Pseudomonadota > Alphaproteobacteria > Caulobacterales > Caulobacteraceae > Acaudatibacter. The sequence continues at coordinate 9,279 of JAYTRF010000235.1, read as the reverse complement.
GAGAGTGGGCCGAGTGGGCGTCCGCGTCATGAGCTTCACCCTCACAATCCTCGGCCTCATGCGGTTGGCGGTCATGCGCCTCGTGCTGATGGTCCCTGTCGGTCAGCGCCGGCGTCAGCCAGTCATCCACGTCCGCGATATGACCTTCCTCCAAGCCCTCCGCGGAGGCGGCGAATAGGCCCGCGCCGAAATCCTTCGTCTCACACTCGAGCTGCGCCGGATCGACGTAGGCGTCTTCCTCTTCCTCGAACGGATCGGTCTCGGCCTGCATCTCGCCGTGCGCGGCGACCACATCGGCCTCGGACGCCGGCGACGCGGCGAGATCGTCGCGTTCGTCCTCGTGCGCTGCGGGGACCACGGAGGCGAAGTCCAGGTCGCGTTTCGGCTCTTCGGCCCCGAACACCTGAGCCGCTTCGCCCATCAGTTCCGTCGCCGGCGTGGCGAAGCTGTCGTCGCCGAACGGCGCCACGGCGGGATCCGCATAGGCTTCATAGGCCAGCGGCTGATGCGCCACCGGCGCGGTGTCGGCCAGGCGGCGCTGGGTCTCGGCGAGGCGCTGGTCGATTCGGTCGCGGGCTTCATCCAGCAGGCGCGCGGTGCGCTCCTCGCTGAGGCGGATGCGTTCGGACAGGTCTGTGGCGGCGCGTTCCTGGCGGTCCTGCAGACGCTCGGTCACTCGCGCGACCTGGTCGCCGACGTCGTCGATCGCCTGGGCAGAACGGCGCTCGGCGTTGGCGATGCGTTCGGTCAGCCGTTCGGTGATCCGGGCGATTTCCCCGCCCAGGCGCTCCAGCGCTGCCGCGCCGACCGCGTCGGCCTGGGTGAGGCGCGATTCCATCGCGTCTGCGACCCGCGCGACCTCGCCGCCGACCCGTTCGATCGCCTCGGTCGACTGACGCTCCACGTCTTCCACATTGCGGGCGAAGCTTTCGGCCACACGGGCCACCTGGCCACCGAACTGTTCGCCCAGCCGCGCGATCGCTTGGTTCGAGCGCTGCTCCGCGGCCTCGATGCCGCCAGCGACGCCGTCCGCCACACGCGAGACCTCGGCGCTGACCAGGCCGATAGCCTCGGTCGACCGCTGCTCGGATTTCTGCACGTTTCGCGTGAGGGTGTCGGCCATGCGCAGCAGTTCGTGGCCCATCTTCTCGATGGCCCCGGCGGAGCGGTGCTCGGCCGCGCGGACGTGGCCTGTGATCTCCTCGACCGCCTGCTCCATCCGCTCGAATCGGCCATCGGCGGCGCTGGCGCGGATCGCCTCGGCCATCTCGGCGCGCGCGGAGTCCATCTGCTCGGTCAAGGCGGCGGCCAGGGCATCGAGCCGCAGATCCTGGCTGCGATCCTCGAGCCGGGTCTCGGCGGCCTTCAGCCGCGTTTCGAGTTCGGCGAAGGCGCCTTCCATACCGTGCAGGGCGTCGGCGGTGCGGCGTTCGGCCTCCTCCAGTCGGGCAGACAGGCGCGAGACCACGCTCTCGACCAATTCGCGGGCGGCGTCCTCGGTGAAGGCCGTGTCCAGCCGCTCATAGACCCCGTCCAGCTCCTGCCGCAGGCCGCCAAAGGACTCGGCCGCGAGGCCCTGCCCCTCTTCGAGCTGGCCGGAAACCCGGGCGAGCGCGCCTTCCAGCGCTTTCATCACTTCGCCGGTGCGGGATTCTGTGATGTGATGCTCGACCTTTCGCAGCCGTTCGGCGGCGCGAGCCTGCTCGGCGCGCATGCCGTCAACGGCGCCTTCCATCCGCGCGACGACGCCGTGCTGGTCGTGCTCGGCGCCGTCCAACCGGGCCATCAGATTGGCAACCGCCTGCTCGATGCCGCCGATCGCTCCTGCCGAGCGCTGCTCCGCCGCCTCGATACGGGCCGACAGCCGGTCGAGCGTGTCGCTCACCCTGAAGGCGTCCTCCACGGGCCGCTTATAGCTCTCGTGGCGACGCTGGCTGGGGGCCGCGTGACGGCCGAAACTTGGGTAGCGTGGCGCTTCTTCCACCGGGACCTCATCCTCGAGGATCACCTGGTTCAGCCATTCGCCAAGCGTCATGCCCGATCTGCGTGCGAGATCTTTTGCGATCTCACGCGCCTTGGGATCGATGCCTTTCACGCTCCACGGCGCCCCCGCGGTCATCCGAATCGCTCTCCAAGCACGTTAACTGGACGCTATCTACCGATTCCTAGCGTGTAAACGAGCTTGCAATACTAAATATAGCGTTGGGAGGGATCTCCTGTGGATGGTCTCCAAGCCTGCAACCCAGCCCGCCATGACCTCACGCGCCCAGGGTTAACAAGGCGTTAAGGCTTAACGAAAGGTTGCGAAATCATGTCCGTGCGGTCAGCGGCGCTTGCGCGCTCTGAGGCGCGGGCTGATCGTTGCGGCGCGGCCGTTTGGTCAGGCCGGACACCCCGCCCGAAGACAAAAGCCCGACGTCGGCCAGCAGGATCGGGATCGCCCACTTGTGTGGCGCGGCGATATAGCGCGGCTGCCAGATCGGATCGTACTTGTCCTTGTACCGGCGCACGCCGCGGAAATTGTAGAGTTCCTCGCCGCGCTCGAACAAAAGCCGGCCGACCCGCGACATGATCGGCGCCAGCGGCCGGTCCTCCAATCCGGCCAGCGGCGCCATGCCGAACTCGAATGCAGCATAGACCTCGCCGCGCCCCCACTCGAGCAGTTCGACGAACAGATAGTCCATCACGTTCTTGGGCGCGTCGTCGTCGTAGCGCATCAGGTCCATCGAGAAGGACGAACGGTCGGCGGTGGTCCAGATGGTTGCGAAGGCGACGATACGGCCTTCGACGCGCACGACCGCGCAGGGGAATTCGGACACGTAGCGAGGCTCGAACCCTCCCATGGAGAAGGCCTTGTCCCCACCCGCGTGGTGACCCAGCCAGGCGTCCGACACCCGCTGAAGATCGTCCATCTGCGCGCGCACGGCGTCGGGTTGCAGCACCTCGAACACCGCGCCGCCCTCGCCAGCCTTGCGCCAGTTGCGGCGCAGCACCTCGCGTCGGCGGCCCGATAACGAGAACCCGTCCAGGGCGACGGTGGCCGACTCGCCGGTCTTCTGGATCGACAGGCCGAGCTCGACCGCCTCGGGCAGGATGTCCGGGCCGATGGCGTAGAGCGCCGGCCGCGCGGCATGGGCGTCGGCCAGCTCGCGGAACCGCCAGAGCAGCTCGATCCGTTCCTCGCGCTTGCCGATCGGAGGGCCGAGCGCGATCCAGGATCGCCCGCGCACGCCGAACATCAGGAAGCTCTCGCCCGATTGCGAGAACAAGAACCGTTTGTCGCCCAGCAGCGCCAGATTGGCCGAGGGCTCGGCGTCCTCGGCGCTGGCCAGGATCGCCCTGACCCTCTCGAACCGCGGGTCGTCGTCCCCGACGATCGGCGGGGTCGCCGGGGTCGCCAGCATCCGCCACAGCCCGACCGCCAACAGCAGGATCGCCGCGCCCGCCGAGCCGCGCAGCGAACGGGTGGCGTCGGCGTCGGCCATCACCTTCCACCAAAGAGTGTCGGAATAGTCGGCATGCCTGAACGACCACCAGCCGAGCGCCGCCGCGCCGGCCACGGCCGCCAGGGCGGAGGCGAGCCAGCCTGGCGTGATCTCCATCCGCGTCAGGCGAGAGGTGCGCGGAAACGCCGGGTGCAGCGGCATCAGCACAAGCCCGAGCAGGGCCAGCGCCGTCGTCTCCGGCCAGTTGAATCCCTTGAGCAGGGCGAGCACCGCGGCGATCACCAGCACCACCACCGTCGCCAGCCAGGCCGCGTCCAGCCGCCGCCTCAGTCCGAAGGCGAGCATCACCAGGACCAGGCCCAGGATCGAGGACAGGAAGTGGCTGATCTCGATCAGATAGATCGGTAGCGCCTGAGCGATGAATCGAAACCGCTCGGGGTCGGACGGCGTGGCGCCCGACACCAGGAGCATCACTCCGGCCGCCAAGGTCAGGGCCGCCGACGTCGTCGGCGCGACCTCCAGCGCCGCTGACCTCAGCTCGCGAAACAGACTCATGCCGATCCCTGTCGCCCCTCGGTCAATTCCCCCGCAACCAAGCATAGCGCCATTGGGCGATGGAATTCAGAACTCTCGCGCCGTAGGCCATGCTCCAGCGCACCGCCGCCGCTGGAGTCCGTTTGCGCCACCGCGGCCGTGCGGTAAGTTGGCCGCCGTTGCAAGTCCCCGCCCGGGCGGGGCGAGCGGTTTGGGAGTGCGGACCTATGGCGGATTTCGGCGGTGGTGACCTGGAGGCCTTTCGCGCCGAGACGCGGGCCTGGCTGGAGGCCAACTATCCCGCCGCGCTGCGCAATCCAAACGCCAAGGTGGACCCGGAAGCCATGTGGGGCGGGCGGCCGTTCGCGAACAACCAGACCGATCCGCAGATCGCCTGGATGCGCAAGGTCGCCGAAAAGGGCTGGACCGCGCCGAGCTGGCCCAAGGCCTACGGTGGCGGCGGCCTGAGCAAAGACGAGGCCCGCATCGTCGAGCAGGAGGTCGCCGGCGGCCACTATCGCGCGCCCCTCGCCTCGTTCGGCCTGTGGATGCTCGGCCCGGTGCTGCTGGAATACGCCAACGAGGCCCAGAAGCAGGAACACCTGCCCAAGATCGTGCGCGGCGAGATCCGCTGGTGCCAGGGCTATTCCGAGCCCGGCGCGGGCTCCGACCTCGCGTCGCTGGCGACCAAGTGCCAGGACAAGGGCGACCACTGGCTGATCAACGGCTCGAAGATCTGGACCTCCTACGCGAACCGCGCCGACTGGTGCTTCTGCCTCGTGCGCACCGACGCTAGCAAGAAGCATGAGGGTGTCAGCTTCATCCTGATCGACATGACCTCCGCCGGGATCGAGACCCGGCCGATCCAGCTGATCAGCGGGGATAGCCCGTTCTGCGAGACCTTCTTCACCGACGTGAAGGTCCCCAAGGACAACCTAGTGGGCCAGGTCAACGCCGGCTGGGAGATCGCCAAGCGGCTGCTGCAATACGAACGGCAGAACATATCCGCCGGCTTCGGCGGCGGCACGGCCGGCGGGACGGCCGGCGACCTTGGCCAGCTGGCCAAGCAGTACGTCGGCGTCGACGAGACAGGCGCGGTGGACGACGGTGACCTGCGCACGCGCATCACCAAGAACAAGATGGACTTCCAGAGCTTCTATCTGACGCTCTCTCGGGTGGCGGCGGAATCGCGCGCCAGCAACGGACCGAGCGCGGCGACCTCGATCATCAAATACGCCGCCGCCTCGCTGGCGCAGGAACGCTCCGAACTGATAGTCGAGGCGCTCGGAAACCAGGGCCTGGGCTGGGAGGGCGAGGGCTTCGCACCCGGTGAGATCACCGCCACCCGTGGCTGGCTGCGCGCCAAGGCCAATTCGATCGAGGGCGGCACCTCGGAGATCAATCTTAACGTCGTATCCAAGCGGGTGCTCGGCCTGCCCGATCCGAAGTAGGTCGCACGCATGACGAAACTATAACTAATTGAACTAGCGCGTGTATTTAATCACAACGACATTGCGGGGCGGCGATAGCGTGGGCCGCCTTAACGAAGAAACGACTTGAGGGAGAGCGATTGATGGCTGATTTCGGCGGCGACCTCGACGCCTTCCGCAGCGAGGCGCGAAACTGGCTGGAGGCGCATTTCCCGCCCGCGCTGAAGGGGCGAGGGTCGATGATGTACCAGGAAGGCGCGCCCCCCCAGGACGCCGACTTCAAGGCCTGGACGAGCGCGATGGGCGAGGCGGGCTGGGGCACGCCCACCTGGCCCAAGGCCTACGGCGGCGGCGGCCTGTCCGGGGCCGAGGCGCGGGTGCTGCAGCAGGAGATGGGTCGAATCGGCGCCTGGAGCCCGATTGGCGGCATGGGCGTGATGATGTTTGGCCCGACGCTGCTCGAATACGGCACCGAGGAGCAGAACCAGCGCCACATCCCGCCGATCGTCCGCGCGGAACTGCGCTGGTGCCAGGGCTTTTCCGAGCCGGGCGCCGGGTCCGACCTCGCCTCGCTGGCCACCAAGTGCGATGACAAGGGCGACCACTGGCTGATCAACGGTTCGAAGATCTGGACCTCCGGCGCCCAGTACGCCGACTGGTGCTTCTGCCTGGTGCGCACCGACACCGCCAAGAAGCATGAGGGCATCAGCTTTATCCTGATCGACATGCTCTCACCGGGCGTCGAGGTGCGGCCGATCCAGCTGATCAGCGGCAATTCGCCGTTCTGCGAGACCTTCTTCACCGACGTGAAGGTCCCCAAGGGCAACCTGGTCGGCCCGCTGAACGGCGGCTGGACTATCGCCAAGCGCCTCCTGCAGCACGAGCGCAGCGGAATCGCCGGTGGCGGCGGCAGCGGCGCGCGCGGCCTGTTCGGCGCACCGCCCAGCGAACTGGCCAAGACCTATGTCGGAACCGACGAGGCGGGCCACATCGCCGACGGCGAACTGCGCGCGCGGATCGCGGCCTTTGACATCGACGCGCGCGCCTTCGCCCTGACCGCCCAGCGGGCGATGGCGGAATCGCGCTCGAACCAGGGCCCCAGCGCCACCTCCTCGATCATGAAGAACGCCGGCTCGGCCATCGGCCAGCTGCGTTCGGAACTGGTCATCGAGATCCTGGGCCATCACGGCCTTGGCTGGGAGGGCGAGGATTTCGCGCCCGAGGAGCTGGCCGCCGTGCGCAACTGGCTGAGCGGCAAGGCCACTACGATCTACGGCGGCTCCTACGAGATCCAGAGCAACATCATCACCAAGCGGATCCTGGGCCTACCCGATCCGCTCAGCAACGCATCGCACCAGAGGATTTGACGTCATGGCCGTTCTGACCGAAGAACAAAGCATGCTGCGTGACGCCGCGCGCACCTGGACTCAGGAAAAATCGCCGGTGTCGGCGTTCCGCAAGGTCCGCGATACCGGCGCCCCCACCGGCTACGATCCGGCCGCCTTCGCCGAGATGGCGGAAATGGGCTGGACCGGGGTGATCATCCCCGAGGCCTTTGGCGGCTCGGACTTCGGCTACCTCAGCCTGGGCCTGATTCTCGAGGAGACCGGCCGCACGCTTACGGCCTCGCCGTTGATTTCCTCAGCCCTCACCGCCGCCAGTGCCATCGTGCTGGGCGGCAGCGACGCCCAGAAGGAAGCGTTCCTGCCCAAGATCGCCTCGGGCGAGCTGGTCGCGACCCTGGCGGTCGACGAGGGCGCCCACCACGCCCCGACAAGGGTGGCCCTGGCCGCCACCAAGTCCGACGCCGGCCACAGCCTGAGCGGCGGCAAGACCTTCGTGCTCGAAGGCGGCGCGGCCGGCCTGTTCGTGGTCTCGGCGCGCACCTCGGGCAAGCCGGGCGACGCCGACGGGATCACCCTGTTCCTAGTCCCCGCAGACGCCAAGGGCTTGACCCGCAAGGCGCTGAAGCTGGCCGACAGCCGCGGGGCCGCCAACCTGACCTTCGACGGCGTCGCGGTCGGCGCCGACGCTGTGCTTGGTGAGGTCGACCAGGGCTGGCGGCTGCTCGAAAAGACCCTCGACCGCGCCCGCGCCGGCCTGGCCGCCGAAATGCTCGGCGCAGCTGTCCAGGCATTCGAGACCACGCTCGACTACCTCAAGGTCCGGGTGCAGTTCGGGCAAGTGATCGGCGCCTTCCAGGCGCTGCAACATCGCGCGGCCAAGATGTTCACCGAGCTGGAGCTGGCCCGCTCCTGCGTCGAGGCGGCGCTCACCGCGATCGACACCGACGCGCCCGATACCGCCGAACTGGTCTCGCTGGCCAAGGCCAAGATGGGCGACGTGCTGCACCTGGTGTCCAACGAGATGGTCCAGATGCATGGCGGCATCGGCATGACCGACGCCCACGACGCTGGCCTCTACCTCAAGCGGGCCCGCGCCGCCGAGGCCACCTATGGCGGGCAATCCTATCACCGCGACCGCTATGCGCGGCTGAACGGATACTGACGTTAGGACACCGAACCCGGGTGGCGGCGGATCGGCTGTCGGATTTCGAGCCGGCGCTCGGGTTCCAAGACGCGACTTTTCGACGTCGTTTGATGGCGCGCCTATCTTTGGCTCGGCGGATGAGGTTGAGGGCGAAGCGCCTGACGGCCATATTCCTGGCCCGGCGACCGGTTCGCAGGCTGGAGAGGTCTTCCTTGAAGTTGACGGCGAGTAACCAATGCGGGCTGTTTTCGATACCCCATTGGCTTCGCACGGCCTGGGCGAAGTCCTCGGCCGTGAGCGGGCGCGAAGAGGTATAGGAGCGTCAATCGGTGGAGGTCTTGTCGCCTTTCTCGGTTCTCGTCTCGACCACGGCGATGGCGGCCAGATGCTTGAACCGCACGGCGCCGGGAAAGGCGCGTTCGCTTCCTATCCAATCCACGGCCCTGAAGACCTTGTGGTTCCTGATCTCCAGCCGTCCATGGCTATTGTCGAGGGTCTCGGCGCTGGCGATCTCCTTAGCGGGGGCGGTGGCGAAGTCGCTCTCGATCTCGCACGCAAGGTGGGTTGTTTGTCCTTGACCGCCAGGAGGGAATCGGGCTGCGGCATCGGCGATGGTCGGGTTGCAGCCGATGGCGTCGATGCAGACCAAGGCGCCCTTCAGGTCCCACCGTTCCAGCAGCGCCGGAATGGCGATGATCTCATTGGAACGCTCCTCCACCGCTTCTTACCCAAGCACCAGACGGGAGCGGGTTGCGAAGGCCAACACCAGGCGCAGCGGCGGCCGGCCGGCCTTGCGGTCATGGCTGCGGCGGGAGGATTTTCTGTCGATGCCACCAGATCGGATGCTCTGGCCAGCACTCGGCGACCCAGGCGCGGAAGCAGGGCGAGATCAGGTCTGGATCGACTCGGTTCAACAGCATACGCAGCCATTCGACGCAGGGAATGCCGTGGTGGACCTCCGCTAAGCGCCGCAGGAACTCCAGATGCGCCTCACACCAGTCGACAATGTCGTCATCGTGGTCGCTGTTGGCGATCGTTCCGCAGACCACCAGGAAAAGCACCCCCGCAGCGGATAGGCCACCCGCCAAGCCTCGCGAGCGCCCGAGAGGGACGAGAGGTGGTCCAGCATCAGCCTCAGCCGCGGCTTGGGTAGTGAAAATCGTCCATCGGCATTCTCCCGAACCAAACGATCCAAAAGAAATGGCTTTGTTTGCATTGCGTAGGCATCAGCCTGCGATAGCGGCGTTGAGGCAGGCTCGCGGTGTTGACGACTGGAGTCCGGCGAGATGAAACCAGTTGAGATAGTTGGTGGCGATACCTTGTTTGGGGCGGAGGAATGTCTTGAGCCGTTCGTGGCGGCTGTTGACCGTCTGGATATG
>JAYTRF010000234.1:0-2229 GCA_043746375.1 Caulobacteraceae bacterium | reverse complement strand
GGATCGCAGCAAGCCTCCGAATTCTACGCGGAATGCGCGCTCAGGGCGGGCGCAGCTTTCATCAACGGCATCCCCGTGTTCCTCGCCAGCAACCCCACTTGGGCCGCGAGGTTCGAGGCTGCGGGCCTGCCAATCCTCGGCGACGACTTCAAGGCGCAGATCGGCGCGACAATCCTGCATCGCACCATGATAAACCTGTTCGAGACGCGCGGCGCCGAGGTTGGGCGCACATATCAGCTGAACGTCGGCGGCAATACCGACTTTCTCAACATGATGGATCGCGGGCGGCTGGCTTCGAAAAAAATCTCCAAGACCGAGGCCGTACAGGCGGTGATGGCCCAAAGACTGGCCGATGAAAACATCCATGTCGGGCCCAGTGACTACGTGCCGTGGCTGAACGACAACAAGCTCTGCTTCCTTCGCCTAGAAGGGGCCCTGTTCGGCAATGTGCCGATGAACATCGAGGTGCGCCTGTCGGTGGAAGATTCTCCCAATTCCGCCGGCGTGGTCATCGATGCCATCCGCTGTTGCAAGGTGGCGCTCGATCGCGGACAGAGCGGCGCCCTGGTGGGGCCGTCGGCATTCTTCTGCAAGCATCCTCCGTCGCAGTTCACTGACGACGAGGCTCAGCGGATGACAGAGGCCTTCATCGCGTCGGACGCACGGAGCGCCGCCCAGTGAAGGGCCTGATCGTCGCTGCCGGTCAGGGGACCCGGCTGCGCGATATCGCCTCGTCCAAGCCACTGGCGCTGGTGCGTGGCGCGCCTCTGATCGAACATGTCATCCAGTCGGCCCACGCGGCCGGGATCACGTCCTTCGTGGTCGTCACCGGTTACGAGGGCGAGCGCGTCGAAGCGTTTCTGCGCGGGCTGTCGGCCCGTCGCGGTTTCGCCATCACCGCGGTACGCAATCTGGGGTGGCGTGGGGCCAACGGGCTTTCCGTCGCGGCAGCCGAGCCCCACCTCGAAGAGCAGTTCGTGCTGTTGATGGCTGACCATCTATTCGATGAGACCCTTCTCGCCGACCTGATCGCCAACGGCGGCGATCGGCAGGGCGTCGTCCTGGCCATCGATCGGCGCTTGGACAACCCGCTCGTCGACCTCGAAGACGTGACCCGCGTGCACACCGCAGCCGACGGAACGATCCTGCGAATCGGCAAGCTGATTGAGCCTTACAACGCCTTCGACACCGGGGTCTTTCTGGCCTCGAAGGCGCTGATCGCGGCTATTGCCGAAGATATCGTCGCCGGTGGGTCCGGCGGCATTTCCGGAGGCATGAACATTCTCGCCGCCAAAGGCCACGCCAGCACCTTCGATATCGGTGCGCGCTTCTGGCTGGATGTCGACGACGCCGTCGCCCACAGCCACGCCGAGAGGATCAGGGCGTAGGCTCAAGCGCCGCTGCCTCAGCGGCCCGTCGCGCTTCACCCCTCTTCCTCTGCCGCCGCGCGTACCAGAACGTCCACAGGCTGAGCACGCCCATCATCCCGTATCCGATCGTCGGGCTAACGATCAGATAGGTGCTGATCGACATGGTGAACACCAAAAAACCGGTGACCAGCGCTTCGAGGATCAGCCCGCAGCCCCAGACCACGGTCATGACGGTCATCGAGCGGCGAAAAAACCGGTTGGCGCTCATCGCCTCGAACGACGCCGCCTCTAACTGGGATCTCCTCCGTATGGTGGCGCGGGCAAGCTGATAGATCAGTGGCTTGCCGATCGCGGCCGAGCCCAGAAAGACCAGCCCGATCAGCCCGGTGACCAGCTTCTCCCGCAACTGTAGAAAACGCGGTCCGCCGCCACCGACAAAGGCGAGTAACGACAGGGCGATCCCCGCCAGGACCAAAATTGAAAGAGCGTCGACACGCCGGTTGCGGGCAAATTCGATCAGGCTCCACGCAATCGGCGGGGCCGAGGACGCGATCAAAGCCCCGACGTCTCCCAGTCCGCGTTTGGCCAGGTTGTAGATCATGAACGGGCCGATGAAGTTCACCAGCGCTTCAACGGCGATACGACTTCCATTGGTGCGGAGATAGGGCCCCACCTTCGATAAGACTCCGGTCATTTTCCGCACCTACACCCTGCAACTGCCTTGCGAAACGGGGTCCAGCGGCCCGACGATTAGGCCCTGTTACGCGCCCACGGCCACCTGCCGCGCTGCGCCGGCCTGTTCGAGAAACAGGCTGGTGTAGGCCGCAGCCATTTCGGAGATGTCGAAAGCATTGGCGCG
>JAYTRF010000233.1:0-1852 GCA_043746375.1 Caulobacteraceae bacterium | reverse complement strand
GTTTGGGGGCGGTCGTCGCTTCGCTCAGGCGCGGCTTGACCGCCCGCTCGAACACATAGTCGTTGAGGCCGCGTTCCGGCCCGGCGGGATTGGGGCGGGGGACCTCGATCAGGTCGCACAATTCCGAGAGGAACAGCACATAGTTGGCCCGCTCGGCGCCCCCTTTGCCCTGCGTCCACCGGGCGATGAACTCATCAACCCCCATGCTCAACGACCCCGCGCGCCAGTGTGGGAGGCTGTGCCGATTGGGCCGGCGGCGTCAAGGGCGGGCGTGGTCAGCCAAGATCGGCGTCGGTCAATCCGGCCAGCTTCGCCAGATGTCGTTGTAAACCGGCCTTGAGCGGCGCGTTTCCGTGAATCGGGAGCGACAAGCGAGCGACTTCATCCGGCTTGCCATAAATGTGGTGGCTGCCGTTGACCCGCAGGAGCGTCCAGCCGCGCGCTTCTACAAGGCGGGCAAAGGCCCGGCCGGTCAGCGTCTTCACAGCGCCAGATCGAGCACGCGCTCTTTGTCATCCGAAGAGCGGGTCGGAACATCCGCCGTTAGCCAGCCGGCGATGGCCTCGCGGACGTTGGCGACCAGCTCGTCCATCGTCTCGCCTTGCGAGGCGCAGCCGGGCAGGACTGGAACCTCGGCCCAGAACCCACCCTCTTCGGCTTCGTGCACAACGACCTTGATGTTCATGGTGGTAAAATACCGCTCGGGGTCATGGACGCAAGGTCGGGGGATTTCGCGGGCGTCGACCGGACGTCAAGGCGCCAGCGTAACGCGAAAACCGCTTTCATGCGTTCTTGATATGTTCTAACATAGACGCGGGTCAACCCCTCGTCAACCAAAATCGCGGCCATGCACGTTTCGTTGTTCAAAGCCCTCAAGTCGATTAAGATCACCGACGAGTCCGCGACCGGCGTCGTCGAGGACATGCAGCGCTATGTGGAGAGCGTTCTGACTTATAATATCCAGGCTGTTCAGGGCGATCTGGCCGCGTTGCGCGGCGAGGTGAGGGGCGAGCTGGCCGCCGTGCGCGGTGAACTCAAGGGGCTTGCAGCGGCGATCGAGGCGTTGAAACACCAGGTCACGCTGACGGGCGTATTGATCGGTATCGTCGGTCTGGCCATCGCCGCCGGTCCGATCGTGGCGAAGTTCATTCGCTAGAGGACAAGGTCTTCAAGAAATTATAATAGAAACAATAGCTTATCGGAAATCATCGCGTCCTTTCGCGGACAAAAACCACCCCAAACGGCCCGCCGAAGGACAAATATCGCCCAGTATCGCCAGCTTGAGGACATTTTACCGCAATTCGACCACCAAATGCCGCCCTTCGGTCCCCGGCCGGTCCTCGGCCGGCGCGTCTTTTCGCTTGCCTTCCCTTGCGAACCATCGGTCTAGCCTCTCTCGGCGCCAAGCGCTTAGGGAGTGGCAATGCGGATCATCAAACGGATCGCTCTGGGCGCCGTCGCGCTGGTGGGCGTGGCGCTGGTCGTCGCCGTCGGGCTGATTGTCGTCGACCAACTCGGCCAGCCGCCGGCGCCTGATCTCAACGCCCTGATCGCGCGGGAGGGCGCCTATCACGCGCGCATCCGGCGCGACGACTTCGGCGTACCGCATGCGCTGGGCGCCACCGACGCCGATGTCGCCTTCGGCCTGGGCTACGCCCAGTCGGAGGATGATTTCGCCACCGTTCAGGATGTCGCCCTGGCCACGCGCGGCACCCTCGCCGCCTGGAAGGGCGAGAAGGGCGCGGTCACCGACTATCTGGTGCGGCTGATGCGGGTGAACGAAACCGTCGACGCCGGCTGGCCCAAACTGCCCGCCGATGTGCGCGCGGTGCTGCAGGCCTATGCCGACGGG
>JAYTRF010000232.1:0-4178 GCA_043746375.1 Caulobacteraceae bacterium | reverse complement strand
AGTTATTTGTCAAACTCATACACAAGGAGACTGACATGGGCGGATTTGGCGATCTGGTGGCCGGCGCGGCGAGTGGCCGGTTCGACGGCATCAAGCGACCCTACACCCCGGCGGATGTTCAGAAGCTTCGGGGATCGGTGGCCATCGCCCATACCCTGGCCGAGCGTGGGGCCAACCGGCTGTGGAAGTCTTTGCAGAGTGAGCCGCTGGTCAACGCCTTGGGCGCTGTCACCGGCAATCAAGCCATGCAAATGGCGCGCGCGGGCCTAAAGGCGATTTATCTCTCGGGCTGGCAGGTCGCCGCCGACAACAACACCGCCGGGGCGATGTATCCCGACCAGAGCCTCTATCCAGCCAACGCCGCGCCGGAGCTCTGCCGACGGATCAACCGCACCTTGCAGCGCGCCGATCAAGTCGAGCATGCCGAGGGCGGGGCCAAGCGGGACTGGTTCCTGCCCATCGTCGCCGACGCCGAGGCCGGGTTCGGCGGGCCCCTTAACAGCTTCGAGATCATGAAAGCGTTCATCGAGGCGGGCGCCGCCGGGGTCCATTTCGAAGACCAGCTGGCGTCTGAAAAGAAGTGCGGGCACATGGGCGGCAAGGTGCTGATCCCGACCTCGGCCCATGTGCGCAACCTGGTCGCAGCCCGCCTCGCCGCCGACGTCTGCGGCGTGCCGACGTTGGTCTTTGCCCGAACCGACGCCGAATCGGCCAGGCTGATCACCTCGGACATCGACGAGCGCGACAGAGCCTTCATCGAATCCGGCGAACGGACTGCCGAGGGTTTCTATCGGCTGAAGGAGGGAACGGGGCTCGATCACTGCATCGCCCGCGGCATCGCCTATGCGCCCTACGCGGACGCTTTGTGGTGGGAGACCTCGCACCCCAATCTGGAAGAGGCGCGCGCGTTCGCAGAGGCTGTACACCGCAAATATCCAGGCAAGATCCTGGCCTACAACTGTTCGCCGTCGTTCAATTGGCGCGCCAACATCGACCAGGCGACGATCGCCAAATTCCAGCGGGAGCTGGCCGCCATGGGCTACAGGTTCCAGTTCGTCACCCTGGCCGGGTTCCACAGCCTTAATCACGGCATGTTCGAACTGGCTTTGGGTTACAAGGATCGCGGCATGGCCGCCTATTCGGAACTTCAGGAAGCCGAGTTCGCTTCGGAGGCCCAGGGCTACTCGGCCACGCGCCACCAGCGGGAGGTCGGCACCGGCTATTTCGATCAGGTCGCCCTGACCATCTCCGGCGGCGCGTCTTCGACTACGGCCCTCGCCGACTCCACCGAAGCGGCGCAGTTCAAGAAGGAGACGGTCGCGGCCTGATTTCTCTCCCCTCACGGGCAGGAAGGCGCGAACAGGAAACCTCGATGACCGAAACTGCGACCGCGCCGGACGTTGAGATCCTTGGCCGGGTGGAAGCGCGCGCGGGGGAAATACTCACCCCAGTCGCCGTCGAGTTTCTCGCCGAACTCCATCGGCGGTTCGATGGGCGACGGCGCGAACTGCTTTCGGCTCGGGCCGAGCGGCAAAAGCGTTTCGACGCCGGCGAGCGGCCGGATTTCCTGGACGCCACCCGATCGGTGCGCGAGGGCGACTGGCGCGTCGCGCCAATTCCGAGCGACCTTCAGGATCGCCGCGTCGAGATCACCGGCCCCACCGACCGCAAGATGATCATCAATGCCCTGAACAGCGGGGCTAAGGTGTTTATGGCCGATTTCGAGGACGCCACGTCGCCGACCTGGGCCAATCTCGTGGACGGACAGGTCAATCTCAAGGACCGCTGGGCCGGCGCCTTGGCCTTCACCGATCCGGTCAGCGGCAAGGCCTATGCACTTGGGCCCAAGACCGCCGTGATGATGGTCCGCCCGCGCGGTTGGCACCTGCCCGAAAAGCACCTGCGCGTGGACGGCGCGGAGATCTCCGGTTCTTTGTTCGATTTCGGCCTCAGCTTTTTCCACAATGCCCGCGCCCAGCTCGCCGCTGGAACCGGCCCCTATTTCTATCTCCCCAAGCTTGAGAGCCATCTCGAGGCGCGGCTCTGGAACGACGTCTTCGTCTACGCGCAGGAACGCCTGGGCATCCCGGCGGGCTCGATCAAGGCGACGGTGCTGATCGAGACCATTCCGGCCGCCTTCGAGATGGATGAGATCCTTTACGAACTGCGCGACCACATGGCGGGGCTTAACTGCGGCCGCTGGGACTACATCTTCTCGACCATCAAGCGGTTGGGGCGCCAGGCGGACGCCCTGACCCCCGATCGCGCCTCAATGACCATGGGCTCGGCGTTCCTGCACGCCTATTCGCTGAAGTTGATCCAAACCTGCCACCGCAGAGGGGCCTTCGCCATGGGCGGCATGGCGGCGCAGATCCCGATCAAGGGGGACGACGCCGCCAACCAGGCCGCCTTCGCCAAGGTCCGGGCCGACAAGGAGCGCGAGGCCGGCGACGGCCATGACGGCACCTGGGTCGCGCACCCGGACCTCGTCCCCGTGGCCATGGAAGTCTTCGACAGGCTGATGCCGGAGCCTAACCAGCTGGGCCGGATGCGCGAGGATGTGTCTGTCTCGCGGGAGGACCTGCTGACGATCCACCGCGGGGTGCGAACCGAGGCTGGCCTGCGGGAGAACATCCGCGTGGGGGTGCAATACATCGAGGCATGGCTTCGCGGCCGTGGCGCCGTGCCGCTCTACAATCTGATGGAAGACGCGGCCACCGCGGAAATCAGCCGCGCTCAGGTCTGGCAGTGGATTGCGCAGGCGGCCACGCTCGACGACGGGCGATGCGTCGACGCCGCCTTGTTCAACGCCGTTCTGGACGACGAGATGGCCAAGCTTCAGTCGAATCTGCCGGGCGGCGCCTTCCGTACCGGGCGTTTCACCGAGGCGATCGCCCTCTTCAGAGACATGAGTCTGGCGGAAAACTTTGAGGAGTTCCTGACCCTGCCTGCCTATCGGGCGCTGGAAGGGTAGAAGGTCCTGGCTCCCGCGGATCGCCTTTCCACGGCGTTCGTCGTGATGTCGCCCGTCACCCGTCGTATCGCACGCCGGCTACCGCCAGACTGGGTTCAGGGTCTGGTTCAGCCGGACCGTCGACGGCCGCGTGATTGCGGACAACCGTCGCCCTCTCCGCGATAGCGGCCCCAATTTGATCCAAGCGCCCGCCGCCGGCCGGCATGGCGGCGACTTCTGCAATGGCCGCCGGCAGCTCGGCCAGCAGACGTTTTGTCAGCGCGTCTACCCGGCGCACCGTCGCGGGCCCGGCCAGTCCCGATTCCTTCGCCAACCGACGCCAATGGCGGCCGTAAATATGGCGTCCGCGCCGCTGGCCGCCGATGTCCTGCGCGTGGTTCTGCGTAATGTGGGGCCAGTCAAGGCCTGACATCAGGTCATACAACGGCGCTAGTGCGGCCCGCTGCGGTGTTAGCAGGATCGAATAGTTCTTCGCATGGCTGTCGACGTTGCCGACGGCCACGTTGAAGATAACCGCATCGAGCAGGCGGTTGATGTCCCGCGCGGTCATATGTTCGCGGACCAGGGCGAACATATGGGGCAGCGACGGCCCCTGCACGCCGGAGCTGTTGTGTTGGTACTTGGCCACTGGCGGCTTCCCAAGCGCTTGGCAGAAATCCTCCTGGTGCAGGCGCGCGGTCCGGCCGTCGCGCTCGACGCGGTCGTACCGGGCGACCTGGAGGTAGGAACGCGCCCCTGCCACCCCGGTCGTGACGGTCGCCGCCGGCAGCCCGCAGCGGCGCGCCAGAACCATGCAGAGCGCCTCGTTCTGCACACTGCCGGCCAGCTTGGGGTTGTCCGGCTTCAGGATGTGAGTTGACGACGCGCCGCCTCTGGGGATCGCGAATCCGCCGCCGACCAGCGCCAGGGGGAGTTTGTCCTGCGCGCCCGCCAGGCTCATCGATACACCCTCGTCGCCGACCAGGAAGGGGTGGGCCGGAAGACTGTCGATGATCCGCTCCAGTTCCGCCTCCGTGGCGATGGGTTTGAAATTCGGCCGATCACCGGGACGCGGGCGACCGACCGTCAGTGCGCCAGCCAGGTCACGGCCGGTTTTGTCGATCAGTCCCAGAACATCGTCCTCGGACACGCCCATGGCTCGCGTCATGGCGCGCAGGGGTTCGCCCTCAGGCAGCAGGTTCATCAGCCACGGAAGGACGACCTC
>JAYTRF010000231.1:0-1588 GCA_043746375.1 Caulobacteraceae bacterium | reverse complement strand
TGCTCGTCCACATCGGTGACCCCTCCTCGAATCAGGCCACCTCTCTTGAATCACAGATGATTCATATGATTCAAGAACTCTTCGGACAGACACTTAGATGATTACGCGCCGTAGTCATCAGGCGTGCGATCGTTCTGGCGGAAGGGACCTTCTGTAGCTGTTGATCGCTGGCCTTCTCGGCGCGCCGCCGCCGGGTCGCCCATTCGCTGACCACCCGTAGCGAGCCTCGGAAGCCCTCCAATTTGAGCCGCCGCCAAAGCTCCGCGCTGTTATGGCAACCCTGAACCCAGTGAATGTCGAGCCGGGCCAGATATGCGTCGAGCGAACTTTGTCGGGTCCGAAAGACATCGCCATGTGAGCCTCGGAGCACATGCCGGACCAACTGCCGGCTATGGCCCGTCATGCGAACGATCCGCTTGATCGCCGCGCCGCCCCTGCTGAGATTCAGGATCGCGGCGGTTGTTTCTTCCCGACGCAGATAACCTTCATATTGGAGCCGTTCCGCGCGAGTGAGAAGCTCTGGATTGATTGTCGTCGCTCCGATCGTGGCTCGGATCGGCCGCATCGATTTACGGACAGCGATCAGGAATGCCGCGCTGGCGTTCTCCATGAGGTGCCAGCGGTCAGCAACCTGCATGACGCCCGGCAGCGCCTTCGAAGCAGCTTCCCCATACCCGCCACCACGATCACGCGACACGATTTTGATGGCTGGATGGCCGGCGAGCCAGGCTTGAACCGTCGCGACCTCACGATCCGGCAAAAGGGTGACCACTTGCCGACGCTCAAGATCGCAGACGATTGTTCCGTAGCGGTGATTGCGACGGAAAGCCCAATCATCAATGCCCACCACGTTTAACAGCTCTGTCCGCGGGCGGGCGCGGCGCCGCACGACGCGCAGAACAGTGTCATTGCTGACGGGTAGCATTAAGCGCCGGGCGAAGTTGGCTGCGGGTCTGCCGCCAAGCGCGAGGCCCAAGTGATGAACCACGCAATCGAGCCTGCTTGTCCGGCGTGAACGCTCGGGGAGCGCGGACTCGTCGAAACGCTCGGCGAAAATACGCCTTCGGCAATGTGAAACCATACAGCGAAACCGCCGTGTCACAACGCTAAGGAGGACGCCTCGTCCCGAGCAGGGAAGGTCCGAAACCTGCCGTACATATCGACTATGAAGGCGCGCCGACGGCGACCTACAAAGAGGACATGTCGCCATTTTGGCGCGGGCGTAAGCTGTCACCGTGATCGTTTCGCCGTCC
Organism: Caulobacteraceae bacterium; assembly: GCA_043746375.1. Classification (GTDB taxonomy): domain Bacteria; phylum Pseudomonadota; class Alphaproteobacteria; order Caulobacterales; family Caulobacteraceae; genus Acaudatibacter. The sequence continues at coordinate 335 of JAYTRF010000231.1, read as the reverse complement.
TGTATGACGCTGTCGACGATCAGGCCGGCGGGAATGAGGGAGGAAATCCGAAGATCGGCGGGCATGGCGGTGATTCCTTTCGAAGGAAATCACCAAGTCATCAGCAAAAATCATCGAGATTGAGTCAGCCCCACGGTTGGATGCGAAAGGTAAGCCCTTCAATTCCAATATTTTTCAACATAATCAGCACACTGCGAGACTTTTGCGGCGGGGTCAAAGTTGCGGGCAATTTTACACTCAAGGGCTTGATGTGTTTTGGGCTCGCCCGGGCAATGGCAGCATGGGCCTAATGTCGGCGATGGATCTAGTGATTGCCATGCCGGTGTCTTGGCTGC
>JAYTRF010000230.1:0-7220 GCA_043746375.1 Caulobacteraceae bacterium | reverse complement strand
AAATGTGCGCCTCCCAGGCGACCGGCATGCCGGCCGCCCCGGGGGTCAGGCCCGAGAGGCCCAAAACAGCGTTAACCGCAATCCAGCCCAGCATCATCGCAAGGCAGCTCCGACCCCACGGTGACCCGATGCGCCCGTGACCTTCAATCAGCCGGGCCGTTGCGCCCATCAGGCCAGACGCCGCTCCCGAGGCGCCGACCAGCGCCCACGGCTGCTCGACACGTCCCAGCGTCGCCAGGAGGGCGGAAAGGGCCGCGAAGCCAAGCGCCGCCAGCACGCCGCAGACGATGAAGAAGGAGAAAAAGGCGCTGGCGCCCCGCACCCGACCGCCCATCAGACGCGCCACAGGGACTCCGAAGGCCAGAGTGAAGGCGCTGTTGGTCAGCACATGGGCCCAACTCGCGTGCACAAAAAGATAGGTGACTAGACCCGCCATGCGTCCCGCGGCGAGATTTGAACGGGTCAGGGCGAGGCCCTCCATCCCCGTATGGGTCATAACCCGCCACGCATGGGCCCCGATCATCGCGGCGATCAGAAGGCCGACGGGCCACGGCGCGTTGAGGATTGGCTCGCGCGGGCGCGCAGGGTCCGTTCGAAGCGACGGTTGTGTCATCGGCCGACCCACAACGCGCCCACCTTAACCAATTCAATAGAGATCATCGCATATCCTCGGCGTTGTGATGGGTTGGCATAGGCGTTGCTTGGGTCGGCCGGCGTCGCTGTCGTTGCGAGGAGCTTGTTATAACCGTGAGCCTCATTTCCCATTGCGGCGGCGCGCGGCTGGCCCTAGTCGCCCTGGCCGGTCTCGGCCTTTGCGGAGCGGCGCATGCCCAGTCGATCAACACCAACTCCGCCCAATACAACGCGGGTTACGGCCGCTTCGCCGGCCAGGAGAACCAGCCGGTCGACGTAGGCGTCCGTGACGCCAACGGCAATCTGGTGATTGTGGATGGGCTGATACAGACCGGCGAGACCGGCGCCTACGCTCAGGCGCAGGCCGGTGGGGCCATCGATACCTTTGCCGGCGTCGGCGCCACCGGCAGTTCCAGCGCGATCGGCAACAACCTTAACGTTGTCACCCAGGGCAACGACAACACCGTCATCGTTTCATCGTCGCAAACCAACACCGGAAACGTCAGCGCTTCGACGCACTGACCCCAAGGGGCTTATCGAAATGGTCTTCACTTCATTTTCCGCTGGCCGCCCGGCCCGTTTTGTCGCCATGGCCTCAGCGGCCGCCATGGCCCTCACCGGCTGCGCGACGCCGATAGCGGGGCCGAGCGGCCTCTACGCCCAGCCCACCGGCAACGCGCCGGTGACCGCTAATCCAACACCCTATTCCACAGCGCTGGTCTGCCTGGCTGAATACGCGCGCAAGAACAACGTCAACGCCCCTCGCATCGCGGTTGGCAGGATTGCCGACTACACTGGAAAATTCGAATCCGATGGTTCGGGCCGCAAAGTCACCCAGGGCGCATCGCTGATGGCGATGAGTGCGCTGGCCAAGGCCGGAATTCCGCTGGTCGAGCGGTTCGACACCTCGGTCTCCGAGCTTGAACTGAAGTACGCCAACAACAAGCTGATCTCCGACAACCCCAATCCGAAGGCGGACGCGCCTGCCGCCTACCGGCGCATCCTGGCCGGCCAGGTGCCCGGCTCCGACTTCTATGTCGCCGGCGGGATCACCGAACTCAACTTCAACATCCAGTCGGACGGCGCCAATTTCGAGGGCGGAGGGCTGAATACCCAGGATCTCAAAGGCGGCATCGGCGGCACCATCCTGGTGATGAACGTCGGCCTTGATCTTCGCCTGATCAATACGCGCACCCTCGAAGTGGTCGACGTGATCTCCTATCAAAAGCAGATCGTCGCCCACCAGGTCACCCTGGGGGTGTTCAAGATCTTCAACAACAACGCCTTCGACGCCTCGGTGGGCGAAGGCGCCGTCGAACCACTGCAGCTGGCCGTGCGCGCTGTCATCGAGCGGGCGATGGTGGAAATGGTCGCCAATCTCTACGGCATGCCTGGACCGGAATCCTGCCTGCAGTCCGATCCGCTTGGCCGAGGCGTGACCACGGGCGTCACCGGGGCCTTCGTGCCGGCCTACAACAATGTGGAAACCAACAATGCGCAGACACGCCAAGACCCTTCTCGCTGGGACGATCGCCGCGATCCCGCTGTGGCTGATAGCGTGCGGGGTCGCTTCTAGCCAAAGCACCGTCGACAACAGCCAGGAGCAGGACGGCGCGGTCTTCGCCGGCCAGACCCTGGATGTCGTCACCTCGAGCGACGACACGGCTACGACAACGGCCACCGGCAATGCTTTTAGCGGATCGGTGGTTGCCGGTGATCTCGATATGACCTCGCAGCAGACGCTGACAGGCACATCGGGGGCGCTGACCAATCTCAACGTCAGCCAGTATGCCGGGTCAGGAACGGTGACCACTGCCGCCACCGGGAATACCGGCGATGCGACCATCACTAGCGGTGGGACTTTAACCGCCCAAGTCACCCAATCGGTCACCTCCTCCGCGGTCAGCGCCAACAGTAACGTCAACGCCGGCGAGGCGCAGATCGGCCAGGGATCGTTCGATACCCAGGCGATTGCCAACAGCCAGAGCTTCGCCTCCGGCGACTCGGCGGTGAACGCCAGCGTCAGCCAGCTGAATCAAGCAGACACCACGGCAACAGGTAACGCCACGATCGGCTATATGCCGGGCGAGGCGCTGTTCACCGCCGGAGCCATCGGCAACAACGTCACCTCGGTTGGAGCCGGCGCCGCCAGCCAGAGCCTTGGTATCGCCCAGTCAAACCAGAGCAGCGTCGTCCAGGCCGTGCAGATCACCAGCCTGGGAGATAGCCAGAACACTCTGACCAATGCCAACGCCAGCGCCAACAACGTCAATGTCACTAACGAGCAGGGGCCCCTCGGCGTAGCTGTCAATCAGGACAACGGCGCCGCCGTCATCGCCTATGGCGAGGAAGACGCCTCCCAGTTCGGAGCCGCGACCGTGACCGCTCAGGCGGTCGGCAACTCCACCCTGGCCGGCAACATCGGAACCAGCGTCGCTCTGGACAACGTCCAAATCAACGGCACAGGCGGCGTCGATTCGACGGTAACCATCAATGGTGGAGCGGGTTACGACGTTGCCGGCGCCTCGACTGCCATGGGCAACGGCGCGACCGCATACGCCTGTTCGGAGTGCGGCGGCGTGATGGCCATCAACAACAGCCAGACCAACGGCAGTGACGTATCGGCCAAATCGATCATCGGCATTACCGGCGACCAGGCCGGCTCGATCAGCGGCACGACGACCGCGGTCGGCAACAGCGCCAGCTTCTACGTCACCAAGCCCGGCGGCTAGCGCACGGCGCCCCTTTTTCCCCTGCGGAGACGGTGACAGCGCTCCTTGCCGGCCCTTTTCGCGCCTTGAAGGCGCCGCAAGCGGCGGGCATTGTCTCGCCTCCGCGGGGCGCCTTCAGGTTTGAGAGAAAACATGGTTCGTTTCTGGCGACCGGCCAGCGGCCTCGCCGTGGCTCTGGGCCTGCTCGGTCTTACGATCCCGATTGGCCAGCCGGCCCCTGCTCAGGCGGAGGCCGCCAGCCTGGCCACCACGTCCCCGCGCCGCGCCAGCGAGTGGCCACAGGCCCGCTCGGATCTGGCGCCCGATCCATCCATTCGCTTTGGGGTCCTGCCCAACGGTATGCACTATGCCATTGTTCACAACGCCACGCCCCCCGGCCAAGCTTCGCTGCGCCTGCGCATCGGCGCCGGTTCCCTTATGGAGAACGACGATCAGGCCGGACTCGCGCACTTTCTCGAGCATATGGCTTTCGACGGCTCGAAGTCCGTCGCCAACGGCGAAATGGTCAAGATTCTGGAGCGGCACGGCCTTTCTTTCGGCGCCGACACCAATGCCCAGACCAGCTTCGACAACACCGTCTACAAGCTGGACCTGCCCAAGAACGACGAGGATACGATCGACACCTCGCTGATGCTGCTGCGCGAGGCGGCCGGAAACCTGACGCTGTCGCAGGACGCCATCGACAAGGAACGTGGTGTCGTGCTCTCGGAGGAGCGCACGCGCGACAACCCAGCCTATCGTATCTTCAAGTCGCGGTTCGGTTTCTTCCTGGAGGGGCAGCGCCCCCCGGAGCGCTACCCGATCGGCGAGGTCGCCGTGATCTCGAACGCGCAGAAGGCGCAGATCGCCGACTTTTACGACAAATTTTACCGTCCGGAACGGGCGACGCTGATTGCCGTCGGCGACTTCGACCCCGACGCCATGGAAGCAAAGATCCGCAAGCTTTTCGGTGACTGGCGGGGCGTCGGACCGGCCGGTGCGGACCCCGATCTTGGGCAAGTCGAGCACCGCGGACTACAGGTTCGGCTCGACGTGGAGCCTGGAGCGCCGACGTCAATACAGTTGGCCTGGATGACGCCTCCCGACCTCAGCCCCGACAATGCCGCCAGGCGCAGGCGCGAAGAAATCGAACGCCTCGGCCTTGCCGTCTTGAACCGCCGCCTCGCCACGCTGGCCAGAGCCGACGATCCGCCGTTCATCGCTGCCGGAGCGGGCCGCGCCGACCAGTTGCACGCGGCGCGCCTGACCACCCTGCTCGTCACCGCCGATGCCGGCGGCTGGCGCAGGGCGCTTGAAGTCGCTGAACAGGAGCAGCGGCGGGCGGTCCTCTACGGCGTGCGCCCAGAGGAGTTGACGCGGGAGATCGCTGAGCGGGAGGCGACGTTGAAAGAGGCCGCAGCTCAAAGCGCCACTCGTCGCACCCCTGATATAGCCGACGAAATCGAGGCCTCGGTGGATGCCGATGTAGTCGAGACCAGTCCCGCGCAAGACCTGGCGTTTTTTGACGAGGCGGTCAAATCGATCACCCCGCAACAGGTCTCTGCCGCGCTCAAGGAGGAATTCGACGGCGCGGGACCCCTGCTGTTCATGTCTTCGCCCACTCCCATCGATGGCGGCGAGAGCGCGCTCAAGGCAGCCTATGTGCAATCGCGCGCCAAGGCCGTTGACGCGCCAGTGGCGATCGCCCAGGCGACCTGGCCCTACACCGACTTCGGGGATCCAGGAAAAGTTGTCGAACGCAAGGAGGTCAGTGACCTCGACGCCGTCTTCGTGCAGTTCGAAAACGGAGTCCGGCTGACGATCAAACCGACGAAATTTCGCGACGACCAGGTGTTGGTCAAGGTACGACTGGGTGAGGGCCGCCGAGCGCTGTCGGCAAACCGGCAGACCATGAGCTGGGCCGACTACGCCTTTGTCGAGGGCGGACTGAAAAAGATCAGCGCCGATGATGCCGAGCGTGTGCTGGCCTCCAAGGTTTATGGGGCCGGCTTCCAGCTCGACGACGATGCCTTCGTGCTTTCCGGCGCCACCCGCCGCGAGGACCTCGACACCCAGCTTGAGGTGCTGACCGCCTACGTCGCAGAGCCTGGTTGGCGGCCCCAGGCCTTCGACAGGATACGAACATTCGCCGCCACTTTGCTCGACCAGTACGATCACGTCGATTCAGGCGTGTTCGCGCGCGATCTGCCTGGCCTGCTGCACGCCGGCGACCGGCGATGGACCTTTCCAAACAGGGCGGAAATCGACGCCGGCACCCTGGACGAGCTGAAGAGCGAGACCGATCCGGCGCTGTCGGGACCGGTGGAAGTCGTCGTCGTTGGCGACATTACCGTGGACAAGGCAATCGAGGCGGTGGCCCGTACCTTCGGCGCGCTTCCTCGCCGCCCCGAGCCTTCGCCCGCGTCGACGCCTGTCGCGGCGGTTGGCTTTCCGGCCCCCAATTCCACACCGCTTGTCCTCATTCATCATGGACGCGCGGACCAAGCGATCGGCTTTGTGGCATGGCGCACCAGTGATTTCTTTGCCGATACCCGCGCGGCGCGGGAGGTGACGATTTTAGGTGAGGTGCTTGAGCTGCGCCTGCTGGACACGCTGCGCAAAGCCGAGGGCGTCACCTACGCGCCCAAGGCCAGCTACGACGCCAGCCTGACTTGGCCGGGCTGGGGCTACATCAGCGCCAATGTCGAGGTGCCCCCAGACAAGCTCGCGGATTTCTTCTCGGCCGTCGATAAGATCAGCGCCGACCTGCGAGACAATGAGATCAGCGCCGACGAACTCGAACGCGCCAAGAAGCCGCGCTTCGACGCGCTGGAAAAGTCGCGACAGACCAATGAATATTGGCTGGCGGCACTGTCTGGTGCGCAGGCCGACCCGCGCCGGCTGGCCGCGATTCGCTCCGAGATCGCCGACGATGAGCGCATCACCGCCGCCGACGTCCGCAGCACCGCCCAACGCTACCTTCGCGCCGATGCGGCCTGGAAGCTGGAGGTCAAACCGGCGACTTGATGCGCCGATTTGACTCGATACATCCCTCTATGAAGTGGGAGGACGAAAGCGTCAGTAGGCTACTCCGCCGACGCCGCCGTCGAGGCTCATGCCCATGGACTTCGATGAAGAAGACGTTTCCTCTCGATAGGCTTGGTATTTCTCGGTGATCGCGATTGTGAGGACCTTGATCCCGGCTCCAAAGCGACGAAGCAGCGAACGCTCATTGCAATCCCGGGCGGGTTTCTGAACCCGGCAAGCGATACGGCCACCAGAGCCTGGGGCGCCCGGAAAATGGTAGAGCGCGTCGCCCTTGGCGCAGGCGAGCGTCTGCCCGCCCGCGAACGAGATTTGCTGCTTCCAATCGGCGATGGTCACCTGCATGTGGGCGCCGGCGATGCAGCGGTAGAGTTCCCCGTCGTAGGTGTCGTCGATGTCGCGATCCGGCAGGACCTGCGAGGCCGGGTGCGGCACGTCGCGGTCATCGAAGCAGAAGGCTTGAATGACCACCTTCTTGTAGAGTGTGCGCGTGGCCTCGTAGGCGGCGCGCTGCCCAAGTCCTTCTACGTTCAGGCCGGAGATGAGGCCGGTGGCCTGGGGAGCCGCATAGGAGCTGCCGCCGCCTCCGCCGCCGAAAAACGTCGATCCGGACGCGTTGGCCACGGCGACCGCCCGCGCGTTGACGTTGGCGTTGACGATCACCGAAGGCGCGACGAATACGTTGACCCCCGGAACATTGATGTTGGGCCCTGGCGGCGGCATGCAGTTGCACGGCGGCACGGGGGGTGGCGGTGGTGTCGGGATGCAGTTGCAGCCCCCTCCCGATCCGTAATTCCCGGCCAGAGCCGCAGTCGGCGCCCCAGCAGCTCC
>JAYTRF010000229.1:0-3439 GCA_043746375.1 Caulobacteraceae bacterium | reverse complement strand
TCCACTTGGCAAGACCAACGTGGGAGCGCTCGAAGATGGTCCCGACCGTGACCGTGAACTTGGTGCGGCATGAACGTCAGACGCAGACACCCGGGCGCGTGCTCTTGCCCGCCAGGCGCGTCACGGCGTCCGTCTCGCCGCAATGCGGGCAGTAGGGACCATCGGGCCAACGCTGCGCCTCCAGGTAGACCCTGGCGGCTTCGTCGTCGTGGAAGATTTTGTCGGTGAGGTTCATCGGTGGGCTCCAGTGAGATCGACCCTAGAGCCCCATCCTTGTTCCGTCAAGTATATAGTTCCCGGGCTGCGTAAAGAACAAATTAGGAACTCGTTCTCGGCCAGCCGGGTTCGTCCATCCGTCAGCCTTGATGTCGGCGCAAGGCCTCGATGCGATCCCAGAGGCGGCAGGCGGCGTCTGGACCGCCGAAAGTTTTCAGCTGCTGGGCCCCCGTTGGCGATGTTACGTTGATCTCGGTCAGGTATTCGCCGATCACGTCGATGCCGACAAAAAGCAGCCCACGCCGGCTTAGCTCGCCGCTGATCGCCTGGCAGATCTCCAGATCCCGGGCGGTCAGGCCGACCGCCTCCGCGCGGCCACCGCGGGCGAGGTTCGAGCGCACCTGGCCCTCCGCCGGTATCCGATTGATCGCGCCGATCGGCTCGCCGTCAATCAGCAGGATCCGCTTGTCGCCTTTGGCCACGGCAGGGATGAACTGTTGGGCGATCACGGGCTCTCGGCCGATCAGGGCGTGAAGCTCCAGGAGCGCGTCGAGGTTGGGATCGTGTGCGGTCAGTCGCACGACCCCGGAGCCCGCGCCGCCGTAGAGCGGCTTGAGCACGATGTCGCCGTGGCGGGCGCGAAAGTCGTGGATCGCTGCGGGGTCCGAGGTGATCAGGGTCGGCGGCTGCAGGCCCTCAAAGCCTGTGACGAAAAGTTTCTCAGGAGCATTCCTCACCTCCGCCGGGTTGTTCACCACCAAAGTCGCGGGGTGAAGGATCTCCAGGAAATGGGTCGCGGTAATGTAGGCCATGTCGAAAGGCGGATCCTGACGCATCAGGACGACGTCCATCGTCGCCAGGTCGCGCACCTCCAAGGCCCCGACCGTGTGGTGATCGCCGCCAACGGGACGCACAGTGAGCGACCGTCCGCGCGCCACCACGCGCCTATCCTCCAAGGCCAGCCGCTCGGGCGAATAGACCCACAACGCGTGGCCTCGGTTCTGCGCCTCGAGCATCAACATGAAGGTGGTATCGGTCTCGATGTTGACCGCCTCGATGGGGTCCATCTGAATGGCGACGTTGAGTGGCATGGCGTCCTTCTATTTGAGTTTCAGGCGGACGCGTTCTCGCGCGTTCCTCGTCAGGAACGCTGCGGCCTCGCTGCGGGTCATCGCCAATCCCCTGCGCATCGCCCGCTTTTCATCGCTCGCGCCAAGCGTCGGCAATATGACGCGGCAGACGGCCCGGGGCGAGCGCGATCAGGTCCAGCCGGATGGCTGCGGTGCTGAGGCCTGGCCGCCGCGCGGTCAGTGAGCGGGCTGCGCGCACCAGTCGTTCGCGCTGCCGAGGCGTGACCGCGTCGAGGGCGTCGGCCAACCGCGCGCGGCGTTTGACCTCGACAACGGCAATGACGCCGGCCTTCGATGCCAGGAGGTCGATTTCGCCTAGCGGGGTCTTCAGCCGAAAGGCCAGAATGCGGTAGCCCTTGGCCATGAGCCACAGCGCGCAGAAGATTTCCCCCCTGCGGCCAGATCTCCTGGCCAGCGCGCCGCGCCTTTGCCGGGCGTCAGCCACGCCTCAGCGGCTCTTCCTGGCCACGGCCCGAGCGTAGAGTTCGCGGCGCGACAGACCAAGTGCGGCGGCGACCTCCGACGCGGCTTCCGAAGGGCCCAGGCGCGTCAAAGCCTCGGCCAGCGCCGCGTCAGCTTCATCGGCTGTGGCGGCGCGCTCGCTTCCCCCGCCGACAACGACGACGATCTCCCCCTTGGGCGCAGCCAGACGCGGATCGGCGGCGAGGCTGTCCAAGGGGCCGCGTATAACCGTCTCGTGCAGCTTGGTCAGCTCGCGCGCCACAGCGGCCGGGCGCGAACCGAACACGGCCGTCATATCGGCGAGGCTGGCCGCGAGCCGGGATCCGCCTTCGAAGAAGATCAAGGTGGCGCGCTCTGTCGCCAGATCACGGAATAATGCGCGCCGCGCGCCGCTTCGCGCCGGTGAGAAGCCGGCGAACAGGAACCGATCGGTGGGCAGGCCGGAGACGACGAGTGCAGCCAGCGCCGCCGACGGGCCGGGAACCGGAAAAACGGTGACGCCCATCGCGGCCGCCTCGACCACCAGCCGATACCCCGGATCGGAGATCAGCGGCGTGCCGGCGTCGGAAATCAGCGCCACGCGGGCGCCCCCGGCCATAGCCGCCAGCGCGCCTGGCCGCGCGCGGGCCGCGCCATGCTCGTCGTAGCGTTCAAGGCGGCCGGAAATGCCATGGGCGGCCAGCAGCTTGCCGCCGACCCGGGTGTCTTCCGCCAAAATCAGATCGGCGCCGGCCAGGACATCGAGCGCACGCAGGGTGATGTCGCGCAAATTGCCGATCGGGGTCGCCACTAGATACAGCCCTGGCACCAGGACGTTGATCTTGGGCGGTCGGGGTAACTGTGAATGCGGCGCCGCCATGGATCGGACGATACGGGTGCGGGGGTTCAGAGGCTACCGGCCAGGTCGGCGACGATGCGGTCGAGCACGAGACGGCCCTTGCCGATGATCGCCAGCCTGCCGTCACCCAGCGTTGCCATGTTATCCATCTCCAGCGCCCTCAGCATCCCGTCGCCAATGTTCAGGGGCGCCAGTTCGGCGAAGTCCACGCCTTCCTTGGTGCGCAACCCCATCACCAGCCGCTCGATCGCCACGTCGCGGGGGTTCAGTTTTTCGCGCCCGCAACCGAGGCCCGAAGCGTTTACCGCCGTGGTGTAGGCGCCGATGCCGCCCGGCGTCGTGGTCGCCCACCGTGAGCCGCCGATGATGACGCGCCCGTGCGCGCCAGGCCCGACGCCGACGTATTCGTTGCCGCGCCAGTAGATCAGGTTATGGCGGGCGCGCGCCGCCTCGTCCGTTGCGTGATTGGAAATTTCGTAGGCGTCGAAGCCGGCGTCCTCAAGGACTCGGCCGGTGGCGTCGAAGAGGTCGGCGGCGTCTGCGCCGTCGGGCGGGCGCCAGGCGTTGCGGCGCACCGCGCGGTCAAAGGGCGTGCCGGGGGCGACGGTCAGCTGGTAGGGCGAAATGTGTTCCGCCCCAAACGCAATGGCCTGCCGCAGCTGTGTGCTCCAGGCGCAGACGCTCTGGCCAGGAAGGGCGTAGATCAGGTCGATGGACAGGCGCGGGAACACCGCCTTGGCAATCGCCACGGCCCGCGCTGCCGCGGCGGCGTCGTGGTTGCGGCCAAGGAAAC
>JAYTRF010000228.1:0-3464 GCA_043746375.1 Caulobacteraceae bacterium | reverse complement strand
GGCGCTGGACTGTGCGTCGGCTCGCGTTTCAAGGGCGGTGTGAAGCCCGGCGCCATGCCCTGGAAGAACCGTTATATCGGAAACCCACTGCTCACCGGCATTCTTAACCTGCTGTTCAAAGCTGGGATCAGCGACGCCCATTGCGGGCTCAGGGCGATCAGCCGGGACACCTACCTTCGACTGGGTCTGACCGGGGCGGGGATGGAGTTCGCCAGTGAGATGATCATCAAGGCGGCGCTGTTGGGCGAAAAGATCGTCGAGACGCCCGCTACCTTATCGCCCGACCTTCGTGATCGACCACCGCATTTGCGGCCATGGCGGGACGGCTGGCGACACCTGCGCTACCTGTTCATGCTCAGCCCATTATGGCTTTTCGCGCTTCCGGCTCTGTTTGGGGCGGTCGCCGGGTCGGCGATTCTCGGCGCGGCGACCTGGCGCCAAGTGTTTGCTCCCGGCCAGCCGTTTTTCCTTGGGAACTACTGGGTCGTCCTCGCCGCAGCCATGATCGGCGTCAGTCAGGTCGCCGCCATACTTGCCGCCGCCAGTTATCTATCCGGCCTTGCCGCCGGATACCGCAGATCGCAGCCATGGGTCGCGATGCTGGCGCGCTGGGTGCGCCTCGAAACCATGATCATCGCCGGTTCGGTTTGTTTTGCCTTCGGCCTGACGATCTTGGGAGGTGTCGTGATCGCATGGTCGCAACGGGACTTTCATCCGGCGACGACTGTGCTGCCTGCGGTCAGTGGCGCATTGTTCCTGACGCTGGGCGCGCAGAACGTTCTCGGCGGATTCCTCCTTTCGATTATCGGTGGCAACGAGGCGCGGTTCCTCGCCCTGCCGACCGCGCAGGCGGTGACCAATGGCCGGCGAAGCACGGCGCACGCCCTCCCGGGCCCCCTTCAGGCGATGGCGCCAGCGCCCCGATGACGGGCGAGTCACCGGGTCATACCTTGGTCAGGTCGACCGGCGAGCGATGCTGAGCAGCCGGCGCTCCACGCTTCACAAAGGCTTATCCAGTTTCTCGCTAGGTCAGACTCGGGGCTCATAGGTTACCCGTTGGAGAGGTATGCGGACCACCCGCTCGCCAATCAGACTGCTGACGGTTTCCAACTTCTTCGATAGCCATCGAGGGGGGGTGGAAATTGTCGCCGGGAGGCTTGCGCGAGAACTGTCGCAGCGCGGCTTTGAGGTAACTTGGCTAGCTACGGACACCCCACGCCCCGTTCAATCTCCCCAGGTGCGCGCCGTCGGGGTTAAGGCGGGCAATCACGCCGAGCGATGGTTTGGCGTGCCATTTCCCCTCCTGGGCGGTTCGGCCATTCAGCACACGGTCCGCGAAATGCGGCGTGCCGATATACTCCTGCTTCACGACAGCCCGTACATGACCTCTTTGGTCGCGTTTCTCGCGGCAAAATGGCTCCGCAAGCCGGTGGCCATCGTCCAGCACATTGGTGAGGTGCCTTTCCGTAATCCAACGCTGCGCGTGCTGATGGCGCTGGCGAATCGTTGCTTGGCCTATCCGCTCCTTGCCGGTGCGGACCAGGTTATCTTCATCAGCGAATTTGTCCGTGCATTCTTCGCACGGGTCCCCTTTCAGCGAACGCCTGCATTGGTTTTCAATGGCGTCGACACCGACGTCTTCCAACCTGCGGACGATAGTTCCGCAGCCTCGGCTCGCGAGAAGCTCGGATTGCCCTCTGGACGGCCCGTAGCCTTGTTCGTCGGGCGGTTCGTTGAGAAGAAAGGTCTACACCTCCTGCGCGCGATGGCCGCCGCACGTCCGGACATAACCTGGGCTCTGGTGGGCTGGGGCGTACTAGACCCTGCACGCTGGAATTTACCCAACGTGCGCGTCTATTCGGGCCTGAGCGGCGATGCTCTGGCGGACATGTACCGCGCAAGCGACCTTTTAGTATTGCCCAGCCGCGGCGAGGGCTTTCCTTTGGTTATCCAGGAAGCCCTGGCGTGTGGTCTGCCTGTTGTCTGCGGGGCGGAAACCACGCTAGCCGACCCTCTGGCGGCATCGCTGATGGTGGGCGTCCCGTTGGCTGGCGTGGCGGATGGCGCTGCGGCGGATGCTTTTGTCCGTTCCGTTGACGCGGTTCTGCGTCGCGCCACTCGGCGCGGCGAAGCCCAATGGGACCGCTACCGTTTCATTCGGGAGCGATACGCTTGGTCAACGGCCGCGGAGGCCTATGCAGGCCACCTTCACGGAATCGCGGCGCGGAGCTCTTTCGAAACGAGGCGCAGGGTGACCTCGGATCAACCCTCCATGCTATCTTCATGACCAAGGTGCAGACGGTCCAGGCGGTTATGGGTCAAAGGCCGCAACCAACCTCAGCCTCAGATGCCGCACGAAGGCTTCGGCCGCGGATGATTGACTCCGATTGGCTGGTGATGCGTCAGATGGCAGTCGTTGTCCGGGAAATGGCTGGCCGCGTTGCGCGTCCAGCCGACGTTGCGATCGACTACGGTTGCGGTTCGATGCCTTACAGGCCCGTCTTTGTTGAGGCAGGCTGCACTTACCTCGGGGCGGACTTCGCTGGTCAAGCCGAAATTGGCATCGACGATAGCGGAAGATTGGGCGTCGGGGACGCACGCGCCGATTTGCTGTTGTCGTTCCAGGTGCTGGAACATGTCCGCGATCTTGACGCCTATTTCGGCGAAATCGAACGCGTATTGCGGGCCGACGGCCTTTTGCTTCTGAGCACCCACGGGGTTTGGCTGTATCATCCCCACCCAGAGGACCACCGGCGCTGGACGCGAGAAGGTCTGGTGAGCGAGATTGAGAGCCATGGCTTCCAGGTCGCGGAGTGCGTGGCCGTCGTCGGTCCTCTGGCGTGGACGACGATCCTCAGACTGACGTGCTGGTGCTTTGCGCTGAAGCGTATACCCCTGGTCGGCAAAGCGCTGGCTCAGGCGCTTTCCGTGATCATGAACGCCAGGGCGATAGTCGAGGAACTGCTCACGCCAGCCTGGGTTAAAGCCGACAACGCGTGCGTTTATGTCACCCTTTCAAAGCGCCGGAACGCTTCACGACCGTGTTGAAGCGCTCGACGATCCGATTTCTCCTGGTCGGCGGCGCTTGCGCCGCAACCTACAATGCAATTGTAATCTCCGGCGCGTGGCTGGGTATTCACTACCTGATCTCGACACTTTTTTCTTATGTCGTGGTTGTCATCCTTGGGTATCTACTACATTCCCGCTTTACCTTTGTCGAACGAACTAACCTAGCTTCGTTCGTTCGCTATGCCATCGCAATGGCGGCGAACCTTCCCTTGTCTCTCATTTTGATGTTCAGCCTTTGCGACGTTGGTGGCGTCTCCGTCGCCGTCGCATCGCCAGTAACGACGGCGCTGTTGGTCGTTTGGAACTATGGAGCCAGCCGGTGGGCCATCGGCGGCAAAAGCGGTGCGCAACGTTTCACCGGCCTGGCTAGGCGATGACGCCCATTCGCCCCCCCC
>JAYTRF010000227.1:0-3275 GCA_043746375.1 Caulobacteraceae bacterium | reverse complement strand
GCCTGGAGTCCTGAGAACTACGAGCACAAGTTTCATGGTCCCTTGGTCTTTCGCCGGGGGCTAGAGCTGTCGCTAAACACCATGACTGTGCGCATCGCTCAGCAGGTCGGGATGCCCAAGATCGTCGCGACGGCCGAGCGTTTCGGGGTCGTCGACAAGATGGAACCGGTGCTGGCGATGGCCCTGGGCGCCGGAGAAACCACCCCCTATCGGATGGCGACCGCCTATTCATCGCTCGTCAACGGCGGTCGTAAGATCACCCCGCACCTGATCGAGCTCGTCGACAATCGTGAAGGCAAGACCATCTACCGGGCTGACCAGCGCGACTGCCCAGGCTGCACCGCCCCATTCACGGGCGACTATGGGCCGCAAATCCCGCCCGCTGGCCAGCAACTGATCGATCCAATCACCGCCTATCAGATCGACACCATGCTCGAGGGCGTGGTGATCCGCGGGACGGGCGCCCAGGCCAGGGTGCTCGGACGGCCGATCGGGGGGAAAACCGGCACCACCAATGACTTTCGCAGCGCTTGGTTCATGGGTTTTTCCCCACAGATCGTCGTTGGTGTGTTCGTCGGCTTCGATGACAATAGATCGCTGGGCAAAGGGCAGACGGGGGCCGTGGTCGCTCTACCGATTTTCATCGAGTTCATGCAGGAGGCGATCAAGGGTCTGCCGCCGCTGGAATTCAAGGCCCCGCCGGACGCCAAGTTCGCCATGATCGGGCCGAACCTGGAAGCCTTTCGTCCCGGCACCGAGCCGGTTGCCCGCCAGCGCGCCCCGGCGCGGCCGTCTCGCGGTGTCGTCGATCCCTTCGCCATCACGCCGATTGAACCAGCTGGCTCAGCGCCCGGGCCGGCCCCAGCCACCCATGAGCCGCCCAAGGCCATTCGCCCGCCCAAATCGCCCGAGGAGCTGAACGGATTGTATTAGGCTGAGCCTGGCGCTATCAGCGCGCCGTCTGTCTCACGGCCAGACGTAAACAAGAGGGAGTCATGGTGATGGGTGCGGAAATAGACGCGGCAGCCGCACAGATAGAACATTCCATCGACCTGCTCCGGAGGCGTCTTTGACTGGGCGCCGGCCCTTAGGCGGCTCGACGAGCTGAACGCGCGCATCGAGGACGCCTCCTTCTGGAGCGACGCCGACGGCGCTCAGAGGGTGATGCGCGAACGCACCCGCCTGGCGGCGCAGGTCGGCGCCGTCCGCGGTCTGGAGCGTGACCTGCGCGATGCCGTCGAGTTCGCACAGCTCGCAGAACAGGAGAACGATCAGGGCTCGCTGGACGACGCCCTGACCCAGATCACAGGCCTCCAGATCGTTGCCGCGCGAGCAGAGTTGGAGGCGTTGCTGTCTGGGGAGGCCGACGGCAGCGATGCTTTTCTGGAGGTCAATTCCGGGGCCGGAGGCACAGAATCCGCCGACTGGGCGGCCATGCTGCTGCGCATGTACGCCCGCTGGGCGGCGGGACGTGACATGGCCGTCGAGGTTGTCGAAGAGACCTCCGGCGAGCAGGCCGGAATCAAATCGGCGACCTTGAAGATAAGCGGCCTGAACGCTTACGGGTGGCTGAAAACAGAGGCTGGCGTTCACCGCCTGGTGCGCATCTCGCCGTTCGATTCCAACGCCAAGCGGCACACCAGTTTTGCTTCCGTTTGGGTGTTTCCGGTTGTCGACGACAAGATCGAGATCGAGATCAATCCCGCTGATGTCAGGACAGACACCTATCGCGCCAGCGGTTCGGGCGGCCAGCATGTCAACAAAACCGACTCGGCGGTGCGACTGACCCACTTGCCAACCGGAATTGCGGTCGCCTGCCAGAATCAGCGCTCCCAGCACCAGAACCGGGATCAGGCCTGGAAGATGCTCCGCGCGAGACTATACGAGGCCGAACTGCAAAAGCGGGAGGCCGCCGCCCAGGCCGTCGAAGACCAGAAGAGCGACATCGGCTGGGGCCACCAGATCCGCTCCTATGTCTTGCAGCCCTACCAGATGGTCAAGGACCTACGCACACAGGTCGAAACGTCGGACACCAGCGGCGTCCTTGACGGGGATCTGGATCGTTTCATGGCTGCTTCACTGGCCCAGCGCGTGGGCGCGACGCGCGAGGCGTAGAGCACGATGTCTTTTGTCGGAACCGACAAAAGGCTGAATCGTGCTCGCAATTATTAGAGTTGAGCCTGTTCTTCCCGTTTTGACGATTCCATCAAAACGGGACAGGCTCTAGTCACTGACGACCCGCGCCTCGCGTTCAGCGAGGGAGCGACGAACCCTGCGGGGAAGCCGGCTTGGCCCCAGCGCCATTGCCGAGATCTTTCGCCAGCGTCGCGGTGGTGACCGCCGGCGGTGAACCTGTGACGGGCTCCGGACGCGTTGGGTTTGTGCCGGCCGGCGCAGGCTGAACCGCAGCCGGCGGCTGAGCGGAAGCAGGAGGCGGGGCGGAAGCAGAAGGTTGCTGGGCCGGGCGTTGCAGGCGCAGGGAACGCCCCTGGAAAAAGGCGCCTGTCTCCATGGCCAGCTGCTCATGGGTAATGTCGCCGTCGACGTGACAGGCGCCGTAAAGGCGGACCTGTTTGGCTGTAACCGATCCGCTGACCTTGCCGCGCACTTCGACCGCTTCGGCGAAGATGCCGCCGTCGACTTGCCCGGTCTCTCCAATGGTGACTCGTTCTACGCGGACGTCGCCCTTGATGGTCCCATCCACCTGCAGTTCGCCGCCGCCCAGGATGTTGCCCTCCAGGGTCATGTCGTTGGCGATCAGAGAGGCCATCTTCTGACCGGACCTGCGCGCCTGGGGACTGGTTTCCATCGGGGGTGGCGCAGGCTCTGGCCGAACCTGAGGGTTCGGAGTGGGGGGGGGGTTACTGGGTGTCTTGCTGAACATAGTCGCCTGCCTTCACGAAACGGAGTGGATTTTGCGCCCTGCCATTGACCCATACCTCATAGTGCAGATGTGGCCCAGTGGAACGACCTGTCGAGCCCATGCCGCCGATTGTTTCGCCGAGGGCGACATGCTGTCCGACGCTCACGTCGATCTTCGCCAAGTGTGCATAGCGGGTCTTGAATCCGCGACCATGGTCTATCTCGATGGTGTTGCCGTAGCCAGACCGGATCCCGGTGAACGAAATCACTCCAGGCGCGGTCGCGCGGATGGGCGTCATCATGGGACCGGCGAAGTCCTGACCCGCATGAAAGGCCGGGCGGCCCGTAAACGGATCCAGCCGCACGCCAAAGCCGCTGCTCTCCGAGGTTCCCTGGGTAGGCCTCGCGAGGGG
>JAYTRF010000226.1:0-29086 GCA_043746375.1 Caulobacteraceae bacterium | reverse complement strand
AGGCCGTCGACTTCGTGGCGCATGGCGGCGGCAACGATGGCTTCGACGCGCGAGTGGTCGAGGTCGGGCGCCAGTTTCAACAAAACGGGGGTTTGGAGTGGTTGCGGCAGTTGGCGGCGCGCCTCGTTCACCCGGCCCAAGAGGTCGTCCAGCGCGGCGCCCCCTTGTAGATCGCGCAGGCCAGGGGTGTTCGGCGACGAGACATTGATGGTGAAATAGTCGCAAAGGCCCCAGAGCCTTCTCAGGCACTTCACATAGTCAGCCGGCCGGTCGTCGGAATCCTTGTTGACCCCGATGTTGGCACCGACGATCAGGCCCTCTCGCCTTGCCGACAGACGGGTGGCGAACGCTTCCAGGCCGCGATTGTTGAAGCCCATGCGGTTGATGACCGCGCGATCGGCGGATAGTCGGAACAGCCGCGGTCGAGGATTGCCCACCTGTGGCGCGGGCGTCACTGTGCCGCATTCGATAAATCCGAAACCGGCGTCGACCATGGCTTGTGGCGCTTCGGCGTTCTTGTCGAATCCGGCCGCAACCCCGATGGGGTTCGCGAGCTGGAGCCCGGCGATCTGCGTCGCCAAAACGGAGTCTGCCCCCTCATTAGTGCGAGGGCCAAGACCGAACTTCAATGCCGCGATGGTCAGACTGTGGGCCGTTTCGGGGTCGATGTTCCGCAGAAGTCCCGCGACCGCACCATGCACCGCGCTCATCGGGTCAGATCGCCCAGGTCTACAGAGCCATCCGGTCTGGGCGGCGCGGGCCGAGCTTCCATCACTTCGGTGACCGCCAATGCTCGATAGAGGTGCGGAAACATCTCGCCTTCACGGGCTGACTCCCAGCGCAAGGCGTCGCCCAAGCCACTGATTTCGACACAAAGCAGCACCAGATCCGCGGCGCCGGCAAAGTGCAGCCTAGCCGTCGCCTGGGCCTGCGCGCCGGTGGAAAAGTGAATGAACCCGTCGGCCAAATCGACAGCCGAACCGACAAGGCATCCGGTCGCCAGGGCCTCGTCCCAGGCCGATCGCGCGAGAATCTTGTAGATCAGACCCACCTAACCGCCTTCGCCGCCGTGATCTCTCGCCAGCAACAGTTCGTCGAACACCAAGCGCCCGGCCGCGTCGGCAGCGAAAATGACCATCGAAGCGGTGGGAAACTTGCCTGCAACGCGGGCAATGTCGGAGGCGGCGCCGCCGGCTTCAACCACCAGGCTCACCGCCAGTTCCTGCAAGCCGGGATTGTGACCGACCACCATGATGGTCGCCGCCGAGCCGTCGGCCGCCTCGACTTGCGCCATCACCGCCTCGGCGGAGGCCTCATAGAGGCCCGGCACAACTTGAACGCGCGCGTGCGGAAACGCCGCTCGTGCGCAGTCCCACGTCTGCCTGGCGCGCAAGGCCGAGGAGACCAGCCCCAGATCCGGCGCCAGGCCCTGCCCGGCCAGCAGGCGTCCCATTATCGCGGCATCCTCGCGGCCCCGTCTGGCAAGAGGACGATTGACGTCGCCGCCGCCGGCGGAGCCGGCTTCCGCCTTGCCGTGGCGAAACAAGATCAAGCGTCGCATGAACCCCGGCCTTGCCTCTTTGGCCCTCTCATAGCCCTTCCGCTGACCGTTGACAGCCGCAGCCTTTCCGCGGCCCTAGGCGCTGATGGTCGACACCCAACCCTTTTCGGCGAACGGATCGTCGGCGGGTGAGGCGATGGTCTTCGCCGCCGATAGCCCGCTGCGCCTGGACTCCGGCGGCGAGATTGCGCCGCTGACGATCGCCTACCGGACCTATGGCGTGCTCAATCGGGAGCGCTCCAATGCTATCCTGATCTGTCACGCGCTAACCCTCGATCAGCACCCGGCCCTTGTCCATCCGACGACCGGCAAGATCGGGTGGTGGGACGTGATGATCGGACCGGGCAAGCCGCTCGATCCCGACCGCCATTTTCTCATCTGCTCCAATGTCCTTGGCGGCTGCATGGGAACCACGGGGCCATCGTCGGTCGATCCGGCGACCGGCGCCGCCTACGGGCTCGCCTTTCCAGGCATCACCATCGGCGACATGGTCCGCGCCCAGGCGATGCTCGTTCGAGCCATGGGCATCGACAGGCTGTTCGCCGTCGTCGGCGGTTCGATGGGCGGAATGCAGGTGCTGCAATGGGCCAGCGACTATCCCGAGCGGGTCTTTTGCGCGGTGTGCATCGCCGCAGCGGCCCGTCATTCGCCTCAGAACATTGCCTTCCACGAGGTTGGTCGCCAGGCTGTCATGGCCGATCCAGACTGGCGCGGCGGTGACTACGCCGCCCGAGGCGTGCGTCCGGAGAAGGGCCTCGCCGTGGCCCGCATGGCCGCACACATCACCTATCTTTCTGAGGCTGCCTTGCAGCGGAAGTTCGGCCGCGAACTTCAGCGCGACGGCCTGTCATGGGGATTCGATGCCGACTTTCAGGTCGAGAGCTACCTGCGTCACCAGGGCGTGAGTTTCGTCGGCCGGTTCGACGCCAACTCCTATCTCTACATAACCCGAGCAATGGACTATTTCGACCTTGCCGCCAGCTACGGCGGAGATCTGACGCGGGCGTTCGCCAAGGCTGCCGACGTGCGGTTTTGCCTGTTTTCGTTCACCTCCGACTGGCTCTACCCGACGGCGGAAAGCCGCATGGTGCTGCGGGCGCTTAACGGCGCCGGCGCCAGGGCCAGCTTCGCGGAGATCGACAGCGACAAGGGTCATGACGCCTTCCTGCTCGATGAGCCGGCGCTGCGCGCCGCGCTGGGCGGCTTCCTGGGATCGGCGGCGCTGGTCTGGGGCAGGCCATGAACACGGCCGTGCGCGACGACTTCGCCGAAATCAGCCGTCTGGTGCGAAGAGGCGCGCGGGTTCTGGATGTTGGTTGCGGCGAAGGCGCTTTGCTCGAGTTGCTGGCCCGCGAAAATGACGCCGACGGTCGTGGGATGGAGATCAGTCCAGAGGGGGTATCGGCCTGTCTGGCCCGGGGGCTGGCAGTACTGCAGGGAGATGCTGATCGCGACCTGGATTACTTTCCGGCCATGGCCTTTGATTATGCGATTTTATCGCAGACCCTGCAGCAGGTGATCAACCCCCGCCACGTGCTTGGAGAACTGCTGCGGATCGGCAGGCAGGCGATCGTCTCCGTGCTGAATTTCGGCCATTGGCGGGTGCGACTGGACCTTCTGGCTCACGGGCGCATGCCGGTTACCGGCGCGCTGCCAGAGCCATGGTGGTCGACGCCGAACATTCACCTGTGCACGGTGCGCGACTTCATCGGCCTTTGCGACGACCTTGATCTGACCATCGATGCTTGCGCCGCGCTCGTCGCCGGAAAACCGGCCCGGCCGATTGACCCGAGGAGACCCTTGGAGAACTGGCGCGCGGAGACGGCGCTATTCGTATTAAGCCGTCGCGATCCCGACTTCGCAACAGCTAGCCGAGCTGCAAACTTGGCATCGAGAACCGGATCTAGTCGCCGATGGCCGCCTCGCCCAGTTCGCCCGTCCTGATGCGAAGAGCGGACTCAACACTGATGACGAAGACCTTGCCGTCCCCGATCTTGCCTGTGTTGGCGGCCTCCGACACCACGGCGACGAGCCTGGAGACCATGTCGTCGGCCACCGCTATATCCAGGCGCACCTTGGGCAGCAGTCTTACCTCGTATTCCGCTCCGCGATAGACTTCTGTTTTGCCTCTCTGACGCCCATAGCCTCGCACCTCGGTCACCGTCAGGCCCGAAGCGCCGGCCAGGGTTACGGCCTCCAAGACGGCATCCAGCCGGCTAGGCTTGATGATGGCGATGACCATTTTCATGGGTCACGTCCTTCGCGACTTAAGGGACGGACCAGTGTTGGCGCATTTTCCGGCCGTGGCCAAGATGACCGCGCATTCGCCGCCGGGACGGGCTGAAAGACCCCGCGCGGTGCGGCGCGCGCCGTTCGGCCCTTCGGTCGGATGGCGAAGGTCTGCTTGGCTGCCTCCAGCAGCACCAACCCGGCGAAAGGCGCCCAGGCCAGGGCGCCGGCCTGTTCGAAGGTGCCGGCCCAACGCGCAGCCCAGTTCAGCGGCGGCGCGTAAAGCGCACGCGTCCAGCCGATGGGTTCGAGACCGGCTTCGCGGACCACCGCTTCGAGCTGGATTCGGCTGTAGGATCGGCCGTGGCCGAAGGGACTGCTTTCGCCATGGGCCCAGGGGCCGTGGCGCGCCGCGACGACGATGATCATGCGACCCGCCGGCGCCAGCACGCGCGCCGCCTCCCTGAGCAACCCCAGGGGGCCGTCGCTCTCTTCGAGCGCATGCACCGCGAGAATGCGGTCGAGCATGGCGTTGGGGAGCGGCAGGGCCATTTCGTCGGCCAGACAAGCACGATTTCGCTCGTGAAACGGCCAGCTCTCGACCCCCTGAGCCGCCGGCATTACCGCGATGGCGCGCCTGGCCTCCGCCGCGAGGTCGCCAATGAACGGCGTGGCGTAGCCGAGCGCCAGGACATCGAGGCCGGCGCATCCGCCCCACGCCTCGGTGATCTTTCGCGCCACCATTTCGCGCGCCGCCCGCCCAAGGGGCGAGGCATAGAAAGCGCGCAGTTCAGGAATCCCCTGGCGCAATCGCGCACTCCGCCCAATGTTGGCGATCCTGGTATAAGCTAGCCATCCTCACTCGTCCCGCCCTCAGGAGTTGCGTGGCAATGCCGCTCATGGTTCGCCAGTTTCCATGTTTGAAAGACAACTATGGGTTTGTCATCCGCGACCAGGCCAGCGGCAGGACCGCGTGCGTCGACACACCGGACGCCAACGCCATCCTGGCGGAGTTGAAACGCGCCGGATGGGGCCTGGACTTCATATTCAACACCCACTGGCATCCCGATCACGCGGGGGGAAATCAGGCGGTCACGGCGGCGACCGGGGCCAAGGTCGTCGGTCCTGCCGAGGTTACCCGCATTGCGCCTTTAGACCGCATGGTTAGTGGCGGCGATACGGTCGAGCTGGGCGAAACCCGGTTCGAGGTCATCGAGAGCGGCGGCCACACGCTGGGCCACATTGCCTATTTCGATGCGGCCGACCGGATCGCCTTTGTCGGCGATACCTTGTTCGCCCTGGGCTGCGGACGGTTGTTCGAGGGCACGGCGCAGCAGATGTGGGCAAGCCTACAGCGCCTTGCCGCACTGCCGGAGGACACACAGGTCTATTGCGCCCACGAATACACTGCCGCCAACGCAAGGTTCGCGCTCACCATCGATGCAGGCGCTGCGCTAAAGACCCGCGCCGATCAGGTCTTTGCCGCCCGAGCGCGCGGCGAGCCGACCGTGCCAACCAGCATCGGGCTTGAGAAGGCCACCAACCCGTTTCTGCGCGCGCCTGAACTCCTCGGACAGGCCAGCGAGGGCGGCGCTTCGGATCATGAAGCCTTCGCCACCCTGCGCGCCGCCAAGGATAATTTTACCGGCTGACAATCAGTTCACCGGCCCCCGACCGCGCGCAAAATCCGCTCCGAGGAGGGGCGTCCGGCGACCCCAAGGGTCGGGACGATGGTAATGGTAATGACCCCACCGCGCGTCATCACCTGCGGGCGGGGGCCTTTCACCAGGTCCACCTTCTGCACACGCGCCAGGGTCGCCTTGCCCCCTTGCCGGCCCGCCAGGGTGACCAGCGCTTCGGCGGCCACCGCCGCAGCGTCCGCGATCAGACCATCTGAGGCGGGATCGGCCTCGGGTGCATCGAAGCCTACCAGATGCTGCGCGGCCCGACTGGAACGGACGCTTGCCTGGAGAATGCGCTGGTAGAGCGCCAGCGGCCCGACCGGCGTCAGCCGCAACGGATTGGATGCGCCGGCCATCGCAGCGGCCGACCCTTCCGGGCGTCGCGGCGTGAACACGGTCATGCCGCCCAACTCCGTCGCGCGCAGCATCATGTTGCCGATGTCGTCGCGATAGATGGTGTCGCCCCTGGGACCCCTGGAGACCACGAGCGCCCACACTTCCGGGTTGTCCTCAAACTTCAGCAACGGCTCGGGGCCGCTGCGATCGAGGATGAAGGACCCGCCCTCGTCGATAGCGTATTTGGCGACCGGCGGGGCAAGGCTTTGGCGCCCATCTTCGCCATGCGCTGCGCCCCAGGCTTTGCGGAGCCACTCGGGCGAGGCCATGGCCGATTGACCAAGCCCACAGAGGCTAGCCGCGACGAGCGCCGCGGCGATGGTGGCTCTGCCATCGAGGGCCCTGCAAACCGACGCCATTGACAAGCACATGGTCCGCGATCAGGGCGTTTTTGGGACCCGGGCCACCGCGTTCCTTACCCGCTGATGTACTGGCCCCCGTTGACGCTCAAGGTCGCCCCGGTGATGAATCCGGCGTCCTCCGCCGCGAGGAAGGCCACGCAGCGGGCGATCTCGTCAGCCATCCCCAGGCGGCCCACCGGGATGCCGGCGACGATCGTATCGAGCACCGACTTGGGCACGGCCATGACCATTTCGGTATCGATATAGCCGGGGGCGATGGTGTTCACGGTTATGCCCTTTTTTGCGTTCTCCTGGGCCAGGGCCTTGGAAAAACCGATCATTCCGGCTTTCGCCGCCGAATAGTTGGTTTGGCCCATCTGGCCCTTCTGACCGTTGATCGAGCTGATGTTGATAATCCGCCCGTAGCCTCGCTCACGCATCCCCTCAATGACATTGCGGGTCATGTTGAAGATCGACGCGAGATTGACGTGGATGACTTCGGTCCACTGCGCCTCGCTCATCTTGTGCAACATCGCGTCCCGGGTGATGCCGGCGTTGTTGACCAAAACGTCGATCGGGCCAAGTTCAGCTTCGGCCTTGGCCACTGCCGCCGCGCAGTCATCGAACGAAGAAACGTTGCCTTTGATCACCATGACGCCCAGTTCGCTCGAACAGGCCTGGGCGGCGACTTCGTTGCCAGCGTAGCCGGCCGCAACCTTGTATCCGGCGGCTTTGAGCCTCGCGCTGATCGCCCGTCCGATGCCGCGGGTGCCGCCGGTGACGAATGCGGTCCTGGTTATGGCCATCTCACATCGCCTCGACGCACATCGCCACGCCCATGCCGCCGCCGACGCAGAGCGTGGCCAGACCCTTCTTCGCGCCCGACCGTTTCATCTCATGCAGCAAAGTCGTCAGGATCCTGGCCCCGGAGGCGCCGATGGGATGGCCGATGGCGATCGCGCCGCCGTTGACGTTCACCTTGGCGGCGTCGAAGCCCAACTCGCGGACCACGGACAAGGACTGCGCCGCGAAGGCTTCGTTCGACTCGATCAGGTCCAGGTCGGCCACCGTCCAGCCCGCCTTCTCCAGGGCCTTGCGAGTGGCGGGGATAGGCCCAGTCCCCATGATCTCCGGATCGACGCCCGCGTGGGCCCACGAGGCTATCCTGGCCAGCGGCTTGAGCCCTCGACGCGCGGCTTCGTCGGCCGTCATCAGCACCACGGCGGCCGCCCCGTCATTGAGCCCCGAGGCATTGGCGGCGGTGACCGATCCCTCCTTGGCGAAGGCAGGGCGCAGTCCGCTGACGCTCTCATAGGTTGTTCCGTGGCGGATGAACTCGTCCTGGTCGACGATGGTGTCTCCCTTACGGCCCTTGATGGTCACCGGTGCGATCTCGCCCGCGAACCGGCCCGCTTTCTGCGCGGCTTCAGCCTTGTTCTGGGACGCTACCGCGAACCGGTCCTGGTCCTCGCGGGTGATTTGCCACCGGGAGGCGATATTCTCGGCCGTCTGGCCCATGTGGTAGCCGTGAAAGGCGTCCCACAGACCGTCCTTGATCATGGTGTCGACAAATCCAAGGTCGCCCATCTTCTGGCCGTTGCGCAGATGGGCGGCGTGCGGCGACTGGCTCATGCTTTCCTGGCCACCTGCGACGACGATGTCGGCATCCCCGGCCGCGATCTGCTGAGCCCCGAGCGCCACGGCGCGAAGACCTGAGCCGCAAAGCTGGTTGACGCTCCATGCCGGGCTTTCGACAGGAACGCCGGCGTTCACCGACGCCTGGCGGGCCGGCCCCTGGCCCGCCCCGGCTTGTAGAACCTGTCCCATGATTACTTCGTCGATGTCACTGGGCGTGAGGCCGGCTCGCTTGATCGCCGCCCCGATAGCGATCGATCCCAATTGATGCGCGGGCAGAGTGGCCAGGGCTCCGTTGAACGAGCCGACCGGCGTCCGGGCGGCGGAAACGATGACGATTTCGGGCATGACGGGCTCCGTGGCCGGGCGACGATACGGCGAAGTTCACCATGCCCAATTGCGCAGGCCCCGTCACCACAATCCGCGCCGCAGGTGCGATCTGGCGCGGAGGCCGGCGATGAGCGATACTGCAATGCAATATGCGTCGCCCGACGCCTGGTTCAGGAAGCCCAATGCAGACCAAGACGGAGCCCTCGGCGCGTCCGGAAACCGCCGAGCGCGTGACTATTCAAAAGTACGCCAACCGGCGTCTCTACAACAAGGCGACCAGCGCCTACATCACCCTTGAGGACCTCTCGACGATGGTCAAGGAAGGGGTGGATTTCGTCGTATACGACGCCAAGACGGGCGACGACATTACCCGTAAAGTGCTCACCCAGATCATTTTCGAAGAGGAAGGCCGCGGCCAGAACCTCCTGCCCATCCAGTTCCTTCGCCAGCTCATCGGCTTCTACGGAGATCGCATGCAGGCCTTTTTGCCGAGCTTTCTTGAGTTGTCGCTGGACACTTTCATCCGCCAGCAGGAACGGGCGCGTGGCCAGATCGCTGCCCTTACCCCAGCAGGTGCGGGACGCTTCGACGAGCAGATCCGCCAGAACATCGCCCTGTTCGACAGGGCTATGCGAATGTTTTCGCCCTTTGCTTTGCGCGGCGATGAAAGCGAGCCGGCCCCGGCGCCGGCTCCCGCGTCCAAAGTCTCCGCAGATTTAGGGTCGCTGAGCGAACTCAAGGCGCAGATGGAAGCCATGCAACGCCAATTGGCCGCGCTGGAATCGCGGAAAAAGCCGCGAGGTTAGCTTTCCCGCACCTTCAGCCGAGCGCCGCCCAGGACCGCGACGACTTCGAGTTTAGCACCGGCCGCAACGGGGCCTGCGCCATCGACCTCGGCCGCCCATTCCTTTCCGTCGACGAACACGCGGCCGAGCCCAGCGGCGAACGGCGCCGCCGCTTCGGCTTGTCGCCCGATGAGCCGTGACTGGGCGTCATTGATATTGGGGCCGCCTTTCGGCGCGGTCGGCATCAGGCGCCGGCCGATGTAGGTGGTGATGATGGTGGCGCCGGCGAACAGGGCCAGTTCGCCAAGGCCGCCCAGCCTGACCGCCAGCGCCGTGAAGGCCACAATCGCGGCCGATCCGGCCGGCCACAACAACCAGCCCGAGCCGGTGGCCAGTTCGGCGGCGAGAAGGGCCGCGCCGATGGCCAGCCAGACCCAGAACGGGTGGGCAAAATAAAAGGCGTCGATGGCGTGCATGACCTAGGCGCCTGCGGGCGGCGGCGCGCCGGGCCGGCGTTGCTGCGCCGCAGTTCCGGCCGGGCCCCGAGCGCCCTCGCGCGCGGCGTTGATCAACTCTGAGATCCCGGCGATGGAACCGGCGATGGCGCCCATGTCCGTCGGCACGATAACCGTGCGCTGCTGCGGCGAATCGGCCAGCTTGGCGAAGGCCTCGACGTACTTCTGGGCGACGAAGTAGTTGAGCGCATTGACGCTGCCCGCCTCGATCGCGTCCGACACGCTCTTGGTTGCCGCCGCCTCGGCCTGGGCAGAGCGTTCGCGGGCTTCGGCGTCACGGTAGGCGGCTTCCTTGCGACCCTCCGCCTGCAGAATGGCCGACTGTTTTGCGCCTTCGGCCCGGGTTACCGCCGCCTGCCGCTCTCCTTCGGCCTCGGTGATCACCGCGCGCTTTTCGCGCTCAGCCTTCATCTGGCGGGCCATGGCGTTGGTGATGTCAGGCGGCGGCTGCAAATCCTTGATCTCGATGCGCGCCACCTTGACGCCCCAGGGACCGGTCGCTTCGTCGATGACGGTCAGCAGCCGGGTGTTGATCTGGTCGCGTTGCGAAAGCACCTCGTCCAGTTCCATCGAGCCGACCACCGTACGCAGGTTGGTCATCGTCAACTGGCCGATGGCGTAGTTCAGGTTGGCGACCCGATAGGCTGCCGCCGCGGCGTCCATCACCTGGATGAAGACGATGGCGTCGACCTGGACGGTGACGTTATCCTTGGTGATCACCTCCTGGCGCGGCACGTCGAGCACCTGTTCCATGACGCTGACCTTGCGGCGCACCGCGTCCATGAACGGCATCAGGATGGTGATGCCGGGCTTCAGCGTGCGTGTGTAGCGGCCGAACCGCTCGACGGTATACTCGTACCCCTGCGGCACGATCTTGATCGCCGACAGCGCCAGCACGATCGCCAGGACGACCAGGACTATCGGAAAGATTGCAACCACGGCGCGAGTCTCCCCCGACGATTTCGAAGGCCAGACTAACGTGCCGCACAAACCTTCGCCATGGAAACCGGTGGCGTCCGGTCCGGCGGGAGATCGGCCATAGGCGCTCGGGCGCCCGCGCCCTAAACTCGCGAACGAGTCGGGCGCCACATGACCATCGCTTCAGATCGCCTTTTCGAGATCGTCGCCGAACTGGCGCGCCGCCCGGGCCACGAGGCGGTGCGCACGCACGTCAGCCAGCTATTGAGCGAGGGCCTGGGCGCGGAACTTCACACCATCCGCCACGAACTGCGAGTCATTGAGGCGCGGGGCCGGATCGATGCCCTGCTCGGACGCACCGTGCTGGAATTCAAGAGCAATCTGCAACGCGAGCGGGCCGACGCGCTGGAGGAGCTGTCCCGCTACCTGCCCGAGCGCGAACGCGCCACCGGCGAGCGGTTCGTCGGCGTGGTCACCGACGGCGCCGATTGGGAAGCCTATGAACTGAGGGACGGCGCGCCGTTCTTCCTGCGCCGCTACAAGACCGACGCGAAGAAACCTGACGATCTGCTAGCGTGGCTCGACGGCGCGGTCGCCACCCGAGCCGAGATTCCGCCGGACGCTCTGAACATTGTCGCCGAACTGGGCCATCAGAGCATCGCTTTTCTGCGCGCCAAGCAGACCCTGCGCCTGGCCTGGCAGGACGTGCGCGACCACCCGACCGCATCGCTGCAGCGCCAGCTCTGGTCCCAGCTTCTCACCTTGGCCTATGGCCGGGAGATCGAGGACGACGATCTGTGGCTGCAGCACACCTTTCTGGTCATCGTCGCCAAGTCGATCGCCGCGCGGATCATGGAAGTCGAGGCCGACGATCCCGAGGCCATCCTGTCGGGGCGCACCTTCGCGGCGGCCGGGGTCTATGGGGCCGTCGAGAGCGATTTCTTCGACTGGGTGCTGATCGCGCCGGGCGGGCCTGACCTGGTGCGGCGCCTGGCGCGGCACGTGGGGCGGTTTCGCCTGCGCGACGTGAAGAGCGATGTGCTGAAGGTGCTCTATGAATCCCTCATCGACCGCGACCAGCGCCACGGCCTGGGAGAATATTATACCCCCGACTGGCTGGCCGCGAAAATGGTCGAGCGGGCCGTCGACAAGCCGCTCGAACAGACCGTGCTCGATCCGGGCTGCGGTTCGGGCACGTTCCTCTTCCACGCCGTGCGCCGCGTGCTGGCGGAGGCCAAGGACGCCGGCCTGGAGCCCGAGGAGTGCGCCTCGGAGGCCACGCGCCTGGTGGCCGGCATGGATATCCACCCGATCGCCGTGATCATCGCCCGGGTCACCTATCTGCTCGCCCTAGCGCCCGCCCTGGACGATCGCGAAGGGTCGGTATCCATCCCGGTCTATCTGAGCGACGCCATGCAGCTTTCGGTGCAGACCTACATGCGCCGCCATGAGTTGGTGATCACCGTGCCACCGGCCCCCGGCGACCCGGGCGGCCCGGTCAAGAATGGCGGGGCGACCGGTGGATCGACCACCAACGGCGCGGCGGTGCTCGCCTTCCCCGAGCAGTTGGCCAGGGACGGCCCGCTGTTCGACAAGCTGATCGAGGATGTGCGCGCCGCATCGGTGGCCGGGGAAACCGCCGAGCAATTCAGCGGACGCGCCGAACTGACCATCGGGCGGCACTACAAGCGCGACATCAACGCCAATGAAGCGGTGGCCCTCGGCGATCTCGCCAAGACCTACCTGACTTACGATGCGCTTCGGCGCAGCGGGCGCAACACCATCTGGGGCTATGTGGCGCGCAATCTGACCCGGCCCTTCACGTTTTCGGCAGGGGTGCGCTGGGCGAGCGTGCTGATGGGCAATCCGCCGTGGCTGGCCTTCCGCCACATGTCGCCGGCCCTGCAGAAGCGTTTTCGCGAACTGGCCAAGGTCGAGCGCATCTTCGTCGGCGGCAAGCTGGCGACGCAAAACGACCTCTGCGCCCTGTTCACCGTGCGCGCCGCCGGGCTCTATCTGAAGGCCGGAGGGACGATCGCCTTCGTGCTGCCGCGCGCTGTCCTGCGCGGCGGTCAGTTCGCGCCATTCCGGACCGGCAGTTACGACTCCGCCCGTATCGCCTGGGACGAAGGCTGGGACCTGGACCGCGTCGAACCTCTGTTCCCGGTGCCCGCCTGTGTGCTCGTTGGCCGGCGCCGGGCCACGGCCACGCGAACGCCCAGCCGCGTCACCGCCTATGCGGGGCGCCTGCCCATGCGCGATGCGCCCGAGGATATGGCCGACGCCAAGCTGACCGTGACCACCATCGACGCCCCGCCCCCGGCGCAGCTCGAGGCCGGCGAGCGCCGGTCGGCCTTTCAGGGCATGTTCCGCCAGGGCGCGACCTTGGTTCCCCGCATGCTTTGTCTGGTGGAGCGAAAGACCGCCGGGCGACTTGGCTCGTCCGCCGCCGCGCCCCTGGTCACCAGCCGACGCAATAGCCAGGAAAAGCGCCCGTGGCGCGACCTGCCCGGGATCGAACACCCGATCGAGAAGGAATTCCTGCGCCCGGTCTATCTGGGCGAAAGCATCCTGCCGTTCCGAATCTGGCGGGCGTTCGAGGGTGTCGTGCCGATCACCCAAGAGGGCGAATTGATTGCGGCCAAGAGCGCGACCGATCTCGGCGTCTCAGGGTTGGCCGGCTGGATGAGGTCGGCCGAAGCAACATGGAATGGCCACAAGGCCAGTCCGCTATCGCTTGTGGAACAATTCGATTTCTACGGCAAATTGAGCGCTCAATTTCCCACGCCCCCACTGCGGGTTGTCTATTCGGCTTCTGGCACCAACCCCGCCGCGTCGTTGCTGCGAGATGCCAAGGGCGTCGTCGAGCATGGCCTCTACTGGGGAACGCCAGACAGTGAAGAAGAGGCTCACTACATTGTTGCGATCTTGAACAGCGAGACGACTCGGGAGCGCATCCAACTCTTGCAGGCGCGCGGCCTGTTCGGCGCGCGCCATTTCGACAAGGTGATCTTCACCCTACCGATTCCACGCTTCTCGGCGACCGTGGCCGTGCATCGCGATCTGGCCGTGGCGGGTCGGGAGGCCGAGCGGCTGGCGGCGACGTTCGAGATTGCGCAGGGCGCCCCCTTCGCCCGGGCCAGGCGCACCGTGCGCGAGGGCCTGCGCGCGGCGGGCGTCTCCGACCGTATCGACGCCATGGTCGCGCGGTTGCTGGACGGCTGATCCTCAGAAGATCGAATAGCCGCCGTCGATGACGAAGGTGTCGCCGGAATGATAGCGCGACGCGTCGGAGGCCAGGTAGACGGCGATGCCCCCGAAGTCGGCCGGCTCACCCCAGCGGCGGGCGGGAACGCGTGGTATGACCTTCTCGGCGAAGGCGGGCGAGGACTGCGCCCCCGCAGTCATGTCGGTGGCGATCCAGCCCGGCAGGATGGCGTTGGCGCGCACGCCGTAACGGGCATGTTCGACCGCGATCGACCGCATCATCGAGATCACCCCGCCCTTGGTGGCGGCGTAAGCCTCATTGCGGGCCGCGCCCTCGATGGCGGCCAGTGAAGCGGTGACCATGATCGAGCCGCCCGCCTGGCCCGCGCCGGCCCGGGCGACCATGTGGCGGCACGCTTCGCGGCAGGTGAAGAAGGCCCCCTCGAGGTTGACGCTCATCACCTTGCGCCAGGTTTCGACGCTCATCTCGGAAAACGATCGTGCACCGCCGCCGATGCCGGCGTTGGCGATTACCGTGTCGATCCGGCCCATGGCCAGAACCGCTTCGGCCATCGCGGCGACCACCTGGGCTTCGTCGGCGACGTCGACCTGCTGGGCCAGAACCCGCACGCCCAGGCGATTTAGCTCGCCCTCGGCGGCCAGATTGTGGGCGGCGCTGCGGCCCCAGACGACCACGTCCGACCCGGCCTGCGCCAGTGCGGTCGCCATCCCAAGACCGATGCCGCGGTTGCCTCCGGTGACCAGCGCCGTCTTTCCGGAAAGATTGAACGGCTCATAGGCCATGTAGCGGGCTCCGTTTTTGCAGATTGTGAGCGTTCGCCTTACGCTGCGGTCCAGCCGCCGTCGATGCTGAGCGCCGCGCCGTTCACCGAACCGCCAAGGTCGCCGACCAGATAAAGCAACAGCCCCGCCAACTCGGCGAATTCGACGAAGCGCTTGGTCGGCTGAGCCGCCAGGATGACGTCGCTCATCACCGCCGCCTCGCTCATCTTGCGGGCCCGGGCCTGATCGGCGATCTGGCGCTCCACCAGCGCCGTCTTCACGTAGCCCGGGCAGATGGCGTTGCAAGTGATGCCCGCCTGGGCGACCTCAAGGGCGACGGTGCGCGTCAGCCCCAGGAGGCCATGCTTTGCGGCCACATAGGCGCTCTTGAACGGCGAGGCGACAAGCGCATGGGCGGAGGCGATGTTGACGATCCGACCCGCCCCCTGGGCCCTCATCAGCGGCACGGCCGCGCGCGTAGCCAAAAAGGCCG
The DNA here is from genome assembly GCA_043746375.1 of Caulobacteraceae bacterium. GTDB lineage: Bacteria > Pseudomonadota > Alphaproteobacteria > Caulobacterales > Caulobacteraceae > Acaudatibacter. The sequence continues at coordinate 14,211 of JAYTRF010000226.1, read as the reverse complement.
ATGTCAGGTTGACGGCGATGATCTGGTTCCATTTGTCGATCGGGAAATCCTCGACCGGAGCGACGTGCTGAACGCCTGCGTTGTTGACGAGAATGTCCAGGCGGCCAAATTCGCGCCGCGCGAAATCGACCATGTCGACTACCTCGGCGGGAGCGGTCATGTCCGCAGCGTGGTAGCGCACGGGGACGCCGTGATCGCGCTGCAGCGCCAGGCGCAGTGCTTCAATGGCGGCGCTTTCGCCAAGCCCGTTGATGATCAGCGTTGCGCCGGCCCCGACAAGCGCTCCGGCCATGGCCGCCCCGATGCCGCTGGTTGAGCCGGTGACGATCGCCACCTTTCCGGCAAGCTGACCGGTCGCGCTCAGGCCGGTCGCCCCGGCCTGACCTGGGCGAATACCCAGTCGGTTGGGGTCGATGCGGCCGCACGATAACTGTAGCCGTTGGTGTCGAAGGCTTTCAGATCGTAGGCCCGTTGTGCGCGGCGGTCGATGGCGAAACGCGCCAGGAGGCCCCTGGCGCGCTTGGCGACGAAGCCTTGCGGCCGGAGCGCGCCGCCAAGGTCGTCGCTGAAATGGCAATTGATCACCGGAATCTTCAGCGCCCCGCGATCGACAGCCGCAAAATATTCATGGCTGGCCAAGTTGATCAGGCTCGCGTCGGCGTGGCCTTCCGAAGCCTCGTTCAGCATCTCGGCGATCCGACCGCCCCAAAACTGATAGAGGTTGGCGCCGCGCCGGGTCTTGAGCCGCGAACCCATTTCAAGTCGATAGGGCTGGATCGCGTCCAGGGGCCGCAACAGGCCGTAGAGCCCCGATAGAATGCGCAGGTGGTCCTGGGCCCATTTCAGCGCGGCCTTATCCAGTTCCCGCGCCTTCAGCCCAAGGTAGACGTCACCGTTGAAGGCGAACGCCGCCTGCACCCCATCGTCCCGCTCGGCGTCGAAGGCCTGGAACCGCTCGCGGTTGAGCTTGGCCAGCTTGTCGGAAATCCCCATCAGCGAGCGGAGGTCCCGCACACTCAGCCGGCGGGTGGTTTCCGCCAGGGTCGCGGCCTGATCGATCATCTGCGGCATGGTCAGCGGCGCGTCCCATCCGGGCGCGGCGAAGTTCAGCACCTTGGCCGGGGAGATCACCATCAACATGGGCGTGGCTTAGGGCTTCGGGCCTCAAGACGCTAGAACAAGACCCGCGGATTCATCATTCGACCGGGATCGAGGGCGGCGCGGACGGCGCGCTGGGCGGCGACATCGACGGGGTCCTTGTAGGCCAGGGCCTCGGCCGTCTTCATCGAGCCGAGACCGTGCTCGGCGCTGATCGAGCCGCCGAGGCGGACCGCCAGGTCATGGACGATGCGTGCGCCTTCGTCTCGCCGAGCTGCGTGCGCGGCCGGCTCTGCGCCAGGGGGTGCAAGCACGTCGAAGTGCACATTGCCGTCGCCGACGTGACCGAAGGCATCTATGCGCACCCCCTGGTAGCGCGCGGCAAGGGCGGCGGACGCCGCCTCGATGAAGTCGGCGATGCGGGAAACGGGCACGGAAATGTCGTGTTTCCAGGCAGGCCCCTCTGGCTTCTGCGCGGCCGACTGGCCTTCCCGCAGCGACCAAAAGGCGCGAGCCTGCGCCTCGTTCTGGGCGATCGCTGCATCGCCGACCAGACCGGCGCTCAGGCCGGCCGCCAGCAGCCGCTCCATCGTCGATTCGCTGGCGCCGGCCTCGGCGCCGGCTATTTCGATGAGCACGTACCAAGGCCACGGCGCGGCCAGCGGATCGCGAGTGCCCGGCAGATGGGCGATGGCGAGCTCGAGGCCAAGACCGCTGATCAGTTCAAAGGCTTCGACGGCGCCGCCGCTCGCGGCCTTGGCGTGGGCCAACAGTTCGATCGCCGCCGAGGGCCCAGCCAAGCCAACGAACGCGACGGTCCGCGACGCCAGGAGCGGAAACAGCTTCAGCACCGCAGCGGTGACGATGCCCAAGGTGCCCTCGGCCCCGATCAGCAGCTGTTTGAGATCGTAGCCCGTGTTGTCTTTGCGCAGCCGCGTGAGCCCATGAAAGACTTCGGCATTGGGCATCACCGCCTCTAGGCCCAAGACCAGATTGCGCATGTTTCCGTAGCGCAGGACTGCCGTCCCGCCGGCATTGGTGGAGATCAGCCCGCCCACGGTCGCCGAACCCTCCGATGCCAGGTTTAATGGGAACCGGCGATCCGCTCCCGCCGCGGCGTCATGCACCCGCGCCAGGGTGACGCCCGCCTCGACCACGATGGCGTCGTCCAGCGGCGAGACCTCGCGTACCTTGGCCATGCGTTCGGTCGAGACCAGGATCTCGCCTTGCGGAATCTGTCCCCCGACGAGGCCGGTGTTGCCGCCCTGCGGAACTATGGCGGTTCCCGTCTGCGCGCAGATTGCAACCACTGCGGCGACCTGGGCGGTAACCCTGGGGAGCGCAAGCAGCGGCGTGCGCCCACGCCAGCGGTCGCGCCACTCGACGAGTTTTGGGGCCAGGCGATCAGGGTCCTCGCTCCATCCACCTTCGCCAAGAGCCTCCTTGAGCCTGGCGATCACATCGGCGGAAACCTGGTCGCTCATCCGACCATCCCCGCCGCGCGCGACAGGCGGTCGTTGATAGCTTCACCTAATCCATGCCGAGGAATCGGAGCGACTGCGATCGCAGCCGGCGCCAGGGCGTCCGCGGCACGCAGGAAGGCGAAGAGATTGGCGGCCGCCTCGGCCAAGTCGCCTGCGGGACTGAGGTTGAAAACCCCCGGGCCGGCGTCGCAATCGCCGAAAGCCAGGAACGCTTCTCCAACTAGCGGCGCCGCCGCTCCAAGGCGCATCAACGCCTGGGGCGCATAGTGCCTCGCCATGCGGCCGGGGGACCGCGCGGCGTCGGCGCCGGCGTCAGCCAGCGGGCCAATCAGCGCCTCGATTGCCTCCCGGGTCACGGGGCCCGGGCGCAGCAGTCGAGGCGGACCGTCGAGCAGCGCCACCACGGTCGATTCAAGTCCAAGGGAACACGGTCCGCCATTCAGGCCGATCGCCGCGAAGCGCCCGGTCTCCTCCATCGCAGCTTCGAACGTCGTGGGGCTGGGGCGGCCGGACCGATTGGCCGACGGCATTGCGATGGCGCCGCCAAACCTGGCGAGAACCGCCTGGGCGACAGGGTTTTGCGGAACTCTCACCGCGACAGTGTCCAGGCCCGCGCGCGCCAGGTCGCAGACCGCTCGAGCGTCCCGGACGGCCCCGACAATAGTCAGGGGGCCGGGCCAAAATGCCTCCGCCAATCGCTCCCCCGCCGCACCGAGCCTTGCGACCGTCCGCGCCACGCCGGTGTCGCGAAAGTGGGCGATCAGGGGATTGAAGCTTGGCCGACCCTTGGCGGCGAAGACACGGGCGACTGCTGCCGGGTTGCCGGCGTCGACCGCCAAGCCATAGACGGTTTCGGTGGGCAGGATGATCAGTTCACCGCGCGCCAAGGCCCGCGCCGCCGCCGCTAGGCGAGAGGGCTCAAGACTAATGGGGTGACCCTCGACTCCGCCTTTCACAGGCTGTGCGGCGCGGTCCAAATTTGACTGAGCGGGCAACGCAGGGCCCCCAATTGCTGGCAAACCAGGCTTGTATCTCGATTTCGACGGACTCGCCGACGACGTTCTGCAGAAGACCGATCGTAAGTGCGAGCGCGTGAAGGTCGACCGTCGCGTCGACGGCGGCCCGCACCCGCGGTACTGGGATTGCGCAAAGTGAGGTGTTGGGTTGCGGAAATCCCCTTAATCACGAAAGCGTGAATGCGAGTCCACGTCCTCATGCAGCTAGCCGTGAACGGCAAACGAGGAATACTGCCATGACCTACAAGGCGCCGGTCCGAGATATCCTCTTCGCCCTGACCGAGGCTGCCGATTTCGACCGGCTGGCCGGCGCGTTCCCGGCGGCCGATGCCGCAACCGTGGCGGCCGTGCTCGAAGCGGCAGGGACGTTCAGCGGGGAAGTCCTCGCGCCGCTGAACCGCGCCGGAGATCTTGCTGGCGCGACCCTGGAGAACGGCGCGGTGCGCGCCGCGGCCGGGTTTGCGGATGCGTACCGGGCCTTCGCCGATGGCGGCTGGAACAGCCTCTCCGCCGATCCGGCCTTTGGCGGCCAGGGTCTTCCCAAGGCCCTGGAGGTTGCGGTCTTCGAGATGATCCAGGCTGCGAACATGGCCTTCGGCCTTTGCCCGATGCTGACCCAGGCTGCGATCGAGGCCTTGGCCGCCCACGGCACGGACCGGCAGAAGCGCCTTTACCTGGCTAAGCTGGTTTCGGGCGAATGGACCGGAACAATGAACCTCACCGAGCCACAGGCTGGATCCGATCTGGGGGCAATGACCACGCGCGCCGATCCCGACCCGGACGGCGGGTACCGCCTCACCGGCCAGAAGATCTTCATCACCTGGGGCGACCACGACTGCGCCGACAATATCGTCCACATGGTCCTGGCCCGTTTGGCGGACGCTCCGCCCGGCTCGCGGGGGCTGTCTCTGTTTCTGGCCCCCAAGCGTCTGGTCGGCGAGGACGGCGCCCTTGGCCCCGCCAACAGCCTGCGTGCATCCAGTCTCGAGCACAAACTTGGGGTAAGGGCCTCACCGACCTGCGTGATGCTGTTTGAGGGGGCGGCGGCCGAACTGGTCGGCGCGCCCAACCAAGGGCTGGCGGCGATGTTCGTAATGATGAACGCCGCCCGACTGCAGGTCGGCGTGCAGGGGGTGGCGATCGCCGAGCGTGCCTATCAGCAGGCGCTGGCCTATTCCCTCGATAGGCAGCAGGGCCGCTCTGCATGGACGGGCGCGTTGCCGTCGCGGTTGTTTGACCATCCAGACGTGCGTCGCACGCTGATGCTGATGAAGGCCAAGATCGAAGCGGCGCGGGGTATCTGCCTTTCCACCGCGGTCGCCACCGACGTGGCGCGGCTGGCCGGCAATCCCGTGGACCGCGACGCGGCGCTGCTGCGCGCGGAGCTGTTGACGCCTATTGCCAAGGCCTGGTCGACGGACATGGCGGTCGAGGTCGCTTCAATGGGCCTGCAGGTGCACGGCGGCATGGGCTTCATCGAGGATACCGGCGCGGCCCAGCACTATCGCGATGCCCGCATCCTGCCGATCTACGAAGGGACCAACGGCATCCAGGCCATCGATCTGATGGGTCGCAAGCTGGCGCTCGGCAAGGGCCAGGCCGTGCGCGAACTGGTCGCGGACGTATTCATCACCGCGGCGGCCCTGAAGAGCGCCGACGACGCCTGGCTGCATACCATCGGCGCGCGCCTCGAAGCGGGCTTGGCGGCTGTGCAGGCCGCTACCGGCTGGCTGATCGAGCGCCGCGGTCACGCCCAGCCCGACGCTCTGGCCGGGGCCACGCCCTATCTGAAGCTGCTCGGCGACGTGGTCGGCGGCTGGATGCTGGGCAAGCAGGCGCTGGCGGCGTCGCGGATTATTGCCGCTGGTGACGGCCAGCACGACTATTGGCGGACGAAAATAGGCTTGGCGCGCGTGTTCGCCGAACAGGTTCTCGCCCAGGCCCCGGGCCTCACCCCCGCCGTAACCCAGGGCGCTGTAGACCTGTTCCGCGCCACCGCAGAGTCGCTGGGGGCCTAGGACATTGGCTTTGGAGGCGGTCGAATGCCGTCCATTTGTCTCCCCCCGCCTACCCGCGGGAAGGCTGTTCGATCATCTCTTTAGAGCTGAGCGAGCATGTAGTCGGCGGACGAGACCTTGAATTCGCCGCCTTGCTCGACGTTGAGCTCCTTGATCACGCCGTCGTCGACGACCATCGAATAGCGTTGCGAGCGCTCGCCCATGCCAAAGCGCTTGGCATCCATCTCCAGACCGACCGCCTTGGTGAACTCGCCGTTGCCGTCAGCCAGCATCAGCACCTTGTCGCCGACATTCTGGTTTTCGCCCCAGGCCCTCATCACGAAGACGTCGTTGACCGAGACGCAGGCGATGGTGTCGACCCCTTTGGCCTTGAATTCGGCGGCCTTGGCGGTGAAGCTGGGAAGGTGCTTGGCCGAACATGTCGGGGTGAACGCGCCAGGCACTGCGAAAAGGGCCACTTTCTTGCCCTTGAACAGCTCGTCAGCGGTGATCGGCTTTGGGCCGTCGGGGCCGAAGGTGGTGAGGCTGGCGGCCGGAATCTTGTCGCCGACTTTGAGAGCCATGGTCGTTCCTTATCTTCAGGGGTGTTTGATATATCCCGCAGATAGAGGGCCGACCGGCGCCAGCCAAGGGGCGCCCCGCCTTAGACTTGAAAGCCGGCCGGGGAGCGACGATCATCAAGGCGATGGATAGGCTCTCCAGTTCCCGCCTGACGGGCAGGCTCCTGGTCGCCATGCCCGGGATTGGCGATCCCCGGTTTGAGCGGGCGGTGGTATTTGTCTGCGCGCACGACGAGGAGCACGCCATGGGTCTGTTGATCAACCGCCCGGTCGAAGGCCTCAGCGTGGCCGAGCTGCTTGGCCGCCTCGGCGTCAAGTCGTCGGTCGACCGGTCTGGGGACCTGGTGCTTCTGGGCGGTCCGGTCGAGGGCGAGCGCGGCTTTGTGTTGCATACCGACGACTACGCCTGCGCGCCCTCCAGCATCGAGATCGCTCAAGGCATCGCCCTGACCGCGACGCGCGACGTGCTTGAAGCCATCGCCGGTCACAACCGCCAGCCGCGGCGGTCCCTGATGGCTCTGGGCTATTTGGGATGGGGCGCGGGGCAGCTAGAAAACGAACTGCGAGAAAACGTCTGGCTGACCTGCGAGGCTGACGAGGAGTTACTGTTCGGCGGCGACCATGAACACAAGTGGTCACGCGCGCTGGGCAAGATCGGTGTCGCCGCGGAGCATCTCTCCGGCCAGGCCGGCCGCGCCTAAAGGCGAGGGGGCTATCCCCGGGCTTTCAGCGGCGCAGCCCCATCGGCGTAGCTTTCGTTGAGGTAAACCTCGGCTTCCTGGTGCGACAGCGGCGGCGCATAGCCGAAGCCCTGGCCATAATCGCAGCCGAGCTTGAGCAGATGCCGCGCCATCACCGCGTTTTCGACCCCTTCGGCGACGACTTCGAGCAACAGGTCCTGGCCCAGCCGGACGACCGAGCGGACGATCTTCTCCGATCCCGGGTTGGCGCCCATGGTGCACACGAAATAACGGTCGATCTTCAGGGTGTCGAAGGGCAGGCGCGAGAGGTAGGACAGCGACGAAAAGCCCGTGCCAAAATCGTCGAGCGCCAACCCCGCGCCTGCCTCTCGCAGGGCCCGCAGGGTAATTGCAGCGCGGTCTGGATCGCGCATGATGTCGCTCTCGGTAATCTCCAGTTTCAGCGCGCCCTTGGGCAGGCGGAATTCCTCCACAAGCGCGGCGACATCGGCCGTCAGACCCGGCCGGTCGATCTCGCCGGTCGAGAGGTTGACCGCGATGGTCATGGCCGCCATCGCTGTGTGGGCGCGGCGCCACGCATCAAGCTGGTGCGCCGCCCTGCGCATCATGAACGAGCCTAGTTCCTCCATCATGCCCATCTCGGCCATGGCCCCGAGGAAGTCGTCGGGTGCGAGCAGGCCGTGGCGGGGATGACGCCATCTCGCCAGGGCCTCGAAACCAGAAAGTTCCCCGCTGGAAAGCCGCACAATGGGCTGGAAGAACGGTTCGATCTCGCCGCGACCGATGGCCCCCCGCAGATCGGACTCGAGCGCCAGCCTCGACAAGCCGTCGTTTTCCAGTGTGCGATCATAAGCGGCCGCGACGCCCCGACCGGATGCCTTTGCGGCCTCCACCGCCAGTTCCGCTCTGCGCAGCAGCTCCGCTGCATCCTGGGCGTTGGCGCCGCCCTTGGCCTGCAGGGCCCCGATCGAGAGCGTGGGAAAGATGTCGAACCCGGCGATCCGCAGGGGCGCTTCGAGCGCCGCACGCAGCCGCTCAGAGGCGCTTGCGCCACCCTCCAGCGCCGGCGTGATGACGGCGAATTCGTCTTCGCCGACTCTCGCCAGCACAGCTTCGCTGGGGAAAGCCGCGGCGAGGCGTGATCCGAGCACCGCCAGGACCAGATCTGCGCGATCGTGTCCCAGAGCCTCGTTGAGCCGGCGCAGGCGGTTGAGATCGGCAACGACGAGATCGTAATCGACTGGCGCGGTCAGCCGCTCACGCGCTCTATCGACGAAGGCGCGGCGATCGAGGAGCCCGGTGACCAGATCTGTGCGCGCGGCGGCGAAACGCGATTCGCGGATGGCCACCCCTGCCGCCCGCACGCCCTCTTCGAGCCAGACCCCGCGCCAGACGCACGGCTCGGCGCTGCGCATGCGAACGCTCGCGGAGATTTCAACGCCCGGCTCGCGCTGCGTCAGCATCTCGTCGACCCCGGCGCGGTCTGATGGCAGGACGAGCGACCGGATGGCGGCCGACGTACACTCCGGCGCAAGCGGGCCAAGTCCGAGCGCGCGCGAAGCCCCGGTCAGGGAAAGGCGATCTCGGCCCGGCTCCCATAGCCAGACGACGACATCCGCGCCGCCGAGGGCCTCAAGCATTGTGGTTGCGTCCCAGAGCGGGGTGGGCGCCATGGCCATCTAAAACGTCCCGCACTGGATCAGACCAGCACGTCCTCATGTCGCTGCTCACTGGCGGGTGCCGGCGAGATCAACCCGAACAACAGATGATCTCGCCAATTTCCGTTAATTCTCAGATAAGCCCGCGCCAAACCTTCCTCTCTGAACCCTGCCTTGGCCAGCACGCCGCGTGAGGCCTCATTGGTCGGAATGCACGCCGCCTCAACGCGGTGAAGTCCCAGCCTCGTGAAGCAAAAGCGAGTGACCGCCTTCACCGCCTGCAGGGTATGGCCCTGCCGGGCGTAGGGTTCGCCGACCCAATAGCCAATTGCGCCCATTTGGGCGATGCCGCGGCGAATGTTCGACAGGGTGATTCCGCCAGCCATCGCGCCGTCGCTCTCGCGAAAGACCAGAAACGGAAAGGCCGCGCTCCGCTCGATGTCATGGGCGTAGGCGGCCAGCCGCCGCCGGAAGGCCGCTTTGGTCAGATCGTCCGTCGGCCAGGTCGGCTCCCAAGGCTGCAGGAAAGCCCGCGAGCGCGACCGAAGCTGAGCCCATTCTGCGTAGTCCGACGCCCGTGGCGCACGAAGCCGCACCCCGCCGCCCTCAAGGCGCGGCTCGGAGCCGGACGCGATCCAGTCAAGAAGGGCCATCGAGGGATTTTGGCGCCGTTCTCGCCGCAAGCCAAATGCGGGAGGTCGTGCGCTTCTGACCTTATGCTTCGAACAGGGCCGCCTCGAACAGGGCCGCCGCGTCCAGCGCCGACGAGGGTCCAAGAACGCTGGCGGCAACTCGCCGAGGCTGCATCAGTCGCTCGCCCACGCGGCCGACATCGCGCCGGCTGACCGCCTCGACCGACGCAGCCAGTTCTGCCGCAGGAACCAAGCGGCCATAGACCACCATCTGGGCGGCGTTCTGTTCGGCGCGGCTGGCCAGGGATTCGGCCGCCATGAACAGGGCGGCCCTGGTCTGGGCCTTGGCGCGTGCCAGTTCTGCCTCGCCACAGTCTGCGGTAAGGGCGCGAATCTGGACGGCCGCGACGCGCGCCAGTTCGCCGGCGTCCTTTGCGGCGCAGCCGGCGTAGACGCCCAGAAGCCCTGCGTCGGCATATATCTCGGCAAACGCGTCGACGGCGTAGGCGAGACCCAGCCGTTCGCGCGCCTCCTGGAACAGCCGCGATGACATGCCGCCGCCCAGCATCTCGGCGAAAAGACGCAGAGCGAAGCGATCGCCATCGTCCGCCCCCGGCCCGGGCAGCAGGAACACCACATGGGCCTGTTCCAGGTTTCGCCGTTTCACCGCCGCGCCGCCCTTGAAAGTCGCGGGCGTCGGAGTCTGCGGGGCCGCCGAAACGGCGCCGGCGAACGCGCGCTCGACGTGAGCCAACAGGGCGTCCTCATCGACCGCCCCCGCGGCGCTGATCACCAGGCGGTCCGGAGCATAAAGACGCTCGCGCCAAGTCTGAAGCCCATGGGGCGTCGCCGCGGCCACGGCTCTGGGCGCGCCCAGGATCGGCCGGCCAAGCGGCTGGCCCTTGAAGGCCGCCGCCTGGGCCAACTCGAACACCTTGTCGTCCGGGGCGTCCGAGGCTTCGGCTAGCTCCTGAGCGACAACGCGCTTTTCCCGGCTCAGGTCGTCGGCATCGAGGGTCGGCCGCAGGATGAGGTCTGCGACGAGTTCGACAGACAGCGCCAGGCTGTCTTTCAGGGCTCGCACCTGGAAGCTGGTGCGCTCATGACCGGTGGCCGCGTTGATCTGGCCGCCCCTGGCCTCGATAACCTCGACGATCTCGCGCGCCGAGCGGCCGCCCGCGCCTTTGAACACCATGTGCTCCAAGAGATGCGACCATCCGCTCTGACCCGCCCCCTCCCAGCGGGCGCCCCGGCCGGCGACGACGCTGATGGCGAGGGTTTCGAAGCCGGGCGCAGGATCGCAGATCACCCGAATGCCGCTAGGCAGCGAGTGTACGCGGGGCGAGGCGCCGTCACTTCGGCTCATGATTGGGCGAAGCGGCGGATATAGGCCTTGATGGCCTCGACATCGGCGTCCAGCGCGTCGACGCGCTCTGTCGCAGCTGCCAGCGCGGCGACCACCGGCGGCATCGGTGGAGAGACGCCTGCGGCCGACCGCACAGCCTGCGAAAACTTCGCCGGATGAGCGGTTGCCAGGCAGACCATCGGGACGGACGGGTTGGTCAGATGCGACTCGCGCGCTCCGGCCACAGCGACGGCCGTATGTGGATCGATGAGCTCGCCGGTTTCGTTGAAGGTGGCCAGCATCGTGCGCGCTGTTCGCGCCTCGCTAACGGCGGCGGCCGTGAACAGACCGCGCATGCGCTCCAGGGCGGCTGGGGGAATGTGCAACACGCCGCTGGCGGTGAAAGCGCGAAAGGCGCGGGCGGTCTCTTCCGCCATCCGCTCGACCGACTCGAAGTACAAGCGCTCGAAATTGGAGGCGACCTGGATGTCCATGGCGGGGCTCTGCGTGGCGATCGCAGCTTCCCGGGCGTAGCGGCCCTGCTCGATGGCCCGTGCGACAATATCGTTGCCGTTGGTGGCGACGACGATACGCTCGATGGGCAGGCCCATTCGGCTCGCGGCGTAGCCGGCGAAGGCGTCGCCGAAATTGCCGGTGGGAACCGAGAACGCCATTCGTCTGGCCGGCGCGCCCAGAGCCACTGCGGCGGTGAAGTAATAGACTGTCTGCGCAGCGATGCGCGCGAAGTTTATCGAGTTGACGGCGGTCAGTCGCACGGCCGCGACAAAGTCGGCGTCTTCGAACATCGCCTTGACCATCGCTTGGCAATCGTCGAAGTCACCGGTGACGGCCACGGCGCGGACATTTTCCGCGTTCGATGCGGTGATGAACCGCCGCTGGGCCTCGGAAATGCGGCCCTCGGGAAATAACACTACCAGCCGCACATTGGCCCGCCGCGCGAACGCTGTGACCGCCGCGCCGCCGGTGTCGCCGGAGGTCGCGCAGACCACCGTCATCTCGCCACCGCGGGCGGCCAGGGCATGATCGTAGAGCCTCGCCAGAAGCTGCATGGCGAGGTCTTTGAAGGCCAGGGTGGGCCCGTGGAACAGCTCAAGAAGGAAGGTCCCCGCCGACAGCTGTTTCAGCGGCGCGACAGCGGCGTGTGCGAAGCCCGCGTAGGCCTCGGAGCACAGCTGCGCGATCACCTCGGCGGGGATATCCTCGCCGACGAAGGCCCCGATCAGGGCGGCAGCGACCTCGGCGTAGGGTCGCCCGGCGAATGCCTCGATCTGAGCATGGGAAAAGACCGGCCACGCGGCCGGGACGTAGAGCCCCCCGTCCGGCGCCAGCCCCTGCAACAGGGCGTCGATGAAGCCCACCTGCGGCGCGCCCCCGCGTGTCGACAGATATTTCATCGGTCCCTGAGCCATTGCCAGAGCTTGGCGGCATAGATGCAGGCCAGTGCGGCGGCAAGGCCGAACCAGGTCAGGGCGTAAACGAAGTGGTTGTTGGGGATGTCGGTGGGCAGGGCAGCCGGGCGCACCCCGGCCGGCGCAGGACGCTCACTTTCCACAGCGAGAAACCAGGGCGCCGGCCGCCGCAGGCCGGCGCGCCCCGCCAGATCGCTTACGACGTTGCGATTGAGCACCCGCAGTACGGTGACCGGACCGTGGCTCTGTGGCGCCGGGCCGTCGAAAGGCCCGCGCGCGCTGACCCTTGTGAGCACGCCGATGACAGCGGCGGGTTCGGGGAAAGTTTCCGGCTGCGGGGACATGGCCCCGGCGAAGCGATCGACCAAGCCGCGGTCGATCAGCAGGCCATCGTAGGCGCCGCCGACCAAGTGGCAGATGCCCATCAGCCGCCAGCCGATTTGGCCATCGCGCAACGAATACCGGAAAACCGCCGGCGTCCGCGTCGGCAAGGTTGGGGTCGCACAGTGAACCGCCACCCGCGTGAAGTCGACATCGGCGCCGGCCCGACCGCGCGCCAGCACTGGGCCGATGGGCTGAGGCGGGGCATGGGCCAGGGCGGCGATTTTGGCGAGCAGTCCCTGCTTCCATCGCAGGCGATGGAGCTGCCAAACGCCAAGCCCGATCAGGACAGCCAGAGCGACAGCTGCCGCAAAAGTCAGGCCAAGCGGAACAGCTCTCGTACGCGCCTCTTTGCCGATCAATGTCCCCAGCCGGCGCCGAAGGTCACGTAGAGAAAGGTGAACAGAAACAGCCAAACCACATCGACGAAATGCCAATACCAGGCCGCAGCTTCGAACCCGAAGTGCTGTTTGGGGGTAAAGCCTCCGGCCATCAGCCGGATCAGGCACACGCACAGAAAGATCGTGCCGATGATCACGTGGAAGCCGTGAAAACCGGTGGCCATGAAGAAAGATGAGCCATAGAGACCCGAGTTGGCCGACTCTGCCGAGTAAAAAAGGTGGTCGGCCAGGATGTGGTGGTATTCATAAGCCTGGATCGAAGTGAACAGAACGCCAAGCGCGATGGTCAGGGCCAGGCCGATCTTGGCGCCGCGCCGATCCCCGGTCTGCAGGGCATGGTGCGCCCAAGTGACGGTGGTCCCCGAGAGCAGAAGGGTCAGGGTGTTGATCAGCGGCAGATGAAACGCCGGTACCGTTTCAACGCCTTTTGGCGGCCAGTTGGCCCACGCGGTGCGCACATCGTCGATAGGCGAAAGCGTGCGGGTATGATGGAAAAGCGCCATCTCGAAAAAAATCCAGAACCAGGCAACGAAGAACATCACCTCCGAGACAATGAACAGGATCATCCCGTAGCGCAGGCCCAGCGACACGACCGGTGTGTGATCCCCGGCATTGGCCTCGCGAACGACATCCATCCACCAGCCGATCATCGTCCAGATGACGCCGGCGAAACCGAGCGCCATCAGCCACCACTCGCCTTTGGGAATGCCGAAAAGGCCCTTGACGAAGGTAACCAGGCCAAGCGTCAGGGTCACCGCCGCGATCGAGCCGATCAGCGGCCATGGGCTGGGGTTGACCAGGTGGTAGTCGTGTTTGACGCCTTCGTGGGCCATGTCGCGCTTCCGAACTTTCCGCATGCCCGGGAACGGCCAAAGCGGGCCGGCGCGCGGGGTTGATGGTGCTATAGCGCTGCGTGCGGGCGCGCGCCAAGAGGCGAGCGCGCCTTCTGATCCGGCGCCGCGGTCGGCCCGGCTGAATCGGCCGCTGGGAGGAAGGTGTAGGACAGGGTGATCTGGCCGGCCTCGCGCTTGTCGGCATCGTTCGCGTAGCGGGGGTCGACCGTGTAGACGACCGGGAAGTCGACCGTTTGGCCAGGGGTGATTGTCTGGTTCTTGAAGCAGAAGCATTCCAGCTTAGAGAAGTAGGCCCCCGCCCATTCGGGCAGCACGTTATAGATGGCTCGACCTGTCGCGGCCCTCTCGCCGGTATTGGTGGCCTTGAAGAAGGCCAGGGTATAGGCGCCTAACCTGACGCGCTGGTCGGTCTGCACCGGTACGAAGCGCCAGGAGAGGCCGTGGACGTTGGTGTCGAAACGCACATCGACGGTCTTGTCGGAGATCGCACCCCGCGCAGCGTAGACGCGTTTCACCGCGCCATTGAATCCCGTCGCCTGACAGAAAGCTCTGTAGAATGGCACGGCGGCGAAGGCGGCCCCGACCATGACCAGGAACACGGCCGCGCAGGCCAGCGCCAGGCGGGTGTTGCGG
>JAYTRF010000225.1:0-4883 GCA_043746375.1 Caulobacteraceae bacterium | reverse complement strand
TGGCGCGGCAAGATGCGGCGGCCCGGCAGAGCGAAGTCACTGCGCTCGGGGAACGTCTTTCAGCGCTCGATCAGAAGGTCGCCGCGCTGACCGCCGGGCCAGACCTCGCGCAACGGGCGGCACCGGATGAGGCGCCGCCGACGCCCCCAGCGGCCCCCGCCGATCCGGCGCAGACCTTCGCCGCCGCCCGGCATGCTCTTGAGGCTGGCGACTACCCATCTGCGGAGGCGGGCTTCCAAGACTATGTCGATCGATTCGGAAATACCCAGCGCGGCCCGCTCGCCCGCTATTACCTCGCCAAAGCCCTGATCGGACGGCACGCTTGGCCGCAGGCCGCGACCGCCGACATTGACGCGATCCGCGGGTGGCCCCAGACGATCTGGGCTCCGAACGCGGTTCTCGATCTGGCGCGGTCGTTGACCGAGATGAAGAAGCCCGCCGATGCCTGCCAGACCCTCGACGAGCTGGCGCGCCGCTACCCAAAAGCTTCCGCCGAGGTGAAGGGCGCGGCTGCGGACGCGCGATCGCGCGCGCAGTGTGGTTGATGGCGCCAAGGATCGCCATGAAGTCGACGACAGCCTTTCGATAGAGGCTTCTGTTCGTCGGGTTCTTTGGCTGCGGCTGGCTGCAGACAGCACCGCCCCCCTCATTGTCGCCTTTTCCGGCGGCAGCGACTCCCTGGCATTGCTGCTCATCGCCAAGGCCTGGGCTGACGAAGTAGGACGCCGGCTGTTAGCCGTGACCGTGGACCATCGGCTCCATCAGGACGGCGCACGATGGGCGAGCCTGGCGAAAGCAAGAGCCGAGCGGGCCGGGATCGAGCATCGCACACTCAGCTGGGAAGCGGAAAAACCCACTGCGGGGGTCGCTGCAGCGGCCCGGGCGGCCCGCCACGGCCTGGTCGCGGGCGAGGCTTGGCGCATTGGCGCGCGCGTGATCCTGATGGGTCACACCGCCGATGACTGCCGGGAGGCGGCGGCCATGCGCGCGTCCGGCGAGCCCACGCCGACGCCCAGGACCTGGGCCCCGTCTCCGATCTGGCCCGGGGGCCGCGGCCGTTTCATTCTTCGCCCGCTGTTGGGTGTTTGCCGTGCCGATCTACAGGCGATGCTCTCGCTTCGTGGCGAGCGGTGGATTGAAGATCCGGCCAACGTCGACGTGCGCCATCCCCGCGCCCGCGCCCGCGCCATGCTGTCAGTGGCCGCACCCAGCGGGCCTCAAGCCAAAGACGAAGGCCCATGCGAAGTCAGGGTCCGCATACGGAGCGGTCCCGTGGGGGAGATGTACCTCGAAAGGGAGGCTGTGCAGGCGCTGAGCGGCTCCGCGAAGCGGCGGTGCATCGGCTCGGCGCTGCTTTGCGCGTCCGGTGGCGAGCGGCCGCCGCGCGGCGCTGCCGTCGACCGCCTGGCCAACGCCTTCGGCTCTGGCCAAACGTTCACTGCCAATCTGGCCGGAGCGCGGGTCGAGTGCGACGGCCCCCAGCTGAGATTCATGCGCGAGCCGGGCGACCTGCGGCGCTCGGGCGCGCCCGCCGCTCAATTGCCACTTGGCGCGCCGGTGGTGTGGGATGGCCGATACCAGCTCACGGCTTGCGTTGCGGGATTGACTGCGAGGGCGCTGGACGGCCTCGCCGGCAGGCTGCCGCCCCTCCAGCGCAATGCCCTTCAAGGCTCGCCGCTGGCTGCACGGCGCGCTCTTTGCACGGTGGTCGATGGCGATGGTCGCGCGAGTTGCCCGACGCTGACCGAAGACCGCCGCGTCGAGGTCACTTGGCTGGTCGCCGACCGGCTCGCCGGCGCTCTTGGGGCGGTGCAGAGCGAGGCGGCGATCGGGTGCGTGGCGGAAGACCCGGTGGGCCCCTACATGGAAGTCTGGAAGAGGCGCGGTGAGGCGAACTGATGAACCTGCGTAACCTGGCCATCTGGGCCGTCATCGTTCTGGCGCTGTTCGCGGTCTACAGCGTGTTGACCAACGGCGGAGCCAGTGGATCGTCCAGTGAGGTCGGCTATTCCGACCTGCTCAGCCGCATCGACAACGGCGATATCAGGCAAGCGAAGATTCATGGCCAAGTGATCGAGGCGCATGATCGCCAGGGGCACGTGATCACGGCCAACGGGCCCCTGGACACCACCGATTTGCAAAGGCATCTTGAGGCCCACGGCGCGGCCTATGAATTTGCCCAGCCGGGCGGCGGTCTTCTGGCCACCCTGGCGATGCAGGCGTTGCCGCTGCTCCTCCTGGCCGGGGTGTGGATTTTCGTCATGCGTCAGATGCAGGGTGGGGCCCGCGGCGCCATGGGTTTCGGCAAGTCGAAGGCCCGCCTTCTGACCGAAAACAAGAACCGGATCACCTTCGACGAAGTGGCCGGGGTCGACGAGGCCAAGGAGGAGCTGACTGAAATCGTCGACTTCCTCAAAGATCCAGCCAAGTTCCAGCGCCTTGGCGGCAAGATACCTAAGGGCGCGCTGATGATCGGTCCCCCCGGCACCGGCAAGACATTGTTGGGGCGCGCCGTCGCTGGCGAGGCTGGCGTGCCGTTCTTCTATATTTCCGGCTCGGATTTCGTGGAGATGTTTGTCGGCGTCGGCGCGAGCCGCGTGCGCGACATGTTCGAGCAGGCCAAGAAGAACGCGCCTTGCATTATTTTCATCGACGAGATCGACGCCGTCGGTCGCCATCGGGGCGCCGGCCTTGGCGGCGGCAATGATGAGCGCGAACAGACCCTTAACCAGCTGCTGGTCGAGATGGACGGGTTCGACCCCAACGAAGGCATCATCGTCATCGCCTCGACCAACCGCCCCGACGTGCTCGACCCGGCTCTCCTGCGGCCGGGCCGCTTCGACCGCCAGGTGGTTGTGCCCAATCCGGACGTCACCGGGCGCGAAAAGATTCTCCGCGTTCACATGCGCAACGTGCCGCTGGGCGCCGATGTCAACGTCAAGGTGATCGCCCGCGGCACCCCGGGCTTCTCCGGAGCGGACCTCGCCAACCTGGTCAATGAGGCGGCCCTGATGGCGGCGCGCAAGAACCGGCGCATGGTCACCCAGCCCGACTTCGAAGAGGCCAAGGACAAGGTGATGATGGGCGCCGAGCGCAAGTCCATGGTCATGACCGAGGATGAAAAGAGGATGACGGCCTATCACGAGGGCGGCCATGCCCTGGTAACGCTCAACGTCACCGACACCGACCCGATACACAAGGCGACGATCGTTCCGCGGGGGCGGGCGCTCGGCATGGTCATGCAGCTGCCCGAACGCGACAAGCTCTCGATGAGCTATGAGCAGATGACCTCGCGCCTCGCCATCCTCTACGGCGGCCGGGTGGCCGAGGAGCTGATATTTGGCAAGCAAAAGGTCACATCGGGAGCATCGTCTGACATAGAGCAGGCCACGCGCTTGGCCCGCGCCATGGTCACCAAGTGGGGATATTCTGAGCAACTGGGCCTCGTGTCATACGGCGAGAACCAGGATGAGGTGTTTCTCGGACACTCGGTTTCGCGCACCCAGAACGTCTCTGAGGAGACGGCCAAAATCATCGACTCGGAGGTCAAGCGCCTCACTCAGGATGGCTACCAGGAGGCGCGGAGCATCCTCACCGCCAAGCTGGAGGACCTGCACACTCTGGCCCGCGCCCTCCTTGAGTTCGAGACTCTGACCGGTGACGAGATCGTCAACGCCATCAAGGGCATTGCACCCAATCGCTCCGAACCCGAACAAAAAGCGCCCGAGCGGCCTCGCGTCTCGGTGCCCCTGGCGCCCCGCCCCGACCCCGAACCGGCTTGATTGGAGGAGTAGGCCCTTTGCTCAGGCTGGTGTGGAGCCGACAGGCCCAGCCCTGGTAAATGACGGTGACCCCATCATCTCCGCGGGTTGTCGGGATCATCAATGCGACGCCCGACAGTTTTTCCGATGGGGGCCAGTTCTTGGATGTCGGGGTCGCGGCAGGGCGCGCCAACATGCTGACCGCTCAGGGCGCAGACATCCTCGACATCGGGGGCGAATCCACCCGCCCCGGGGCTGACCCTGTCACCGCTGATCAAGAAATCGCCCGGGTCATTCCGGTTATCGAAGCAATCGGCCGCACGAGCGCCACCCCGATCTCCATCGACACCATGAAACCAGTGGTGGCGCGCGCTGCGATCACGGCCGGGGCGGTGATTTGGAACGATATCACAGCCCTCACCCATTCGCCCGACAGCCTCGACGCCGCCGCCGGCCTCTGCTGCGAGGTGGTGCTGATGCACATGCAGCGCGATCCGCGTACGATGCAGGCGAACCCGACCTACGGAGATGTCGTCGCCGACGTAATCGCCTTTCTCGCGGCACGCGCCGAAGCGGCTATGGCGGCGGGCGTAGCGCGCCACAGGATCTGGCTCGATCCCGGCATCGGTTTTGGCAAGACGCTGGCCCATAACCTGGCTCTTCTGGCCAATATGGACCGCCTGGTTGCGCTCGGCTTTCCGGTGATGCTGGGCGCCAGCCGAAAGGGCTTCATCCGACGGCTGGACACCAGCGCCGGGGATCCGGGTGACAGGCTGGGCGGCTCGCTCGCTGCCGTCCTGGCTGGCGCGGACGCAGGCGTCGCTGCGGTTCGAGTTCATGATGTGCGCGCTACGGTCCAGGCGCTTGCCGTTCGCGCCGCAATTGGGCAGGCGCGCGGGCATGGCTGAATTTCGCGGCCGTGTGCTGGCTATTGGCGGCTCCGACCCGGGGGGTGGGGCCGGAATACAGGCGGACATTAAGACCGTGACGGCGCTGGGCGGCTACGCGGCCGCCGTGATCACCGCGATCACCGTCCAAGACACCCTTGACGTCAGCGGGGTGCAGCTAATTTCGGCCGAGATGATCGAGGCGCAGGGGCGCGCGGTGCTGGACGACATTGGC
>JAYTRF010000224.1:0-2663 GCA_043746375.1 Caulobacteraceae bacterium | reverse complement strand
GGCAAGGCCTGCAGGCGAACACCGTCGAGTCCGGGGCGCCGATTCATCAGCAGAAGAGAAATATCCTCCGTGGGCTGAAGGTCGATGACCAGACGGTTCGCGGTCAGGTCGTCCTTGGCCCCAGCGCCGAAGATCGAATGGGGCAGGGCTTTGAATTGGATGGCGATCTGGGTGCGGCGCTCTGGCAGGCGCTTGCCGGTGCGCAGATAGAACGGCACGCCCGCCCATCGCCAGTTATCGATGTCTGCGCGCAGGGCGACGAAGGTTTCGGTGCGGCTCTGCGAACCCTTTTCATCGCTGTAGGACGCCACCGTCGCCCCGTCGACGACGCCGCCGCGGTACTGGCCGCGAACGCTCATCTGCTGGGCGACGGCCCGGCTCAAAGGACGCAGAGACTTGAGCACCTTGACCTTCTCGTCGCGAATGGAATCGGCGGCTGAGTCGGGCGGCGGCTCCATGGCCACCAGGCAAAGTAGCTGCAGCATGTGGTTCTGGACCATGTCACGAAGGGCGCCGTAGTCGTCGTAATAGGGCCAGCGCTCGCCGACGCCTTCGGTCTCCGCCACCGTGATCTGGACATGGTCGATCGCCAGGTTGTTCCACAGTGGCTCAAACAGGGTATTGGCGAAGCGCAGGGCGATGAGGTTCTGGACGGTTTCCTTGCCAAGGTAATGGTCGACCCGGAACACCCGCCGCTCATCGAAAGCCTTGGCAACCTCGCTGTTGATCGCCCAGGAACTTTTCAGGTCGTGACCGATCGGCTTTTCCAGCACGATACGGCAGTCCTGGCAGGCGAGCCCGGCGGCGCCGAGCGCAGCGGCCACCGCGCCGTAGAGGCTCGGGGACAGGGCCAGGTAGAAGACGGTCGAGGCGCCGGCGAGACGCGTGGCCAGGTCGGCTAAACCCACGGCGCTGGCGACATCGGCCGGGCAGTAGTCGAGGCGGGCTGAAAACCGCGCCCAGGCGCTTTCGTCGAGGCCCTCGGAACGGGCCGCCAGTCCCTTGCGCACCCGCTCTACATAGGCGTCGCGGTCCATCACCGTCCGGGCCGATCCGATGATTTTCACCGCCGTGGGCAAGAGCCCGTCGAGGTCGAGAAAATAGAGCGCCGGCAACAGCATCCGCCCGGCCAGGTCGCCGGTGGCGCCAAAGATCACCAGGCGCTCGATCTGGGTGGGTGGCAGGGTCATGAACGGCGAAGGCATGGCCCGGCCCGCCGGGTTCGTCCAGGACAAAACGCCTCCCTCCCCTTCATCGGGAAGCAAGCCCGCGCAGCGCAGGTCAATCGTCGAAAGCTGCGTAAACCAGGGTGCGGAGCTCGCGGCGGATCGGGTAGGTGCTGGAGGGGAGCAACTGCGTCATGAAGATCACGGTCAGGTCTTCCGCGGGATCGATCCAGAACGCGGTGCTTGCCGCCCCGCCCCAGTAGTATTCGCCAGCGCTGCCGGCCATCAGCGCCTTGGCGGGATCGAGCATCACCGCGAAGCCGAGGCCGAAACCTACTCCGGCGTTGGTCGCCTCGCTGAACAGCGAACGCGACATCTGGGTCAGGTCCTTGCCGCCGGGCAGGTGGTTAGCGGTCATCAGGGCGATGGTCTTGCGGCTCAAATAACGCTGCCCGTGCGCTTGGCCCCCGTTCAGCAGCATCTGGCAGAACTTCAGGTAATCGGCGGCGGTGGAGACGAGACCGCCGCCGCCTGCGAAGAGTGTCGGCGCGGTGAGATAGGCGCTCGTCGGCGAGTCGTCCTGTAGGGCCAGATCGCCCTTCGCATCGCGGTTGTAACAGCACGTCAGGCGGTCCGCCTTGTCGGCGGGCACCGAAAAAGCTGTATCGGTCATGCCCAGCGGGCCAGTAATGCGTGAAGCGACGAAATCCTCGAACGGCATGCCCGAAATGACGCCGACCAGGTACCCGAGCACATCGGTGGAAACCGAATAGTTCCACGCCTCGCCCGGTGAGAACTCGAGCGGCAGCTTGCCAAGCGCGGCGATCATCGCCTCCAGGGTGAGCTTGCCGCGTGCGTTCTCGATCTGCGCCTTACGATAGGCCGCATCGACGTTGGTGCGGCTCTGGAACCCGTAGGTCAGGCCCGATGTGTGACGCAACAGATCCACGATCTGCATCGGCCTGGCAGCCGGCGTGGTCAGGAAATTGGGCGAAACCCCGGCGGCGAACACCCCCAGATTGCGCCAGGCGGGAATGTACTTTTCCACCGGATCGTCGAGGGCGACCGCGCCCGCCTCGACCAGCATCATGAACGCCACTGAGGTGATCGGTTTGGTCATCGAATAGATGCGGAAGATGGCGTCTTCCTTCAGCGCCAAGCCGCGAGCGACGTCGGCCGCGCCGAGCACGCCCAGATGGGCCACCTCGCCTCGCCGCGCGACCAGGGTCAGGGCGCAAGGCAGCTTGCCGGTATCGATGTAGCGCCGGGCGATAAACTCATCGATGTGCTTCAGGCGTGAGGGCGACAGACCCACCGATCCGGCTTTCGACATCAATGCCTCGTGTTTTCAAACAAACGTTTGCGACGGTTGCGCCTTCCCCAGCGGCGCCCGATAATGGCCTCTGCCCTTAGAGCACAATGATGTTTGTCGGAACCGACAAACATCTGAATCGTGCTCGAAAACTTTAGAATCGAGCCTGTTCTTCCTGTTTTGAT
>JAYTRF010000223.1:0-2139 GCA_043746375.1 Caulobacteraceae bacterium | reverse complement strand
ATGCGATGGGTCGTCGCGCAGCTGACCAGGACAAGCGCGATGGCGACCAGCGGGGCGAGGCGCGGAGCGAACCAGGTCATGGGGCTTCTAAACTCGCGCTGCCGTGTGGCGGGCAGATGGCGAATATTGTCCATTCAAGCGCCCGTGCGGGCCTTGAAAAAAGCGATCACCCTGTCTTCGGCCTTTTTGGTTGGCCCCTGCGGATCGTCGTCGCGCAAGTTGAGCGTCAGCACCGAGTGGGGCGGCAAGCGAGGGTCCTGCAGGGCGTCGTCCGGATCCAGTTCGATGGCTTCAAAACGATCCCCGAAGGTCCGCTTGTAGGTCGCGAAGCGGGCGTCAGGAACCAGAGGGTCGCCATGGAACCGCAGACCGATCATGGTCAGATCCTCGGCCTCGAACCGGCGTCGTGCGCAGGCGATCTCAGCGGTGGAGGCCCCCAGTCCGGCCGCCCGCCGAGCCGATCCGGTCGCCAGCGGCAGGGAGGGTTGCGACAGCACCGGGGCGACGACGCTGGGTTCGGTCATCATCGCCAGGGCGAACCCGCCGGTGAAGCACATGCCAATGGCCCCCACGCCCCTGCCCCCGCATTCGGCATGCGCGTGCGCGGCAAGAGCCCGCAGCCAGTCGACGATCGGGCTCGATCTGTCGGCGGCCCATACGGTGAACTCGCGCTGGATGCAGATGGCCCTGGCGATCGAGGCGGCGGCGTAGCCGCGGCTAACTTCGCGCCCCGGCTGGCCAAAGAGGCTCGGGCAAAAAACGGTCATGCCTGCGGCAGCGACGCGCGAAGCAAAGCGGAGCACCTGGGGATGCAGCCCGGGAATCTCGTGGATGACGATCACGGCCGGCCCCGCGCCTCGCCGGTACACCGGCCGGGTCCAGCGCCCCTGCGGGTCGGTGAAGTCGAAGCTGGTGAAATCCTGCAGGGCTTCTTCGTTGTTCACAAGCAAGGTCTCGTTGACGCGCGTCCGGCGGACGCCTAGCCTTCTGCGTGGTCCGTATAGGCTCGGAAAAGGAGGGTTGCACCATGACTGTCGCTGTTCACGCCGCCCTCGCAGGCGTCGCCGACTAGGCCGTGCGCGGCTGAAGGTTGGCGGCGAAACCCCCTCCCGACCTTCAAAGGACGTTCCCATTGATCGAAGATTATGGCTGGAGCGACGCTCTCGCCCAGCAGTTCATCCCCTACGCGGCCGAAGGCCTGGCGCCCGGCCGCGTGGTCATCCAGCAACGCGGCCTCTACGGGCTGATCACCGGCGCCGGCGAGGTGCGGGCTAAGATCTCCGGCAAGCTCGCGCGCGACGCCGAGGCGGGGGGCTATCCCGCCGCCGGCGACTGGGTCGCCGCAAGCCTGGGCGCGCCTGGCGAGACCGCTGTCATCCACCATCTGCTGCCTCGCCGCACGGCGTTCACGCGCAAGGCGGCGGGTCCCGCCGGCGGCGTGCAGGTGGTCGCGGCCAACGCCGATGTCGCTTTCCTGGCCGCCTCGCTGAACGCCGATCTCAATCCCCGCCGGATTGAGCGCTATCTGGCCGCCGCCTGGCAGAGCGGAGCCCGGCCAGTGGTCGTGCTGACCAAGTCGGACCTCTGCGCGGACGTCGCCGCGGCGACAGCGGAGATCGAAGCCGTGGCTGTCGGCGCCCCGGTGCATGCGATCTCGGCGGTTACCGGCGAGGGGCTGGAGGCGCTGGGCGCCTATCTCGCGCCGGGCGTGACTGCGGTGTTGCTCGGAAGTTCCGGCGTCGGCAAATCGACCCTGGTCAATGCCCTCACCGGAACGGCGCGCATGGTTACCCAGGCCATTCGCGACGACGATGGGCGCGGGCGTCACACGACCTCACACCGCGAGCTCATCCTGCTGCCAGGCGGCGGGTTGCTGCTCGATACCCCCGGAATGCGCGAGATGGGCCTGTGGGACAGCGAAGAGGGCCTGGGCGTCGCCTTCGACGATATCGAAGCGCTGGCGGGGGAATGCCGATTTCGCGACTGCGGCCATTCCAACGAGCCCGGCTGCGCGGTCCGCGCGGCTTTGGAAAGCGGCCGTCTGGATGAGGCCCGGTGGCGCAGTTACGGCAAGCTGCAACGCGAACTGGCGCACCTCGAGGCCAAGGAGGACCCCGCCCTCCGCGCCGCCCGCCATCG
>JAYTRF010000222.1:0-2125 GCA_043746375.1 Caulobacteraceae bacterium | reverse complement strand
GCGGCGCTATCGCCGTGCGCGCCAGCGCCTCGGACATTTCGTCGGCGGCAGGCTGCATCAGCGGACAATGGAAAGGGGCCGAGACATTGAGCAATATCGCCCTGGCCCCCAGCGTTTTCGCCTCGTCGATGGCCCGCTCCACAGCGGCCTTTTCGCCGGAGACCACCACGTTGCCAAGATTGTTGTCATTGGCGACGACGCACACGCCGAGCTTCGCCCCTGCAGCCGCCGCCGCTTCCGCCAGCGCCACATCGCTCTTGGGCCCGATCAGTGCGGCCATCGCGCCGTGACCCACCGGAACAGCGCGTTGCATGGCTTGCCCCCGCAGCCTCAGCAGTCGCGCCGTATCGGCAAGGCTGATCGCGCCGGCCGCGGCGAGGGCGGAATATTCGCCAAGCGAATGGCCGGCGACGAAGGCGGCTCGCTCGACGCCTATGGCGAACTCGTCATGCAGCGCGCGCATCACCGCCAGGCTGACGGCCATCAACGCCGGCTGCGCGTTTTCCGTCAGCGTCAGATCCTCGATCGGACCGTCGCGCATCAGGGCGAAGAGCTTTTGGCCAAGCGCGTCGTCGACCTCTTCGAACACCGCCCGCGCGCCGGCGAACGCCGCTGCCAGCTCGGTCCCCATGCCGACGACCTGGCTGCCCTGGCCGGGAAACAGGAAGGCAAGACTCATTTGGTTCAGAACTCCCTGAAGCGCGCCGCCATGCGCGCCAGCGTTAGGTGAAGAGTCCCAAAGGCTCAAGCCGGGCGATGAACCCATGGCTTCGCGGCGCAGGGTTTGGCATAGTCGTGTGGCGCCGGCGCTAAAAGCCGTTTGGCCTGAAGGACAGTTGAACCCATGAAGACCCTATTGATCGCTGCGGCCCTGACCGTGCTTGCCGCCAGCCCCGCCATCGCCGCCCTCAAGGTCGGAGCGCAGGCGCCGGAGTTCTCCGCCCCCGGCTACCAGGGGGGCAAACCCCTGCACTTCGATCTCGACAAGGCGCTCCGGAAGGGTCCGGTGGTGCTCTATTTCTTCCCGGCCGCCCACACCAGCGGCTGCAATCTCGAGGCCCATCTCTTCGCCGACGCCATCGACAAGTTCCACGCGCAGGGCGCGACGGTGATCGGCGTTACGGCCGGCAACATCGACCAGCTCGCGGCATTCTCGACTGAAACCGAGCATTGCTCCGGCAAGTTCCCGGTCGCTTCCGACCCCAACGCCGTCATCGCCAAGAAGTATGAGGCGACCCTGGCCCTGCGGCCCGGCTGGTCCGATCGAACCTCCTACGTCATCGCCCCCACGGGTAAGATCCTCCTCGCCTATTCGAACCTCAAGCCCGACCAGCACGTGGACCAGACCCTGGCGGCGGTGACCGCCTGGCGCACGGCGCACCCAAGGTAGCGCTTTCGCCGTCTCGGGCCGCCTTGCCTTAAGGGCGATTTCCTCGTAAGGACGCCGCTTCTTTGAAGCAAGGGCGGTCTTTTCGCGGAGCGTCAAAGGGTCGGGAGTCTCCCGGCCGCCGCGTCTAAGAACCATCGTTGCGGTGCGCACCCTTTCGAGCGCCCGCCGCGCCGCCCAGGCGTATCGGAAGCAGGAAACCATGGCCACATACGAACACGTGCTGATCGCGCGTCAGGATATCTCGCCCCAGCAGGCCGAGACCCTCAATGAAGAACTCAAAGCCCTGATCGAGTCGCTCGGCGGCCACATCGCCAAGATCGAGTACTGGGGCCTGCGCAACCTCACCTATCGGGTCAAGAAGAACCGCAAGGGTCACTATTCCCTGCTGGCCATCGATGCGCCGGCGCCGGCGGTCAAGGAGATGGAGCGGCAGCTGTCGATCAACGAGGACGTGCTGCGTTATCTGACCGTCCGCGTCGAGCAGCTCGACCTGGAACTTTCCCCGGTGCTGGCCAGGCGCGACCGCGAGCGCGAGCGTCGCTTCGAAGACTCGCCGGTTACGGCCTAGGGAGCGCTGAGAATGACTGAAGAAACTCTCGTTCCCGACGCGGGGCCGGCTTCCGGCGGACGGCGCAACTTCATGCGCCGGCGAAAGGTCTGCCCATTTTCGGGCGCCGGCGCCCCGAAGATCGACTTCAAGGACGTCAAGCTTCTGCAGCGCTACATTTCCGAGCG
>JAYTRF010000221.1:0-2635 GCA_043746375.1 Caulobacteraceae bacterium | reverse complement strand
CTTCGCAGGCAGCCGCCGGCGCAGCCGGTTGGCTGACGACGCCGCCTTGACCCTGTGGTGGTAGCGGATGTGGCGCTCTATGGCGTGGTCGCGCGCGGTCTCGGCGACATATTTGAGGATCGATGGACCGTCGGCGATGGCCTTTGCCTCCGTCCAGGGACGGAAGGCATAGCCAAGCGTGAACATGTCGGAATCCGAACGGATGCCAGGATAGCGGAACAGGTCCCAGGTGCCGCCCAGCGTCTCGCGGCCTTCGAAAATTGCGTAGGTTCTGCCGGGGCAGCGCGCACCCAGATGGTAGGCGGCGCCGATGCCTGAGAGCCCGGCGCCGACCACCAGGACATCCAGGTGTTCCATCCTCAGAGGTCCAGATCCTCGGCCAGGATCGCCATTTCAAACATGAACGAGCCGTCCTCGTCCTCGTCCTGATAGATGACTCCGATGAACTCCCCCTTCATTTCGACCTCGGCGGAATCCTTTTGTTTGGGTCTGGCCTTCACGGCGATGTGCGGGTTGCCGAAGGTGCGCTTCAGATGCGCCTGGACTTTATCGATGTCGGCTTGATCCACGAGGGTGCGCTCCAGTTGGGCCGGTTCGCGCGCGACCCTAGAGCACGATGAGTTTTGTCGGAACCGACAAAAGTCTGAATCGTGCTTGCAAACTTTAGAATCGAGCCTGTTCTTCCTGTTTTGATGAGACCCTCAAAACAGGACAGGCTCTGGCGGCATTCACCGTCGGCGCAACCGCGTCAGATGACGTAATCGTAGACGCTGTCGCCCAGGGTCTGGTCCATGGTTCTGGCCGGTTCTTCACAGCTTGGGCAGTTGATTAGGCGAGCTGGAACGCCCGCAGCCGTGCAGTGGGCGGGGACCGGTTTTAGCACTACCGAGCCCGACGCTATCTTGGCGTGATCGCCAACAGTGATGTTGCCCAGCACCTTGGCTCCCGCGCCGAGCAGCACCCCCGAGCCGATTTTCGGATGCCTGTCGCCGCGCTCCGCTCCGGTGCCGCCCAGGGTGACGCCGTGCAGCATCGATACATCGTCGCCGATTACTGCAGTTTCGCCGATGACAATGCCGGTCCCATGATCGAGGAAGGCGCCTTTGCCAATCACGGCCGCGGGATGAATGTCGACCTGGAACAGCTCGGAAACCCGACTTTGCAGATAGAAGGCCATCGCTTCGCGCCCCTGACGCCACAGACGGTGGGCCACCCTGTGGGCCTGCAACGCCAGAAAGCCTTTGAAGTAGAGGAGTGGCTGCACGTAACCCTTGCATGACGGGTCGCGCTCGAAGACCGCGCGCAGATCCGCCTCGGCATCGACGACGATCGAGGGCTCGGCGCCATACGCCTCCTCGGCAATTTCCCGTAGGCTCATCGCGCGCAGTTCCTGGTCGCCGATCTTGCGCGCCAGCTGATAGGAAAGCGCGTCCGCCAGTTTCGAATGGCGCAGGATCACCGCGTTGAGCAACGATGCCAGGCTGGGCTCGGACGCGGCCATATGCTCGGCTTCATTGCGCAAGCTCGGCCACACCGGCGGGGCTAGCGCCGCATCGACGACTTCCAGACGGCCAGCCATCGCTCGCTCTCCCCGTTTCATCAAAAGCTGGCCCTTCTCGTCCATGATATGGGATAGGCCGCCCGCTTGCGCCAGCTCTGACGATCGCCTCTATAACGCGTCATCGATTTCGCAATTCTTGAAGGCCGTTTTGTCGTCGCCCAATTCGACTTCACCCGCATTCGGCGAGCCACTGCCGATACGCGCCTCGCCGCAGACCCTCGAGTTTTTCGCGCGCCGCCGCTCGGCGTCTGCGCTGAGCCTTCAGAGCCCAGGGCCGACAGCCGCCCAGCTGAAAACCTTGCTCGCCCTTGCCGCCCGGGCGCCAGACCACGGCAAGCTCGCGCCCTGGCGATTTGTGGTGCTGCAGGGCGCGGCCAAGGCGACGTTCGTCGCAGGTCTGGAGGAGATCGCGCATGAGCGCAACGACGCCGTCAAGGCCTTGGCCAAGCTGGGCAAGATCAAGGTCCCGCCGCTGACCATCGCCGTGATATCAGCCTGTGTCGATGGCGATATTCCGGAATGGGAGCAGCGCCTTTCAGCAGGGGCGGTCTGCACTCTGCTGATCCTGGCGGCCCAGGCGATGGGCTTTGGGGCCAACTGGATCACCGACTGGTACGCGTATGACGTTAAGGCGACGGCTTGGCTGGGCCTCAACGCTGGCGAGCGCGTCGCGGGTTTCGTTCACGTCGGCAAGGCTGGCGAAGATCCGCTTGAAAGGGCGCGACCCGATCCTGCCTCGCTTACCCGCGAATGGGTTCCTCAGCGGCCCCTGTAGGCGCCGACGCCCTGATCGGGCAGCCACAGGCCGTCGGGAGCCGGGCCGCTTTGCCAGAACACGTCGATCGGCATCCCGCCGCGCGGATTCCAATAGCCTCCGATGCGCAGCCAAGTGGGCGCGGCGACATCGGCGATCTTTCGACCGATGCTCAAGGTGACATCTTCATGGAAGCCGCCGTGACTGCGGAACGACGCCAGATAAAGCTTCAGGGACTTGGATTCGATCAGCCAGCGGTCCGGCGCATAGTCGATAACCAGATGGGCGAAATCGGGCTGGCTGGTTATCGGGCACAGGCA
>JAYTRF010000220.1:0-1920 GCA_043746375.1 Caulobacteraceae bacterium | reverse complement strand
GCAACGGCGATTGCCGTGGGCTCCGAGGCTGTTCACCCTGGTGAAATCATCAAGTCACCGATGGTCGGCACCGTTTATCTGCAAGCCCAGCCCGGCGGGGAACCGTTCGTGAAGATCGGGGACGCAGTGCAGGCCGGTCAGACGCTGCTGCTGGTCGAGGCCATGAAGACCATGAACCCGATCACCGCGCCACGAGCTGGGCGAATTCTGCAGCTTTTGGTCGCCGACTCTCAGCCGGTTGAATTTGGCGAACCGTTGGCGGTCATCGAGTAGTCGCCATGTTCGACAAGATACTCATCGCCAACCGCGGCGAGATCGCCCTGAGGATCCATCGCGCCTGCAAGGAAATGGGCATCGCCACGGTGGCGGTCCATTCCGAAGCCGACAGCAGCGCCATGCATGTGCGACTGGCTGACGAAAGCGTCTGCATTGGTCCAGCCCCAGCGGCCAAGAGCTACCTGAACATCCCGTCCATCCTGGCCGCCTGTGAGATAACCGGAGCCCAAGCCATTCACCCGGGCTACGGCTTCCTGTCGGAGAACGCCCGCTTTGCTGAGATCGTCGCCGCGCACGGATACACATTCATCGGACCCCGGCCCGAACACATTCGGGTCATGGGCGACAAGATTGCCGCCAAGCGCACGGTCAAGGCTGCAGGCATTCCGGTTGTACCGGGCTCCGAAGGCGCCTTGAACGACATAGCCGCCGCGCGGCGAGCCGCCGATCAGATTGGCTATCCGGTGCTGATCAAGGCCTCGGCGGGCGGCGGCGGACGGGGCATGAAGATCGCCGCCACGCGCGAGGATGTCGCCGAGGCCTACGCCACCGCGCGGGGCGAGGCAAAGGCCAGCTTCGGCGACGACGCGGTCTATATGGAGCGCTATCTGGCCGCCCCGCAGCACATCGAGGTCCAGGTGATCGCCGACAGCCTCGGCGCGGTCTGTCACCTGGGCGAGCGTGACTGCTCGCTGCAGCGCCGCCACCAGAAAATACTCGAGGAAGCCCCCTCCCCCGTCATCGATGCCGCAACCCGCGCGGCGATCGGCAAGGTCGTCGTCGATGCCGTCAAGGCCATTGGCTACCTGGGCGTTGGAACTGTCGAGTTCCTGTACGAAAACAATGAGTTCTTCTTCATCGAGATGAACACCCGCCTGCAGGTCGAGCATCCGGTGACCGAGGCCATCACCGGGATCGACCTGGTGCGCGAGCAGATCCGCATCGCTGCCGGCCTGCCGCTGTCGTTCACCCAGGAGGACATCGTTTTCGAGGGGCATGCCATCGAATGCCGGATCAATGCCGAGAACCCCAGAACCTTCGTGCCGTCGCCCGGGCTGATTACCGACTTTCACGCCCCCGGCGGCCTCGGGATTCGCCTGGATTCAGCGCTCTACGCCGGCTATTTCATGCCGCCCTACTACGACAGCCTCGCGGGTAAGCTGGTCGTGCACGGCCGTGACCGGACGGAGTGCATCGCCCGCCTGAAGCGTTGTCTTGGCGAGATGGTCGTCGGCGGCATCGAAACCACCATCCCCCTGTTCCAGGACCTTCTCGCCGAGCCCGACATTCTTGAGGGCCGCTACCATATCCATTGGCTCGAACAATGGATCGCCGCTCAGGCGTAGCGCTCACGTCCGCCGGGTGCAGAGGTAATCGGTGGAAAGATTTACCGCAGATGATCTGATCGCCTGCTATCGGCGGGGCGTGTTTCCCATGGCGGAGGCCCGCCACGATCCGCGACTATTTCTGGTCGATCCGGCGCGACGGGGGATCCTCCCCCTCGACGGCTTCCATACCTCACGCCGGCTCGCCCGCACCGTGCGCTCGGATCGCTTTGACGTTCGCGTCGACACCGATTTCGACGCGGTCATCGCCGGTTGCGCTGCGGCGCGCGGGGGTCGCGCCGAGACGTGGATAAACGGC
>JAYTRF010000219.1:0-2493 GCA_043746375.1 Caulobacteraceae bacterium | reverse complement strand
CGAACAGGGCCCGCGCATAGCGCGCACCCACATCCGTCGCACTGGAATCATCCGCCACGTAAAAACCGTCCGGTGTAATGGTTGAGCCAACTTCGAACGAAGGTCCGAAATCACCTTAAAGACTTGAATACACTTGTGAAAAATCCCAAGCGCGCCGAGGTGCGTTACCCCCCTCGCCACAAGCCGCGCGCCTGATAACACGCGATGTGCGGCGCCGCAACCAAGGGCGGGGACGGGTAGTGTCCTAATTGGACGGGACCATTTTGAAGTGGCGCAGCGCCGCGACGATGGCGGGGCGCTTGCTAGCCGGGCATGGAATCTCGCGCACAGAAGCATCGCGACGGTTAGGGGCCGTGCGAACGGGAAGGCCGCAATCGGACTTCACGTGCGCAATCCAGCACGTCTTCGCGGTGAAGCCGTGCTGCTTTCGGACCCAAGCTTGAATCTCTGAGTAAGTCGCCATCGCTTTAAATCCGTCGTCCGATCTACCAGTTCCTCACGCGACCACAACGTGTCTGGCACTACCGAAAGCTCATTGAGGAGTTTCGCATCGTACGCAACGCGGAATCGCACCGCGATTGACCAGAGACAACTATGGTTGGTAAGTTGGCGGCGTCGGCATGGAGGTTCCCATAAGTGAATATTGCCGTTGAGCCGCCGGGAACTGCTGTCGAGGGCCGACACGGCGGCCGTGCGACGTTTGTCCAATCGGTCCCCATCCGCGAGACTTTCGACGGCGCGCCCGTAGACTTGGCCGACAAACCGAACGCCACCCGCGCCTATGCCCGGTCATCTCCCGTTGAGGGAAGTGACCGGTGCCGGTTCGTCGCCGTGCTACACATGGGAGCGATCAAGTCGCCAGCAGCTGCGGTGAGAGCGGCCATCGTCGTGGAGCACAGGGAGCGGCGCTAGTGGCTACGAGACGCGACATGCAGCAACTCATATCCGGGGTGCCGTTGATCCCTATTGTTGCGGCGGCGATCTTGGCGTTAGGCGCCTGCAACGGCAGTTCGTCGCAGAGCGCGGGGCAACCCCCAGTCCTGACTGAGCGTGATAAGATTGCGAACTACCAAGTTATGGCCCAGAACACCGTTAAGGCCTCGCTCCGCGATCCCGACAGCGTGAAATACGAAGATGTGCACGCCTACCGGGTCGTGGTTGACGGAAAGGTCATCGGCTATGCCTTTTGCGGTCAAATGAACGCGAAGAACGGCTTTGGTGGATAAAGGGGTTTGAACGCTTCGTCGCCGGTCCGACGATGGTGGGAACCGAGGAGACTGTCAGCGGATTCGGCAAGGTCTGAGGGCGGCTCTGTTCGCCAGCCAATGATGGCGGCCCCGTCGCGTTCTAACTGTCAAATTAGGACACCACCCGCGGCCGACGGCCGACGACAGGTCTTGATTGCCAGCCAATTGGCCCAATGATGGATCAGCCCACCTGCGAGGATCCGCCCCATGACCCAATGCCCCGGCTCCGTCGACCCCACGCGCGCGCAGTTCGACGCCTTCAAGGTCCTGCCACGCGATCAGCCGATCCACATGCTCAATCTGATCCGCCTGCGGCCCCTGGCCGACTATCCGGCGGACCATCCGGACCATGGCAGGGGCCTGAGCGGCCTGGAGGCCTATCGCGCCTATGGCCGCGAGAGCGCCGAGGTGTTCAAGCGGGTCGGCGGCAAACAAATTTGGACCGGGCGGCCCGACGGCGTGCTGACCGGCCCGATCGACGAGCATTGGGACCTGGCCTTCATCGCGCAATACCCGAGCGCCGGAGCTTTTTTGGCCATGGTCACCGACCCCGCTTATCGCGAACACGTCAAGCATCGCACCGCCGGTGTGGCCGACAGCCGGCTGATCCGCCTGGCGCCGGTCTCGCCCGGCGCGGGCTTTGGCGAATAGGACAACCTTGCGTCCGGCGGCAAATTCGGCTTTGAGAGGCCGCCCATCTCCGCCCTAGAAAGACCTATGAAAGATCCGTTGAAAACCGGCCACGCCGAGCGCCTCGCCGCCGCCGCTGAAGCCAAGAAAGCCCTGGTGGCGAAACTTCGCCCCAAACCCATGGTCGCCGCTGAAGTTTTCGAGACCCGCGAGCAGATTCGCGAACGCGAGCTTGAGGCGGTGCGCACGGCCCGCGCCGAGGCCAAGGAACAGGCGCGCCTGGCCACCGAAGCCAAGGAATTGGCCGATCTGGAAGCCAAGCGTGGCGACCGCAAGGAGCGCAAGGCCCTGACCAAAGCCGAGCAGAAGGCCAAACGGGACGCCAAATACGCCGCGCGCAAGGCCGGCCGCAAATAGGTCTCCGGCGACATCCGTCCGATTGATCCCCTCATCCTGGAACGCAGTTTGAAAGCGACACTTTTCCAGGCCTCCGGGCTCGCCGCGTCGTTTTTACTACTGGCGACCGGGGCGGCGACGGCGCAAGAGGCCACCGAAGGCGGGGTGATCGAGGTCACCGCGACCCGTGTTCCTGAAGCGGCCGACCGCGTTCCGGCCT
>JAYTRF010000218.1:0-1749 GCA_043746375.1 Caulobacteraceae bacterium | reverse complement strand
AAACGTAACCAAGCATTGGTTGATTATATGAACAGCGCGAACCGGTTGTTTCCCTCGTATGCGAATGTCGCTGGAATTAGCGCGCTTCATCAAGGCTATGGTGCAATTGATCCGGCCGCGCACTAAGTTGGTAAGATGCCTTTTGACCTCTCCGCATCAGGTGTAGGCAACGGCTATCCTGACTGGCTCGGGAAACTGCCGGTATTCTCGCCTTCGAGCCAGGCCCCGCCTCCATCGGGGAACTGGCTTACCTCCGGCATCATGTCGGGCGTCCACCAGGGGCTTGGCCAAGTCGGCTCGACCGTGCAGGCGGTCGGCACTCTTGCGCAATCGCCGAATGTCACCGCCTGGGGCCAGAGCCTCGCTGATTCGCAGGCCAAAGCGGCGGCGCCGTACGCGCGGCCCGATCTTGACCAACTGCCATGGTACTCACCCACCAGGAATTTATACGGCCTCGCTCAAGCCATCCCGTCGGCGGCGATCGGCATTGGTGGCAGCGCACTAGGCGGCGCGGTTGCGGGAGCTATGGCCGGTCCTGAGGCCGCCCCTTTTGGCGCCCTTGCAGGAGCCGGTCTCGCCATGTCGCCGTTTGTCATTGGCCAAAACGTCGAAGCAGCGAAAGGCGCGAATGGAGGTGCGCTGAGTCAGCGTGGTGCGGCGCTGTCGCTGGGTCTCGGCATTCCCGAGTCCGTGGCGTTCGGCCTCCCCGAGTCTGTGTTGGCCGGGCGCATCCCAGGAGCTTTTGCGGATGCCGCGGCTAGGCGGTTCGGCACTGGATTAGGCGGGCGTGTGGCTGCAGGAGCCGCCGGCGCCGCCGCGTATCAGGCTCCCCTCGCCATGGCGCAGACGGCGATCACTCAACAGGCGTTCACTCCAGATATGCCGGTCGTTGACCGCGCGAAGCAGATTGTCTCTTCGGCGTTTTCCGGCGGGTTGCAAGGAGCGGTGTTCGGCGGCGCGCTCGGGGCGTTTCGTCACAGCCCTGTGCCACAGGGTAACCCCGCCGACACGACAAACGCCGATATGGCGGCCACGGTCGACGCCGCTACTGGGCAGTCGCCTGAACCGGCAGGGCCGCAGAAATTATTGCCTCCGCCTAATGCCATGGGCACGGCGGCGTTGCCTGCCCCGGATTTCGCCGGGCAGATGGATTCGAACCTTCTGGCGCAGACGCACGCCGATCTGACGGCGCGCACCGACCTGTCTCCCATCGAAATGGCGCAGCTGCAGCAGGTGCAGTCGGAGGTACAGCGTCGCGCGGTGCCGGGGACGAAACCCGGTGATGGCTTCACCATGTTCTCGCCTGAGGAGGTTGAGGCCCGGCAGCCAGGGGTCGATACGTTTCAACAACACGTGTTGGCCGAGATCCAAGGTATCCCGCGCGTGCGTAAAGCTGGCGCGGCGGATGACGAGTTCTTCCAGAATTTCAACGCCCAGGACACTCCAGATCTCATCAACGCCATCCGCGTCGGCGCCGACCGGGAGAAACTCCCAGGGTGGCTTAAGGTGCTGGGGCAGCGGTACGGAGTGTTGGATGACGGCGGTGGTGTCGTGTCGTCGGATGACGCGACCGCCCAAGCGCAGAAAACCGTTGAGGATCTCACCGGTCAACGCGCGGAGTTGGCGAATGACGCCACGACCGCGAAGAACGACCAGACCCGCGCCAAGATTGTCGAAAAATGGCGCGGCTTGCAGCCCCAGATTGAGGCTGCCCAGGCGTCGCTCGCCGATCACCAGGAAGCTGCGCGA
>JAYTRF010000217.1:0-2457 GCA_043746375.1 Caulobacteraceae bacterium | reverse complement strand
TACCTCGGCTTCATCCTCATCGCCTCCGCCCGCCTTTGGGTCAGGCACTTCGTCAACAGAACCTAGGCGACGCTATTTGAAGTGGGAGTCGCCGAAAGCCTTGATGGCGGCCGCGCCGCCCGCCGCGGGGCCGCCGACGGCGGTCGCCAAGCCGACCATCAGGACGTCGAATGCCTTTTCCGCGCCCTGTTCGGTAGCTTTGTCGAACAGCTTAGTCGCCAGGTCGGTACCCTGTTTCTCGAGCGCGTCGCGTAGCGTCTTCTGATCGACGATTTTCTTGTCCTTGAGGTTGGCGATCACCCGGTCGGCCTGGGACGCCGAGACGAGGCTGGCCAGAACCGCGCCGAAGCGGGCCGGGTCGACCCGCAAAATGTTGCCGCTCAGCGAGACATCGGCGAACACGCCCTTCTCTTCCATCTTGGCGCTGATCGCCGCCTTTACGAGCGGCGAGCTGACGCCGAAGCTCAGCTTGTCGCCGTCCTTCCAGTAGCGAGCCGTCGTGATGGCCAGGACGATCTGGTAGTCAGTGTCGTCCTCCGAGACGTTGCGCAGCTGGTATTGGAACAGCAGGCTCTTGGCCTTGCTGGGGGTGATGTTGAGCGCCCGCGCGATCCGGTAGCTGGCGCGGTTGATCTCGATAACGTCGAGCTCGACCAGGAGCGAGAAGACCTGTAGGTCGATCTCGGTTTTCGGCAGAGCTCCGAAGGCGGTAGCGGCGTAGACATTGAAGAATCCGCGCCCGAACTTGGCGGCCAGCGCATCGTCCTTGAGAGCGTCTCGCACGCCCTCGAGAGTGTAGGCTACCATCTGAGCGTTCCTCGTACCCTGGGTGTATAGTAGCGCAATCGGCGAGCCCCGTGGAGAGGACTCTCAGGCGCCGTGGACCGCCGACAATGCCGCCCCCCGTGAATGTCCGGAAGCCGGCATGGACCCAATTTCCGCTCGTGGCGCAAAGCAGAAATCAATTTCGCCGCCAAAGATGACCTTCGCTTGGCCCCTTGCGCGAGGGTTGTTCCGGACAGGTTATACGCCCAGCCCCCTCTTCCGGCCGAAGCTCCAATCCACCCTCCCCCCAGGTATCATCACGCCGGCGACCTGCCGCCCAATCTGCTGTTCCAGCGCCGGCCTCCACGGCACGAGCTGGAATCCCAAACCGTCGTCGATCATCGCGAACCGACCTGACGAAAGCGTGACCCGCTGGCGGTAGACACCGGCGACGTGATCGCCCTCGACCGAAGGGCGGTGGGCGACCCCGGTCTCGGCCGACAGGGCGGCGGTGGCTTGGTCCATGTCTCGGTGGCGAAGGGTTTCGAGAAGATCGCGCGCAAAGACAATCCGCTGACCTTGTCGGCGCGCCAGCCCCTCACCGGCCAGATGCTCGACACGCCGATCCATCGCCTCGCGCACCTGCGCGCCAAACCCGCCGCCAGTCGCCGGTTCGCGGCCGAGAAGTTGGCGGTCTAGCCAGGTTGCGCCTGGTGCGGTTACTTGGGTCTCGATGGTGAGATCGGAGCGCACGGCGAGCGACAACCTCGCTCGGCCCGTCGCGTCCTCATAAGACCGCGCTTCGACGATGGCGCCTGGTCTGGCGTCGCCCGTCAGCTCCAGGTCGGGGAATCGAAGGTGATGGGTACGCCCGTCGATGCCCTCGACGATGGCGTAGGCCGAGCCTTTTAGCTCATCGTGCAAGCCGCGCGCGACAAGCCGGCCAAGCACCGGATCGGCGGCATCATCCCCGTGCACGGCGAAACCGGCCACATCCGGCTCCCGTCCGCCGGCTGTCATGGCGCGGTGCATGGTCTTGATGATGTCGCCGCGGATGGAGAGATCGCGAAGGGTCTGCTCGAGGCCGGGCTTCAAGGTCCAGCACGCCGGCCCGACCGGTTCGGCGAGCCCCAGCCGCTCAAGCTTCGCGGCGCGGCCGAGCATCAGGCGGCGCAGTTCGGGATCCTCATTCGACACGCCAAGTCGCAGGTCAACGATGCCGGCGCCCTCATCGGCGGCATTGCGGAGCGCCCGATCGAGATTGGTCCAACGCTCGGCTTCGACCTCCTTTTCCAGGGCCGATCGGATCTCATGCTCGCTGCGTGGCCCCAGTTCGAGGGTGGCGCGCTCGGAGGCCCGATCGCGGAAGCCTCGGCCGATGTAGTCACGGCTGATCACCAAGTCCTGGCCGTCGTCGGCGCGACCCCGAACCAGGACGTGGATGTGCGGGTTGTCGGTGTTCCAGTGATCGACGGCGACCCAGTCCAGCTTGGTGCCGAGGTCCCGCTCGGCTTCCGCCATCAACTCGCGGGTGAAGGCGCGCAGATCCGCCATGTCGGCCGCGTCTTCCGGCGAGATCGTGAACCGAAAATGGTGCCGGTCGTCGTCGCACCGTTCGGCGAAGGCTTTGGTGTCCGCCGCGTCCGATCCGGCGTCGAACATCCGCGCGTCCTGGCCGTCCCGCGTCACGCC
>JAYTRF010000216.1:0-2871 GCA_043746375.1 Caulobacteraceae bacterium | reverse complement strand
AACGAGATCAGGATCTACAACCTGTCATCCCATTCCGCCGACGCCATCGAGGGGTTCGAGGCGCAGACCGAGCGTCGCCCGCCCGTCTGGCGCAGCCGTTAATCCCGCAAGGCTCCGCCATGTCCGAGCCCGCCGACCACCCCGCGTCGCCCCTGACCGGCCTGAAGGTGCTCGACTTCACCCACGCCCTTTCGGGGCCTTTCGCCACCCAGATCCTGGCTGACCTTGGCGCCGATGTGGTGAAGGTCGAGAACCACAACCAGAAAGATCTCTCCCGGACGATACCTCCCTTTGTCGGCGACTTGAGCCACTATTTCGTCGCCATCAATCACGGAAAACGCAGTATAGGGCTCGATCTCAGAAGTCCGGAAGGCAAGTCCGTGGCGATGGATCTGGCCCTGAAGGCGGACGTGCTTATCGACAACTTCCGCCCCGGGGCCATCGGACGGATGGGGCTCGACTATCCAACGCTGTCCAAGGGTAACCCCCGCCTCATCCAGTGCGGAATATCCGGTTTCGGGCAGAGCGGCACCATGGCCGGCCGGCCGGCCTACGACATCATAATCCAGGCCATGTCAGGCTTCATGAGCGTCACTGGCGAGGCGAACGGAGCGCCCTTGCGTTGCGGCGTATCCATCGGCGACATGGTCGCGGGCCTCTACGCCGTGCAGGCGATCACCACCGCCCTCTACGAGCGCGAGCGGACTGGTAGGGGGCAGGTGCTCGACGTCCCGATGTTCGACTGTCTAGTGAGCATGCTGAGCTATTACGTCACGCTGGCGCAGGTTTCAGGCAAGTCGCCGCAGGCGGCTGGTTCTCTGCACGCGACCATCGCTCCGGTCGGCGGATTCAAGACAGCCGACGGCTGGATCGTCATCGCCGCCACCACCGAGCGGTTCTGGCGCAACCTGTGTGACGCGATCGGGCGCCAGGAGCTGGCGGAGGATCCCCGGTTTGTGGATCTGACGGCGCGGCAGAACAACCGCGAAGCTCTTTTCGCGGAAATCGAGCGGACGCTGGCCACACGCGGCAGCGATGAATGGACCGCGATCCTCGACCAGAATGACGTTCCCAACGGGCCGGTCCTGGATGTGCTGACCTTGCTGAATCACCCGATCGCTCGGGAACGCAAGATCTTCCGGACCGCGCCTCTCGACGCCGGCGAACTGCTTGTCAGCCGCTACCCCGTCCTCTCTCACGGGGCGAGTCCCGCCAACCCGCCATCCCGGCGGCCACCGCATCTAGGGGAACAGGGCGACGACATCGTGCGCGACTGGTTGGGTCGTCAGTCGGCGCCCACCGGCGCGCCCGACATTTCAACGCCGTCCTGAGGCCGAAATGGCCAACGCCAATCTGTTCCAGGCGTTCGCGTCGCCCGCGGCCCGAACTCCAACCAAGCCGTTCCTCCTCTCTGACCGGGAGCTCGTCACATATGGCGACATGCTCGAGTTGTCGGGTCGCGCGGCGGCGGTGCTTCGCGAATACGGCGTCGGGGCCGGGGACCGCGTGGTGTCGCAGGTGGAAAAATCGAGTTCGGCGGTGTTCCTCTACCTGGGATGCCTGCGTATGGGGGCCATCTTCATTCCTCTGAACACCGCCTACACGCGGACGGAAATCGACTACTTCCTGCGCGATGCCGAGCCGACGCTTTTTGTCTGCCCCGCCACCACCGAAAAGGCCCTTCGGCAAACGCCGGGTCTGCTCCTGCCTGGCGCCGTACTGACCCTCGAGGCCGACGGTTCGGGGACCTTCACCAACGAAATGCATCAACACAATCCGGAGACTTCCATCGTCGATCGCCAGCCGGACGACACGGCCGCGATCCTGTACACATCCGGCACCACGGGACGGTCGAAGGGCGCGATGATCACCCACGCGAACCTTCATACGAATGTCGTGTCCCTGAACGAAATCTGGGCCTGGGCGAACGACGACGTGCTTTTGCACAGCCTGCCCATCTACCACGCGCACGGACTCTTCGTCGGTCTTCATTGCGCGATGTTAAATGCCAACACCATCATTTGGCACGATCGGTTTGAAGCTGACCGCGTGATCGACGACCTGCCTCGCGCCAGCGTCTTCATGGGAGTTCCGACCTTTTATACGCGTTTGTTGGCCAGTCCTCGCTTTGACGTCGAAGTCGTTTCCGGCATGCGCTTGTTCATCTCCGGCTCCGCCCCGCTTCTCGAGCCCGTGTTCGAGGCCTTCGAGGTCCGGACCGGTCAACGGATCCTGGAACGCTATGGGATGACCGAGGCCTTGATGATCACCTCAAACCCTTATGTGGGGGAGAGGAAGGCGGGGTCGGTGGGCTATCCCCTGCCCGGTGTGCGGGTCCGCGTGGCTGACGAAGACGGCCAGCCGCTCCCCGCCAAGGCGCCGGGGTCCCTGGAGATCAAGGGCCCCAACGTCTTCAAGGGATATTGGCGCAATCCCGAAAAGACAGCGGCCGAGTTTCGCCGCGATGGATGGTTCGTCACCGGTGACATCGCTGATATCGCCGACGACGGTCGGGTGAGCCTGATCGGCCGCGCCAAGGATCTGGTGATCACCGGAGGATTCAATGTCTACCCCAAGGAGGTCGAACTGCTGATAGATCTCATGCCGGGGATCACGGAATCGGCGGTGATCGGCGTTCCGCACCCCGACTTTGGCGAGGCCGTTGTCGCTGTCGTCGCGGCCAAGGATCGGAGCGAGCTCGAAGCCCCTACGATGATCTCGTCGTTGCGGGGCCAACTCGCGGCCTTCAAGGTTCCAAAGCGGATATTCGTGGTGGACGAACTGCCTCGCAACGCCATGGGGAAGGTTCAAAAGTCCCTACTTCGCGAGCAATACAAATCAACATTCGCGGAGGGATGATATGACCTTGGC
>JAYTRF010000215.1:0-8499 GCA_043746375.1 Caulobacteraceae bacterium | reverse complement strand
CATGTCGCCCGAGCCCGACCCGGAGGCGTCGGAGCGGACAGCCACCTGGGGTGCGATGGTGATCGTATTGGCGGCGTAGAGGGTAACCACCCCGCCGCTGGTCACATTGGCGTTGATTTCGATGTTCAAGGGATCGATGGTCACGCTGTGCGAGCCCAACACATAGCCGTCCAGGGTCACGTCGCCTTGCGGCGCGGTGACGGTCACGTCCGTTCCCGAAATCGCGCCCAACTTCACGCTACCGCCTGAGTAGCCGGCGTGAATCCTGACAAAATCAGTTGGATCGGTTGCGCTTGCGCCGGCGAAGATGCTGGAGGTCTTATCGGCCATGACTGACCCGGAACCGTACGCGTAAAACACTACGCCGGCGCCGGTTGGCCCACCTGGGCCGGTAGCGCCTGAATCCGAATTTACGACCACGCCAGGGCCCAGGACGATGTTTCCGCTCGAACCGTTGGTGTAGATGTGAATCGGACCACCGCTAGTAACATTGGCATCGACATTGACCCCGGCATAATCGCTCGTTGCCGTGACGCTGGTGGTGCCCAGCACCGGGCCACCAATAAACACGCTTCCGCCGGCAGGGGCGCTCGGGGCAGTGGTGGAAGTTGTGCGAACCCCCGCTCCGCCGTTCCTACGCACGCCCCTCGCCTGCAGCACGACGTTCGTCCCCTGAACCGCACCGACCGTCAGATCGCCCGTGTAGCTGTAAACGTGCACGTCACTCGTCGGAGCGCCGCCGGCTTTACCCGCCACCAGGACCGAGGTCGGGTCAGCTACCAAGGCGGTCGCATCTACTCTCAGACCGCGGGCGCCCAAGCCTCTGGAATCGGAGCGGACGGTCACATTCGGTGTGATGGTGATGGCGTCGTTGGCGAAGAGCGTCAGCGCCCCCCCGGTCGTGACGTTGGCGTTGATCGTGAGGTTGTTGGGATCGATCGAGAGGCTGTTTGCCCCCAGCACATAGCCATTCAAGGTCACGTTGCCGTAGCGCGCCCTCAAGGTGACATCGGAAGCCGCTACGGCCCCCAAAGTGAGATTTCCGCTGCCGGAAATGCCGGCATCCACCTGGACTTGGCCTTGCGGTGAATCGGCCCCGGCGCCGGCGAATATGCTTGAGGTATTGTCAGCGGTGACCGAGCTGCCGCCGACGATCAGCACCCCGCCGCCGCTCCCCCCGCTTGGGCCCGTTCCGGCGGCGTCGGCGTTGATGATCACGGCTGGCCCGATGACAACGGGCTGAGAAGGGCCCGATGCGATTCTGATCGCCCCCGGACTGGAAACGTCTGCATTGACGGCGACCGAGCCGAAATCGCTGTGCGCGTCAACGTAGTTGGCCCCGGCGACAGAGCCGCCGATGGTCACCTTCCCGCTTGAGCTCGCTGGGCCGTGCAGCGCCCGGATGCGCACATCTCCTCCCTGAACGGCGCCAACGGCTACGTCGCCGCCGTAAGCCTCTATCGTGACCACGTCGTTGGAGGTTCCGCCGGGCTTGCCGGCGGCAATCAGCGAAGTCGGGTCGGCCTTGACCGCTCCTGTTCCGGTAGATGCCGTCCCCGCGTCGAGGACAACGCCGTTGAAGCCATTGCCCCCGGAGTCCGATTGGATAGTCACGTTGGGGCCGATGGTGATCTTGCCGTTCGTCCGCACGGAAACGAACTGGTCGAGGACCGCATTGCCCAGAATGGCGGAGGCGGCGCCGATTTCCAGCCCGCCGGCATCGCCGGTGACCTGGGCCCCAGACGTGTTCACCGCGAAGGAGTGATTGCTCGTATAATTTAGGCTCCCAGCCCCGACCAGAACCACCGCCCCCGAAGCACCGGTCGGCGCCACGCCGGTCGCCTCTACCGTGCCTGAAAGGTTTATCACCCCCGCGAAACCCGAGGTCGACTCGTCAGGGGCAAACACGCCGACCCAGCCGCCTTTCACCGCGGCGCCAGCGCCCTGGATCAAATAGGCGCCGCCTGTGGGCGTGGCCGAAGAAGTATCGATGCCCAGAAGCTGCGTCGGGCCTATCGGCCCGGTGGGCGCGCTCGGACCACTAGGTCCACTTGGAGCCCCGTCGTTGAAACCTATGCTGCTGTTGTCGCCAAGGTCGAAGGCGATGCCATCGCTGGCGGTGACCTGGCCATCCTGCGTGATGGATTGGGCGTTCAGCACTACAAATCCAGACGAGGCCGTGATCTCCGCACCGTTCTGAACCGTGATCGAACCAACGGCGCCGGTGATCCCGATGGTCGCCCCGGTGAGGCAGCTGTTGCAGTTGGAGCCGATATCCCCCGTGGAGGCGACGAACGACCCAACGTCGATCTTCGCCCCGTTGCCGATCAAGAGGCCGGCTGGCGAGAATATCCATACTCCTCCCACGGCGTCGATCGCCCCGCTGATCGTCGAAAAGCTGCCGGGATCGACGCGGTTGAAGGTGATCGCGCTGTGATTGATCTGAGTGAAATTGACACTTTCACCATTGGCTACGTTGAACGAATGCCAATCTATTACCGCCCGCTGGCTCGCCTGGTTGACCGTAGTCACCGTCCCAGTGGCCATAACGCTCGCATTGCCGAGCACCA
The DNA here is from genome assembly GCA_043746375.1 of Caulobacteraceae bacterium. Classification (GTDB taxonomy): domain Bacteria; phylum Pseudomonadota; class Alphaproteobacteria; order Caulobacterales; family Caulobacteraceae; genus Acaudatibacter. The sequence continues at coordinate 5,929 of JAYTRF010000215.1, read as the reverse complement.
CGCCCGACAGTACTGGGGCCGCCGCAGCGGGCGCACCCCAGACAAGGGCGCCAATGGCGGCGCCGGTCGCCAGGAGGGTCCTGCGCGAAAGGGATTTCGAGCGCGAAATATTGGTCACTTTACGCCTACTCCCTCAAACCATGCCGATACACGGCCGAAATCAAGTTGTTCAGGCCGAACGTCACGTTCAGCAGGACCCGGCCGTGCGGGATTGGATTACCCGGACCTAGCGGCGGACGCTGAGGCTCAGCGTAAAGCAATTCAACGTGCAGTTTACCTGTGACATCCAGGCGCACGCCACCGCCGTAGGACGTGATGTCGCGCCGTGCATGGTCGCCTGGGGTCAGCGTCCACAGCCTGACTGCGTCGTAAAATATGAACGGTTCGAGGTGGGCGCGGTTAGCGACCGTGAACGGCCCAAAGCGAAGCTCGGCGCTTCCGGCCAACGCCTGGTCGCCGAAGGCCGCGCCCGGCTCATAGCCCCTGCCGATAGAAAGATTGCCAACCGCGTATTGATCCGGCGCGGTGAGAGCAGTGTCGGCGTACTGACCCTCGCCCCGCAACGCCAGCCGCAGGTAATGAAACGGTGGCGTTTCTCCTTGCAGACTGAACCGCTCGACCAGGGCCTGCGGATCGGCGCCAAAGCGCGACAGGCTAGCATCCCCGCGATGGCTGGCGCTCAGGATATCGACGCCCTTGCGGATCTCGAGTGAAAAGTTCGCCTCCCCGCCAAAAGCTGGCCGCCAGATCCCGTTTAGCGATACCGAAAACGTCCGCAGGCGATCGTCAGACAGACCGACCGTCCTGAACACCTTGGTTTTCTGATCGTTGAATTCAAAGGCTCCGTCAGCCGCCAGCGAAAGGTTGCTGCGCTCGATGAGGGGCTGATTGAGGTCCAGTCGCGCGGATAGAACGTTGGTGGCGATGTCGAGTGGCGTCACCGAGCCCTTCGGGCTCGCCCAAGCTCCCAGACCCATGAGCGAGACGGCAGTCCCGGAGGCGTTCAGCCGCTGCATCTGGCTCAGCCGGACCACCGTCTGACGACCGCCGTCCAGGGAAGAATAAAACTGCAGCGAGGTCTGATCGCCGTAGGTGGACCCCCCGAAATGATCGATGCCCAGCAGCGCGCCCCATGGGCCGGTTGTGTCGGGATAGAGGTTGTTGACGTTGACGTAGGTTCGCCACGTATCGCGGGTCGCCTGCAGAACCAGGTCCATGCCAGCTGGCTCCGTCGCCGGCCGCAGAGCCCCGGCAACCGCCAGCCCAGGCACGGCTTTGGCGTTCTGATAGGCGGCGTCGACGGCGTTTTCAGGCAGGGGCGTGCGACCCACCAACGGCGAGAAGGCCGCAGTAGCCTGTCGCCGTGCGGTGGCGTTTTTCGCCAGCACCGTCACGCTCGATATCCGGCCCTCGACCGCGCGAAAGTGGACGACGCCGCCCTCAACGGTTTGGGGAGACACGACAACGGCGACGAAAGGGTAGCCGGCGTTAGCGTAAATCGCCTCAGCGCGCTTGGCGATCGTCCGAAGGTCGCCCAGGCTGACGGATTTGCCGGCGAACGGCGTCCATGCCGGCCTCAAGCGAGCCTGCGACACGGCGTGGGCGCCATCGAAACGTGCTTCGGCCAGCATGAATTGGAGCTGTTGGTCGCCAGGCGCGCCGGTCGTCGGTTCTGCCTGTCGCTGTGGCGCAGTGATCGGCGAAGACATCGAGTGCGCCGGGGGCAGGACCGTCGTTGGGTCGACAGTATTCGAAAGCGGCGCAGTCTCACCAGCCGCCCAGACGCCTGAAGGAATCAGACTTAGCGCCGCAAACACGCCCAATGCCTTCAAGACAGCCCCCCAACACGCCCGGAGTCATCGCGAGCGACCCCCAACGTTTCCCATAGCCCCAAATGCTCGGGGCCTCTAGTCTCTCGCGCGGGCCGTGCAACGTCTCGACGTCGGGCTGACAACCGTGGTTAAGTCGAGCCTGTTCAGGTCTTCACCTCCTAAACAGCAGTGAGATCGATGAATTTGCTCAATCCCTCAAGGCCCTTGAGAGTTCTGGTCGCGGGTCCAGGCGTGTGCTTGGCGATCGCCGCCTCGCTCTTGCTGGGGACTCCGGGCGCCGCGGTCGCCGGGCGCTACGACGATTTCAGCTTGGGCGCTAATGCCGAACACCAACCCTGCCGAGGCGTGTGGCGTTTCGAGAGCGCCAAGCCGCCCACGGCGGTCGACCTCTATTGCGGAGGTTGGGAAGCACCGTCCGGCACTGTGCGACTGACGGCGCAGGCCGGCGAAGCGGCCAAGGACCTGGCCGGAGAATGCCCCGGCGACGGCGCCCCGGTTTCCGCCGCCGCCGATATGACCATGGTTCAGACCGCCTGCGCCCGGCCCGCCGGGGGCGATGGACCCCGGCGTTTTGGCCTTGTCGCCCGCTCCGGCATCGCTGAGGCTTACGGGTCGGCGTTCCCCTCCGACTGGGGTCCAATGGTGGCCGCCGCGCGCGTACTGCTCGAGCTGGAGCAACCTCGGACTGCGGCCGGATCGCAAACCGCCCTCACGCCGGGGCTGAAGGAGATCGAGGCGGTGTACCCCGATGGGCCCCCCGGCCAGGGCGCGGCACTCAACTATGAATTGCTGCGCAGGCGCGGGTACGAAAAGAACGTGGCCTGGAGCTTCGAGTCGTCGCAGAGGGACTTCTCTGAACTGTTGAGGGCTCACCAGAAGGTCGCGCCCAACGACAAGGCCGGCGAGGCGGAAATCCTCGCCGAGGTCGCCCTCAACCTCTCCGATTCCCGTAGGTTCGCCGACGCCGGGGAGCTGCTTGATCGCGCCGAAGCGGAGGCCCGGGCCGCCGGCGATCCGCTGCTGCTGAGCAAAATCGGCAATTACCGAGCGGAGGATGCGCTGAACCGCGGGCAGAACGCGCAGGCGCTGAATTTCGCCCTCGAAGCCAATGGCGCGCGCGAGCGCCTGCTGACCGGCGTCGCCGGGTCCAGCAGCGGCGTGACGATCACCCCCGCCGATGCCCAGGCCTTTGTGGCGCGCGACGCGCCTCGCTCGCGAAGGGCGCTGCTCTCCACGCTCCAGGAGGTGACGCCTGCAGAGAAGGCCGAAGTCTTGACGGCGCAGGGCTATCAGGTCGCTGCGGCGGCGGCCAGCGCCCTTGGTCGAAACGATACCGGCCGGCTGCTTGATCAGGCGCTCAACCATCTGGCGCGAAGCGAAATTCAACCGGCTTGGCTGGCCGGTCTGATCTACGAACAGCGCTCTGCTCTCGACCTCTCGCAGGGCGATGCCGCGGGAGCCAACCGCGAAGCCGAGGAAGGCGAGCGCCGGGTTCGCGCCTTGGCGCCGGACACGCGCATCGAAGCGCGGCTGATGCTGGCCGCCGAACGGGCGGATCTGGCCCTGGGGGATCGACCTGCGGCTCTGACCAATGGACGGGCCGCGGTCGTCATTCTCGAGCGGCAGAGTGAGGCGCCTGGCATGCCCGCCGACGAAGCATCCGCCCACATCGAAGCTCTGCTCCAAGCGTATGAACAGACAAAGGATCCCGCTCTCGCCAACGAATATTTCGAAACCCTGAGCCTGGTATGGGACGGAGCTGCGTCTCGCGCGGCCGCCGAACTTGCGGCGCGGCTTAGCGACGATCAGGGCGGCGGGGCCATCAAGGCCTATCAGGACGCGCAGCGCATTTATCGGTCGGCGCTGGCCCGCCGGGTGCGGATCTCAGCCACCGAGGCGCCGCCGGCTGAAGTGGCGCGGGCCGACAGTGAGACGGACGCCGCAGCAAAGGCCCTCTCGAAAGCCGAAGCCGCGGTCCGGGAAAACTCCCCGCGTTACCTCGAATTGCTCAACCCCGCGCTTTCTACCGGCGACCTGGTGAAGGTGCTGCGGCCCGGCGAAGGCTACGTCAGCCTCGTTCTCGCGCACGACGCCGGTTACGGGGCGCTGGTGACCAAGGAGGGCGTCACCCCCTATCGGATAGCCCTGACGGCGGACCAGGCGCGAACGATGGTCACCGCCATCCGCGAAAGCGCGGTGATCAAAGGCCGGCGTCTGCCAGACTACGACCTCGCCGACGCTCGCAAGCTCTACCGTGCGCTGATCGAGCCGATCAGCTCGCAAATTGCGACGCTGAAGATGCTGCACATCGATGGCGGAGGCATTCTGGCCGCCCTGCCGGTGGCCGCCTTGGTGGCAAGCGATCCCACCGGTGCGCAGCTGCATGAGATCGCCGAGGAACAGAACTACGCCGGCATCGATTGGTTCGCGCGCCATCACGGCGTGGACATCGCCCTTGGCCCTGCCGCGTTCGTTAGAACCAGAACCGCCCATGTAGCGGCGCCTAACGCTTCGGTAGTGGCGTTCGGCGATTTTCGGCCTAATCCCGTCCTGGCGGCGCAGCGTATCGCCGAAGCCCACGGCCTTTCTGACGTCTGCCGGCATGAAGTTGAAACGGCGCTTTATTCCCTCAAGGCGCTGCCCGACACGGCCCAGGAGGCGAGCCGCGACGCGGCTGTCTTTGGCGCCGGCGGCAAGGTCAGTCTTGGACAGGCCTTCACCGCCAATGCCTTCCTCAGCTCGCCGGACGTCGCCGACGCGCAGGTGCTGGTGCTGGCTACCCATGGCGTGCTTGGACTTTCGACATGCTTTCCCGAGCCGGCTCTGCTGGCCTCGGTCGGAGCCAAGGGCGACGGGTTAATCGAGGCCTCAGCGCTATTGGGCCGCACCCTTAAAGCCAAGCTGGTCGTCCTGTCGGCTTGCGACACCGCCGGCGGCGGTGCTGTGATTTCCGGCTCGGGTCTTACCGGCGGAGGGGAGGCGCTCTCGGGGCTGGCGCGCGCCTTCATCTACGCCGGGTCACCAGGCGTGCTGGCCACACTTTGGAAGATCGACGCCGCGGCCTCCGCGACCCAGACCAGCGTTCTGTTGCGTACCGCTGCAGAAGGGGGCCGACCGCTCGCCGAAGCGCTCGGGGTGGCGCAGAAGGCGCTCTACGATCAGGCGGAGACGGGCCACCCGTTTTACTGGTCGGGTTTCGTGCTCATCGGCGATGGAGCGGAGGTTCTCGCCCCCCAGCAGACCCAGACGGCGCAGCGCTAGATCGCATCCCGGACGAACCGATCTTCAGTCGTCGGCTCCATAGCTTTCGATGAGATCGTATACGCGCGTTCGATCGAGGCCATCTGCGGGCGCAGCGGCAATCAGCTCTTCCGCCTCAAGGCCGTAGTGTTTGGAACCCTGACGAGCCAGGTCACAGGCCGTGGCCGCCGCGCGCACTTCGGGATCCTCGATCGTCGCATAGGTAGGCGATAGCGGTGGGACTTGGGTAGTGACCTTGAAGTCAGCCGAGATCGCGGTCCCCGTGGCGTCGACGGCGCCGACATGGTAACGACCGGGCGCAAACGGAGCCGTCGGGAAGCTCAAGTCGCCGTCGCCGGAGACCTGTCCCATCGCCTGACCTCCAGGGCCAGTGAGCGTGGCGCGGTAGGGGCTTGACCCGCCAACAAAGCGCACCAGAAGGGAACGCGGCCCGGCAGGTATCTCCTGGTTTCCGTCCGCCAGTTGCGGCAGGGCGAAGGCGAAAGCCACCTCGCCGCCTTTCAGGCGCACATCCCAAGGCAAGCGCTTCATATCGGGCATCACCTGATCGTTGACCGCCTGGTAGGCGTTGCTAGCCAGGCTTGCCGCGCCCGCACGGCTCGGAACCACGAAGGGCGTGCGCGCGTCGATCCGCACCGGGCCCCTGCCATCCACCGACAGAGTGATCCTGGTAGGCCCGGCGGCGGCTATGCGATCGCCGACGCAGACCACTTCGAGCACCCGGGGCCGGGAAATCTGGGCCCCGGCTCTTGCAATGCTGACGCCCGCCGGGCTGCCATCAATGCGGGTCACCACGCCCGCACCGATACATGGCGCCGCGATCGCCGATCCGGCCA
>JAYTRF010000214.1:0-3299 GCA_043746375.1 Caulobacteraceae bacterium | reverse complement strand
GCGGCGATCACTGGCACCGGAACCTCGCGCCAGACCCAGACCGCATATTGGGCGCGGTTGGCGATGCCGTGGGTGCGACCGGTTGGCGACCGTTCATCGCCGGGCCTAGCCGCTGGGCGGGGACCGCCGCTCGCCATATCCCCAAAGCTGCCCATGTCGAGGCCGGCGCAGAAGGCGCGGCCGTCGCCCGATAGTACGACGGCCCTCAGGCCAGGCTCCGTCTTCAGCCGCACGCCGGCGCTGATCAGCGCCTCGAACATGGCGTTATCGAGGGCGTTCATCTTGTCGGCGCGGGTCAACCGGACGTCGGCCACTCCGCCGTCGATGGTGATTTTGACCCGCTCATCCATTGCCATCGATCTCCGCCATTTCAAACTGCGCCTTGGACATGCCGCAGTCGGGACAGATCCAGTCGTCCGGAATGTCGTGCCACCGGGTGCCGACCGCAATCGACTCTTCGGGCAGGCCAAGCGCTTCGTCATAGATGAAGCCGCAGGTTCCGCACTGAAAGGTTTTGAAAGGCGCGTCCGTGGCCAAACGACCTCTTGCTCCCTCTACCGCCGCGCGCCCCGGGCTACCCCCACCGCGAGGGCGACAAAGGCCCCGCCCGCCAAAATGAAGGGCGCGCCGCCGGGTGAGACCATATGCGCACGAAGTCCGATGGCGCAAATCGCCACCGTCGCCAGGGCGATGAGGGTCAGCCACAGGTCGGCGGCGAACATCTTGCCGATCGTGGCCATGAGGGCCCTTAGCGAACTCATGGCAGAGCCGACCGCGCCTGACGCCGGCGCACCAGCGCCGCCATGCCCACACCCGCCGCCAGGTAGAACGCCACCAGCCCGACGACGGCCAGTTCGCCGCCTGGCCACGGTGCGCCAAGACCCTCGCAGCACCAGAAGACGCCAAACCCGGTCAAAAGGCCGCCGACCACGAACTTGAGGGTGTTTTCCGGGATCCTCGACATCGGCGCGCGCAGGATCAGTCCGCCCGCCAGAACGAGGACGCACGCCGCCGCCGCCCCGATGGCCGCAGGCCCGAGAAGTCCCGGCCTCGCGCCGACGGCTATGACGATGAACACCACCTCGGTCCCCTCCAGCAGAACGGCCTGGAAGGCGGTCATGGCGCCCAGCCAATCGGTGGTGCTCGCGCCGCCGGACCCGGGCGCCTGGCGCAGGGCCTGGGTTTCCTTGGCGAAGGCTTGCATCTCGTCATGCAGGGGCAGAGCCCCGCCGGCCCGCAAAACGGCCTTGCGCAGCCAGCCGAGCCCGAAGACCAGCACCAGGACCCCGATTATCAGGTGAAGTCCGCGCACCGGGACCGCGCTCAGCAGCGGCCCAAACAGCAGCACGGCCAGGGTCAGCAGCAACAGCGCCGCCAGGGTCCCGAGGATGGCCGGCCTTGGGCCGCGCACGACGCTGACAGCCAGCACGATGGTGAAGGCCTCGGCGACCTCGACCGTCGAAGCGATGAAGGCGGCGCCGACGACCGGGGCGGCTGTGGCAAGGCTGATCATTCCCGGCCTCTATGCCCAATCCGGGGTGACAAGCAAAGGCCGGCGCTTGCCTCTGAAGTCCCGCGGCGGCATCGTCGTCCGCACGCATGCAGAGCGCCCCCAAAGCCCCCGCTGCCCTCGCCGGCCTCAAGGTTCTCGACTGTACCCACGTCATCGCCGGCGCGTGGTGCTCGATGATGCTCGCGGACCTTGGCGCCGATGTGATCAAGATCGAGCCGCTGGAGGGGGAGACGACCCGCGGCCATCCCAAGGCGCGCTTCAGGGCCTTCGATTTCGTCAACCGCAACAAGCGTTCGCTGGCCATCGATCTTTCTTCGCCCCGGGGGGTCGACGCGATCCTGAACCTCGCCAGAACCGCCGACGTGTTTGTCGAAAACTACCGGCCAGGCGTCCTGGAGCGCATGGGGCTCGGCTACGCGGCGATGAAGTCCGTCAACCGGGCCCTGGTCTACTGCTCGGTGTCGGGCTTTGGGCTGACCGGGCCCTATAGCGAGCGGGGCGGGTTCGATCTGATCGCCCAGGGGATGAGCGGGATCATGAGTTTCACCGGCGAAGCGGGCGCCGAGCGGCCGAACGCCTGCGGGGTGCCGCTCAGCGATCTCAACGCCGGGACCTTCGCAGCCCTGGGGGTGCTCGCAGCCCTTCGTCACCGCGACGCGAGCGGCCGTGGCCAGCACGTCGAGACGTCCCTCTTGGAGAGCGCGCTCGCCTACACCGTCTGGGAAAGCGGTCTCTATCTCACCACCGGCGAGGTCGCCGCACCGAGGGGCTCGCGCCACCGGTTGGCGGCGCCCTACGAAGCCTTGAAGACCGGCGACGGGTTCATTGTCGTTGGCGTCAACAGTCAGCGACTGTGGGAGCGCTTTTGCGATGCCCTGGATGCTCCCGATCTGGCGAACGATCCGGCCTTCGCCGACGGCCGGGCGCGGTTGACCCATCGCGACGCGCTACAGGCCCGCCTCGAAGCCATCCTCGCCGTGGCAGGCGCTGACGAATGGATCGCCCGTCTTTTGGCCAAGGGCGTCCCCTGCGGCCCCGTCAATACGATCGCCGACGCGCTGGCCGACCCCCAAGTGGCCGCGCGCGGCCTGCTGGCCCAGGTCGACGGCCGCAGCTTTATCCGCGCTCCCATCGGACTTTCCGAGACGCCCGTCGCCGTCACCCGCGGGGCGCCGCCTCTGGGCGCCCACAGCCGCGAAGTGCTAACCCAGGCCGGCATCACCGCCGACGAGATCGACAGTTTGGTCCAGGACGGCGTCCTTGGCGACGGGGCAGGGGAGGGGCCGTGAGCGGGACCATCCACATCGAGCGTCCAGCGCCCGCCATCGTGCGTCTGACCATCGACAATCCGCCGATGAATCCGCTGGGCGTCGCCATGCGCGAGGCGTTCATGGCGGTGCTGGACGAGGTCGAGGCCGACGCCCGGGTCAGGGCGATCATCGTCACCGGCAAGGGGCGCGCTTTCTGCAGCGGCGACGACCTCAAGGATGTGTCGCCACGTGGGGAGGACCTGGCAGGATTCGGCCGCCTCCTCGAGCGCCTCGACGCAAGCCGCGCGCCGGTGATCGCGGCCATCAACGGCTGGTGCGTCGGCGGGGGGTTTGAGCTGGCGCTGTGCTGCGATCTACGGATCGCCTCCGATGACGCCCGTTTCGTCTGCGCGGGGGTGAACATGGGCCTGATGGTGTCGGCCTGGCGCCTGCCGCGGCTGATCGGCGTTTCCCGCGCCAACGCCATGCTGCTCACCGGAGCGCCGCACGACGCGGCCACGGCCGACAAGTTCGGC
>JAYTRF010000213.1:0-9036 GCA_043746375.1 Caulobacteraceae bacterium | reverse complement strand
CAGGTTTCATCCGGCAGCATCGGATAGACGCCGGCGACAAAGGCGCGCGATCCATCGCCGCCCCGCAGATGCTTGTCGATGATCTCGTCCGTGACGGGGGTAAAGGCTTGATGGGGACACTCCCCGCATTTGACTTGCGGCTTGCCGCAAACGCCCCTGATCCATTCATTGGCGCAGGCGGGCGCATAGCCTGCCTTTCCCGTCTTCGCGTTCTCCCAGCGGAATGGAAACACGTCGGATCGGCCGGCGAAGAGGCGACGGAAGAGCGCCACCTTGTCGGCTGTTGGCGATGCCGTGGTGACGGTCGGAGTGTTCGCGGCCGAAACGGTGCAAGCACTGATAGCTAACGCAGCCGCCTTCCGCCGCTCGATTTGCGCAATTGAAGCTTCGAGTTCGGCCCGTTCGGCTTCGAGCGACGCCAGACGGGCGCGGATGCGGTTGGTCTCTATTTCTTCATCTCGATGATCGACCACAAACGGCGCCTTTGCCCTGTCGGAGGCTTCCTTTTTATGCGGGCCTCTTGGAGTTCGTGACATAGCGAACGCCGCTAAGTGGGGCTTGGTAGAGCCCATCATCCAGAAAGCGCAGCGGTTTCTTTATCTCCGCGCGTTCGGTCGGCATGATGAGCCTACCGTTATTGACGGTCACGACCATGCCTACGGCCGTGCAAGCGGTTTCGATCTGAATCACGGTATGGTTGTTCAAAGTGCCGCCGTTGCTGATCGCATGCACCAGCTTTCGGATGGTCTGGTCAGCGGTGGCGATGAAAGCCGCAGCGTCGGCCACCTCGAAATGAGCGTGCGCGGCAAAAGCCTGCATTTCTTGATCGGTAGCGGTGCGATAGACATCAAGCAGGCTGATGACGGCGCGGAGCTTGTGGAAACTCCGAAACTTAATCTTTCCACCCTCGATGATGCAGGTGAGTCCGGTGTCGAGCGAAAAGGCTGGATCGGAAAGGCGACGGAAGGCATTGCCAGCTTGCGAAAGCGAGAACCGGCGGCTCAAAATTTGCTGGGGTGAGAATCGCTGCACCAGCACTTTGACGGCGCCGTTGACGACGACCCCTGTGAATATCCCCTTGATGCCTTCGGCTTCAAAATTGGCTGTGTCGATGTCTGGAATAGCCACCGGATTGGCATTGCGCGTATCCGCAAAGATGGCCGCTTCCTGCGGCACGTCGATCGTCAGAAACTCGTCGTCGTCGGGGGTCCAGCTTCCATCGAATTGAACTTCCGACGTGATGCCGCACAATGTGCGGTTCGCATCCAGCCCTCTAGGCCTCGCTGCGGCGCCATTGCGTCCCATCCATGCCAATTGGGTGAAAACGGGTGGACAAACGGTGGGTTTCGCCATATTAAGATCGGGTGTAAATGGGTGAATCATCGGTATGGCGCTCGACGTCACGACTCTTCGCATCACGCCCGAAATCCTGTCGCTGATCGCGGAGATCGAGGAGTTTAAGGGCGCGTGGCAAGCGATCGGTCGGATCGCGCCGGAGCGGCTGTCTGGCCTCCGCCGTGTCGCTACCATCGAGAGCATCGGCTCCTCGACCCGAATCGAAGGCGCGCGCCTCAGCGACCGTGAGGTCGAAGCGCTGCTCGCCAACATCCGCATCGGCTCTTTCACCACCCGCGATGAGCAGGAGGTCGCCGGCTACGCCGAGGTGATGGAGACGATCTTCGGCGCCTATGACGCGATCCCGCTCACCGAGAACCACATCCGCCAACTCCACCGCGACCTTCTGGTCCACTCGACCAAGGACGAGCGGCATCGCGGCTCCTACAAGACGCTCCCCAATCACGTCGAAGCCTTCGACGAAAATGGCAAAAGCCTTGGCGTGGTGTTCGGGGCCGCCACGCCCTTCGATACGCCGCGCCGCATGGCCGAGCTGGTGGAATGGGTGGCCGGGAAGGAGAAGGACCGGAGCCTTCACCCGCTGTTGGTCGTCGCGGTCTTCGTCGTGGTGTTTCTGGAAATCCATCCCTTTCAGGACGGCAACGGCCGGCTGTCCCGTATCCTGACGACGTTGCTGCTGCTGCGGACGGGCTATGCCTATGTGCCTTACAGTTCGCTGGAGAGCGTGATCGAGCAGAGCAAGGAGGGCTACTACCTGTCGCTCAGGCGGACGCAGGGAACGATCCGTACCGACGCGCCCGACTGGAACCCCTGGCTGGAGTTCTTCCTGCGGGCCTTGCGGAGCCAGAAGCAGCGACTCGAAAAGAAGATGGAGCGCGAGCGAATAATGCTCGCCGCCCTGCCGGAACTTTCGGTGTTGATCCTGGAACTGGCGCGCGAGCATGGCCGGGTCACGATGGCCGAGGCCGTGAGGGTCAGTGGTTCCAGCCGCAACACGATCAAGGAGCATCTGAGATCGCTGGTCGAGCAGGGCCATTTGACCCTACACGGGGCTGGCCGGGGAGCTTGGTATGGTCTTGCCTGATACGCTCGCGTCCCCCGGACGCACCCTGCTCATCCATCCAAACGCCTCACCTCGCTCCGGCAAGTATTTTTGCGCCAGGGCACGAAACGAAGTCAGGCGTAAACAAGGGCTATTCTTTCAAGGGGCTCATTCGGCGATTCTGTACCTATGGCCAGACTGCGCAAGGAACGCCGCCGACCCCATCCGAGCAGCTTGAAGCGTTGCTCGGCTACCCTTGGCCTTTCCCCGGTCGGCCGCCGAAGCAAGACCTCTCGACCTGGATCGTCACCGATGACTGGCCCGAGCGCATTCCCGTCACCGAGGCCGAGGTGGAGGTGTTCGAGCGATGGTTCGCAGACCTGTTCGATGAACTGTTCGGGTCGGCCCCATGATCTGACAGGGAGACATGCACCATGACCGTGCCGCTGCGCGCCGCCCTTTACCTACGCGTCTCGACAGCGCGGCAGGCTCAGCACGATGTCTCCATCCCCGATCAGAAGCGCCAGGGTGAAGTCTATTGCGCTTCGCGCGGCTATCAGCTCGTCGAGACCTATGTGGAGCCGGGCGCGTCGGCGACCAACGACCGCAGGCCCGAGTTCCAGCGCATGATAGAGGCGGGTACATTCAAGCCCGCGCCGTTCGACGTGGTGGTCGTCCACTAGTTCAGTCGCTTCTTCCGCGATGCCTTTGACATGGAATTTTACGTTCGCAAGCTGGCCAAGAACGGCGTCAAGCTGCTGTCAATCACTCAGGAGATCGGTGACGATCCAGTGCATCAGATGATGCGGCAGATCATGGCGCTGTTCGACGAATATCAGTCGAAGGAGAATGCCAAGCACGTCATGCGGGCCTTGAAGGAGAATGCCCGGCAAGGCTTCTGGAATGGTTCGCTGCCGCCGATCGGCTATCGCGTCGTCGCGGCCGAGCAGCGCGGCGCCAAGACCAAGAAAAAGCTGGAGATCGACCCGCTCCACGCCGAGACGGTGCGACTGATCTACCGACTTGCGCTCTACGGCGACGGTGGCAAGAGCCAGATGGGCGTCAAGAACATCGTCAGCTACCTGAATCGCAACCGCATCTTCACCCGCGACGGAGGCCGCTGGGGCATCGGCCAGGTGCATCGCATCCTGACCCGCCGCACCTACATGGGCGAGCACGAGTTCAACAAGCGGTCCAAGAGCAAGCAGTTGAAGCCAATCAGCGAGATCGTGGTCGTGGCGGTCCCACCGATCATCGACCGCGAGACCTTCGACGCGGTGCAGGCGCTGCTCAAGGCCCGGCATCCCACGGTGACACCATCGGCCGTCATCAGCGGCCCAACCCTTCTTACCGGCCTGATCCATTGCGCCAAGTGCGGCGGAGCCATGACCATCCGCACTGGCAAGGGCGGGCGCTACCGCTATTACGCCTGCTCCATGAAAGCCCGGCAGGGGCCGACCGCTTGCGAAGGCATGGCGGTGCCGATGGAGAAGCTGGACGATCTTGTCGCCAGCCACCTGGAGGGACGCCTGCTCCAGCCCGAACGGCTGGAAACGATCCTCGCCACGGTGCTCGACCGGCGGCAGGAACGCAGCGAGCGACAACGCGAGCACATTGCCGAGCTGAACAGACGCGCGGCGGAGTCAGAAGCCCGCCTCAAGCGCCTCTACGACGCCATCGAGGCGGGGGTCGCCGACCTGAACGACCCGGCGTTCAAGGGTCGCATCGACGGCCTCAAGACCATCCGCGATCAAGCGAAGGCCGACGCCGAGCGCGCCCGGGCCATGCTCCAGCACTCAGGGAGCCAGGCGGTCACGCCGCAGATGCTCAGCAAGTTTGCCCGCGCTGCGCGCCAGCGCATTCGGCTCGAAGGCGGCGGCCACCGCCGCGACCATCTCCGCGCGCTCGCCCAGCGCGTCGAGGTCGCCGAGGGCGAGGTCCGCATCATGGGATCGAAGTCCAGGTTGCTTCAGGCGCTTGTGGCGAACGGCGGCGCAAACGCGGTGCCCACTCAGGGACTGAAATGGCGGACGGGGTGGGATTCGAACCCACGGTGGGCGTGAACCCACGGCGGTTTTCAAGACCGCTGCCTTCAACCACTCGGCCACCCGTCCGGGGCGCCGGTTCTAGCAGCCAGAGCGTTTGGAGTTCCAGGGGCGGCGGGGCTTCTGGACAAGCCGCAGCGAACCGGCCCAAGTGCGCGGGCCATGGCGCGCGGCCAATTCATCAGCTTCGAAGGCGGGGAGGGGGCCGGTAAATCGACCCAGGTCGCCCTATTGGCCGAACGCCTCGCCGCCAACGGTCGCGAGGTCGTGACCACGCGGGAGCCGGGCGGATCGCCGGGCGCCGAGGCGATTCGCGCGCTTCTGGTCACCGGCGCCCCCAGTCGCTGGTCGGCCATCTCCGAGACCCTGCTTCTCTATGCGGCGCGATCCGATCACATCGAGCGGGTGATCGCCCCGGCGCTGGCCAGGGGCGCCGCGGTGCTCTGTGACCGTTTCGCCGACTCCACCCGAGCCTACCAGGGGGCGGCGGGTGGTGCGCCGCAGGCCCTGATCGCCGCCCTGGAAGCGCAGGTGCTGGGTGCGATCCAGCCCGACCTGACCCTTGTTCTCGACCTGCCCGCCGAGACGGGCCTTGCCCGCTGTACGGGTCGCGCCGGGGCGGAGACGCGCTTTGAAGACAAGGGGTTGGCTTTCCATCGACGCCTGCGAGCCGCATTCCTGGCTGTCGCAGAGGCGGAGCCCACCCGCTGCGTGGTCATCGACGCCACGGCGCCGAAGGAGGCCGTCGCCCTGGCGGTATGGGGCCTGGTCAAAGAGCGGCTGGGCCTGGAATGAACCTGATCATTCCCCATCCCCGCGAGAGTTTTGACTATCAGGGCGGCGAGGCGGCGGAGAGTGCCTTCCTGTACGCACAGTCACGCGGGCGATTGCATCACGCCTGGCTGTTGGCCGGACCCGAAGGCGTCGGCAAGGCGACCTTCGCCTACCGGGCCACCCGCAGGCTGCTGGGCGCCGCGTCGGAGCGTTCCCTGGGGCTTTTGGGGTCACAGCCGGATGATCCCGTATGTCGCCAGATCATCGCCCGCGCCCATCCCGACCTGCTGGTCCTGCAGCGCGACACCGAAGACGGCAAGGTGCGCAAGGGGATAACTGTCGACGATGCCCGGAGCCTTGCGGAATTTTTCGCCAAGACGCCGGCTAGCTCGCCATACAGGGTGGCGATCATCGACGCCGCCGACGACCTGAACGGCGCCGCGGCGAACGCGACGCTGAAGATCCTGGAGGAGCCGCCCGATCGCGGGGTGTTGTTCCTGGTCTCTCACGCTCCGGGCGGCCTGATCGCGACCTTGCGCTCCCGTTGCCGTCGATTGAAATTCGAACCGCCCGCGGAGGTAAACGCCGCAGCCTGGGTGGCGTCGCACGCCGAAGTCGACGTTGAGGCGGCAACCCTCCTCACCCGCATGGCCGACAATGCGCCGGGCCGAGCGTGGCGCCTGGGCGCCGCAGGGGCGTTGGAAGCCGATTCTGTGGCAAGGGATCTGCTACGCGCGCTTCCCAAGGTCGACGAGAGCCAGTTGCTGGCCATGGCCGATAGTTTCCGAGGGGCGGCCGGCGCTGCGCGTTTCTCAATGACTTTCGAACGCCTCGCCGCCCAGGTTGCGGCGCTTGCCGGCGGCCAGGTGATGGCCGGAGAAGGCGCGAGGCTTGAGCGATGGGCGAAGGCGTGGACCCTCTTGGTGGATTTTCCCCGCCAGGCGGAGTTGCTCAATCTCGATCGCGCCGACGCCTTCTACACCGCGCTTTCGGCCCTGCGAGCGATTGGCTGAGCGCCGGCATGCTGATCGACAGTCACGTCAATCTTCATGCCCCGCAGTTCGATGTCGACCGCAACGAGGTAATCCTGCGCGCGCGGGCCGCCGGCGTGGCGCTGATGATCAACATTTGCGACCGGGTGGCGAACTTCCCGGCTGCCTACGCTCTCGCTGACACTCACGTGGACATCTGGGCGACCGTCGGTACGCACCCGCATGAAGCCAAGGACAATCGACAGCTTAGCGCCGATACCTTATGCGACCTTGCAGGCGCGGCGAAGGTTGTCGGCATCGGTGAAACGGGACTGGACTTTCACTACGACCTGAGCCCCAGGGACGTGCAGGCGAAGGTGTTTCGCTCCCATATCGAGGCGGCTCGCCGCACCGGCCTGCCGCTTATCGTGCACAGCCGCGAGGCCGACGCGCAGATGGCGCAGATTCTGGAAGACGCGCATGCTGCGGGGCCATTTCGGATTCTCATGCACTGCTATACCTCCGGGGCCGAGCTGGCCCGCCGCGCCGCCGCCTTGGGCGCCTGGTTCTCGGTCTCGGGCATCGCCACCTTCAGGGCTGCCGATGCGGTGAGGTCGGTAATCGCCGACATGCCCGCCGATCGGATCATCGTCGAGACCGACTGCCCCTATCTTGCCCCGGCGCCGATGCGCGGGCGCCGTAACGAGCCGGCTTACCTGCCGCACATCGTCGACCGACTGGCCCAGATTCGCGGTTGGTCGCCTGCCGACGCGCGGGCGCGAACCGCCGACGCCTTTTTTGCGCTGTTTGAAAAGATACCGCGACCGTGAGGCTCGAGGTGACCATTCTGGGGTGCGGCTCTTCCGGCGGAGTGCCAAGGGCCGATGGCGCCTGGGGCGCGTGCGACCCATCCGAACCGCGCAATGTCCGCTCGCGTTGTTCCCTCATGGTCCGCCGTCTTGGTGACGCGGGTCCGGCGAGGCAGACCACGCTTGTGGTGGACGCGTCGCCGGAGTTTCGCCTGCAGACCATCGCCGCAGGAGCTCGGCGCCTGGACGCCCTCCTGCTGACCCACGATCACGCCGACCAGTGCCACGGCATCGACGACATCCGGGCCTTCGCCATAACCCAGCGGCAGCGGATCGACTGCTGGCTGGATGAGGCGACACGGCAGCGGCTGATGACGCGGTTCGGCTACATCTTCGAAGGGGAGGGGATCTATCCTGCCATCGCCAGGGCGCGACTGACGCCGGCGCACGGCGCCCCGTGGTCCATCGACGGCCCCTCGGGACCTATTCCGGTTGTGACCTTCGACCAGGATCATGGCGCCGTCCGATCGCTCGGCTATCGATTTGGCGCCATCGCCTATTCCAGCGACGTGGTTCAGCTGCCGGACGTGTCACTGAGCGCGCTGCGGGACCTCGATTTGTGGATCGTCGATGCGCTGCGCTACACGCCCCATCCGACCCATGCTCATGTCGAGCGCACACTCGCCTGGATCGAAGCTGTAAAGCCGCGGCGTGCGATCATGACCAACATGCACATCGATCTCGACTACGCCGAATTGTCGAGGCGTCTGCCGGCTGGCGTCGAGGTCGCCTTTGACGGCATGCGGTCAGTCATCGAGCTTACGGATCCAGGTGCATGATTCGGCTCGGTTTTCTCGCCTCCAACAATGGCACTGGCCTGCGCGCTGTTGTCGCGGCGATTGAGGCGGGGGAGCTTGCCGCCCAGGCGCGCCTCGTGGTCAGCAACAAGACCGCCGCTCCGGCCCTGGCCTTCGCGGCCGATCGTGGAATCGCCACCCTATGCATTCCAACGGTGCGCGACCCCGTCGGCGCCGATCGCGCCTTGGCAGCGGCATTCATCGACGCCGGCGCGGAATTGATCGTTCTGTCGGGCTACCTGCGCAAGCTCGGCCCAGCGGTCCTGAACGCCTATGGCGCCCGCATTCTCAATATCCATCCCGCTCTGCTGCCCCGGCACGGCGGGGAGGGGATGTATGGCCGTCGCGTCCATGAGGCCGTCATCAGGGCCGGCGATCGGGTGACCGGCGCCTCCGTTCACCTGGTCGACGACGCCTACGACCACGGGCCGGTCGTGGCTCAGGTAAGCCTTGCCGTCACGCCCGGCGAGACCGCGGAGAGTATCGAACGGCGAGTGACGGCCGCTGAGCCGGAACTGCTCGTCCGCACCGTGCAGCGCATCGCCGCAGGCGAGCTTGATCTGGCGCAATTCGCTGCTGAAGAGGCTCTCAGATGACTTCATTTTACGAACGGACAATTCTTCCCCATGTGATCGGCTGCGCCTGCGGCGCGAGGCCCATCCAGAGACAACGGGCCAAGGTGGTTCCTGGCGCGCGCGGGCGCGTGCTCGAACTGGGAATCGGCGGGGGTCTCAATCTGGCCTTCTACGATCCAACGCGCGTCCAAAGCGTTACCGGCGTCGATCCCTCCGCGCCCCTTCGCAAAATCGCCGCTGCCGCGCCCCGTCCGAACGGTCTGGCGGTCGAAGTCCTGGACGGCGAGGCCGAGAGCCTGCCGTTCGATGTCGGAGCATTCGACACGATCGTATGCACCTTCACCCTCTGTTCGGTCAGGTTACCGCAGACTGCCTTGGCCGAGGCGCGACGCGTGCTCAAGCCGGGCGGCCAGTTCCTGTTTTCAGAACACGGCCTGTCGCCGGACCCCAAAATCGAGAGATGGCAACGGCGCGTCGACCCGCTTTGGACCCGGCTGGCCGGTGGCTGTCACTTGACCCGTCCGGTCGCGGCCACCATCGAGGCCGCAGGCTTCTCGGTGCAAAAACTCGAGACCATGTATCTCCCCAAAACCCCCAGAATCCTCGG
>JAYTRF010000212.1:0-2844 GCA_043746375.1 Caulobacteraceae bacterium | reverse complement strand
TCGCCGAAATGGCGGGCTTCAAGGAGTGCGAACCGTTGAAGGCGGCGCTGGGCGGGGAAGATGCCTTCGTGCGCGCCGTTCTCGACCACATCGGCATCTCCCCGCGAGCCAACACATCACGCCATTGAACACCTCCGCGCCCAGGCGTAGAGGCAAAACCTAGCCGGGCGCGCGCGCCTGCGCTTCTGGCCGCCAACTAGGCGTGCGCCGGGACGGCGGCGAACTGAATAGGCAAAAAGGAGTGAGCGCTCCAGATCGGATGGTCTGGAGCGCTCTTTCGGCGACGGATCGTAGGCGCGGGGCCGGCGTCCCAGCCGATTCGGCTAACGAATGAGGACGTGATCCTCCACCGACCGCACCCCCGGCGCGGCCCAGGCGGCGCGCTCGACGGCATCGCGCTCGCGCAGGCTGTGTACGGTTCCCTCAAGCCTGACCTTGCCGCCCTCGCAAGACACTCTCACCGCCTTGGCCTCCATCTCCGCACCGCGCTTGAGCGCGTTCTGTATCCGCTGGGACACGTCAATCGGCGACACATGCGGCTTGATGGTGATCTGGTTGCTCACGCCGACGACGCCGAAGAGCTTGCGCACATCGTCCCCCGCGGCGCGGCGCTGATACTCCCAGGCAACCTCACCCGATAGCGTGACCCAACCACTTTCCACCTTCAACTGGATCGCATCCTTGGCCAGGAGCACGTCCCACTTCAGAACCGACAGGGCTTGGTGGGCGATGTCCCCGTCGGTGTGGGTAACCGCACCGGGATAGCGCACCTTGATCTCTTCGGCGACAGCCTTGATGCCCACTACGCGCCTCAACGCCCGCTCGGCGGCCTGCTTTTGATAGTAGTTTGGCACGTGGCCGGTGAGGGTCGCGACGCCAGCGTTGACGGCCACGCCGATATCGGCGGACTCGATGCTGGGATCCCAGTCGAGTTCGTAGATGATGTCTTGTCTGAGAATCTTGTCGTCCATGGGGTAGCTCCATCTTTGGGCTCGCGTCAGTTCGGCGCGGCCTCAAATTGGAAGGTCTCCCCAGACGCGCGAAGTCGCCATGATGCAGATCAAATCATCGGTAAGGGCCCGTCTGCCCCAGCGGGGCCGCCTGGTTAGGGCGCCGTGAGCAGAAGCAAGCTGGCGATCAGCCGTCGCCCTCGCGGAGGACTCATGAGGATCAGCCTACCGTTCTGACGTCGAGCCCGGGGGTGGCGACACGGGCAGGCTTCTTGTTCTTGGCGTCCGGCCTCGGTCTTTGTTCTCCGGGAACGGGCGGGACCTTGTCCGTACCCGAAACACCGTTGTCCTGCTCCTCGGGGCCTGGGTGCTCGGCCGTCACCTTAATCTGGGACCCCGTCTCGCTGACGTCCAGGCGCGAGTGGGCGGCCGCGGCCAGCCGACCAATGTCGCCGTTGATGTCGTCGAACACCCTTTCGATCGCGCGTTGCAGCGAGTTGAAGGCGTCATGCTTCGTGGCGACCAATTCGCGAGCGTTGCGCAAGGCCGGCGGGACGTGAATGGCTGTCATCGGCTGTCCCCACAGGTTCGACCGTTTCTCCGGCCGGGGCGAGGCACTGTGGTTCACTCTCGACTCTTCGTCCTTGAGGCAGGTCAAGGGCGCTCACGCTTCCACGGACCGGGGACGGCCGAAACGAAGGTCGACACGGCTCGCGCAGGCACTTCCGGGGCGGGTCTGCATGGCGCCCGATCGCCGATCGGGCGGAAGGTGCTATCTATAGGCTGCGATCGCCGTGGCGATACGCGCGCGCAACTCGTCTGTGATCAGAGGCTTTTCGACAATATCCACACCGGCCGCCGCGGCAGCCGTGCGACTGCCGCGGCCTGGGTTTGTGGTGATAAGAATGGCCGGCGCACGCGTACCCATCTTGCGTAAGCGTGCGATGAGCGTGAGCCCGTCGAGATCCGGCAGCTTCAGGTCAATGACCATGCAATCGGCGTTAACAGGTGAAGCAAGCAGGGGCTTTGCGGAAGCGTAAGCACGGACGTTGAACCCGTCAGCCTCGAGGGCGAAGACAAGGGCATTCAACAGCGAGCGATCATCCTCGACGACGACTATGGTCGCCGCCGCCCGATCATTGTCGATCAATTGGTCCAAGGCGATGCCCCATTTCCGATTTTGCCAGTGTGTCCCCTTTTCCAGAAGGCGGCCTTGATCCTGGTCAAATGCGCGCGCTTGGAGATTTGCGCGGGGGGCGCCTCCGTAGTGCCCCTTAGGGGTTCGACACGAATTTCAGCTCGGCCCCGGCTCAGATAGTCATGTACCGCCGATCCCAGGGCGGAGAATAGCGATGCAGACCTACTCTGTGGCGACCGCGGCGCGCCCACGTCCAATCCCGCCGAAGCTCGCTCGGACTTTCGATGTCGACGACATCAACCTCATCGGGGTCGCTCTGAACTTTGGTCGCGACCAGGAGGTCTTTGGCGAGGGTGAGCCCGCTGATCATGTCTACAAGGTGGTCAAGGGCGCGGTGCGCTGTTTGCGCGTCTTGGCCGATGGACGCAGGCAGATTTTCCAATTCTATCTGCCGGGAGATGTATTCGGTGTCGAGGCGGGCCTTGAGCACCGCGCCACTGCCGAAGCGCTGGCCGATTCGGTAGTCATCGTCGCACGTCGGTCAGTGCTCGCGAGCGACGATGGTGACCTCCCGCGACGCTTGTGGCGCCTGGCAGTCTCCGACCTTCAGTTCAGCCAAGATCATGTTCTAATGCTCGGCAGGCGCGCCGCTTGTGAGAAGGTCGCGAGCTTGCTCGTTGAATTGGCGGACCGCATGGGCTCGGACGAGACAGTGGAACTGCCTATGTCGCGCCAGGACATGGCCGACTACCTCGG
>JAYTRF010000211.1:0-3758 GCA_043746375.1 Caulobacteraceae bacterium | reverse complement strand
GCGAAATCTATCGCGGCGCCGGTGCGACCTGTGGAAATGTGGACAAGGCAAGGGCCTTGACCCCATCCCCACAGGCCCTGCTGCAACAGGAAGAAAGGGATTCAATTCAGTCCAGGGAAAAGGTAGATTCAAACTGCAATAGCCTGGCCCCATAGCCAGGGATCGTGAACCGGCGGCTCTCTCTTAAATCCAATCGATTCCTGTCCAACCGATGGGGTCCACCTCATACTGATCCCGATCGATGGTAGTCCAGTTTCTCTCCATGCGCCGCGGGTTGGCGTTGAGCTTGCTCAGACGCTGAACGCGGAGATGGCCACGCTGTTCGTCGTTTAGCCCCCTGCACCCCATCCGAGCGAAATCGGGATGTCCGCCGAACAATTGCTTGAGCGCGCTCAACGCGAGGACCATGAGGTCATTGCCGCGCTTCGCCGTCAGGTAGATCTTCCGCCGAGCGCTTCGCACTTGGTTCGCGTTGGCCATGCAGCCGACGTCATAGACACAACCTCCACCCGTTGGTCAGCCGATCTCATCATCATCGGCAGCCATGGGCGAGGTAGCCTAGGTCGTGTCCTCCTGGGCAGTGTCGCTGAGGCAGTCGTACGCCATGCCTCTTGTCCCGTGCTTGTCGTGCGAGGGCTTGAATAGCCTCCATATCGAACCTCCCGGATTCGAAGCGGTGTGGCTTAGATACCCTTGGAAGTCATCGTCAGACTAAGGTCCTATAATATGCTTCTTTAGCAAGTCGACGGTTCCCTCATTCGCGCAACATTTTATGGCGTCAGCATCTTTTGACTTCCACGGAGCCGAGGAGCGGCGAAGGTGACGCTTGGTCTTCTTAGTCTGACAATGCCCCGTCGCGTCTAGGGCTGCCGGGCCTGACCCGAAACAAGTCGCCAATATTCCAACGACACCCGGCCAACAGCGCCGACCAGGCGAGCCCGGTCGGCAGATACCTTCAGTCTGGTAACATCTCACCTGAGCCGCCCATCTCCTTGGGCGCGTCCTTGAATTTGGGAAGCCCGTCCTTCACCGAAACCATCTTTTCCCCATAGAAGACGTGCAGTTCCGGCTTGAACTCCAGGGCGGGCAAGATCGCTGCATACACATCGATCATCTTCATGCCCGGATGATTGGTCATTATGTGTCCGCCACACGTCTTGCAGAATTGACGGTGACTATTTTCGGTTTTCTTGAACATGCCAATCTGATCGGCGCCTTTGACGACCTTCACGCTGGCCGGATCCCAAAGCGAAAAGGCATTGATCGGCGCCGCCGCCCAAGTCTTGCACGAGTCGCAATGGCAATAGCCCATCGCCGCCGGCGCGCCGCTGACCGCGATTTCAACTGCGCCACAAAAACACTTGCCCTGATATTCAGCCATTGTTGTCCCCAGCCCTTCCTGCCGACCGTTCTTGGCCGGAATTGATCGCCAGCATCAGCCCGCGGGGCGCTCCTGTGAAGCGGGGCAAAGCTGAAAATGTAAAATATCGGCTCGCGCCTCGGGGGCCCTCTCGGTCCCCTCGACGTCCACCGTTTCGGTCGCCGAGGGCGAACAGGAACCTCGGCCCTTGGTGCGCCTTTGCGGTGACATCTTCATGGCTGCCCAAAGGCCGCTTATGGGTGGGGTAGGGAGAAGCCTCAATGAGCCAACTGACCTTCGACGCCGCGGCCGCCAGGGCGATCGAGGCGGTCTATTTGACGCCCGACGTTGTCGCGCAGAGGTCGCGGGTGATCGACCTGCTGGCCCCGGCGCCGGGCGAGCGCCTGTTGGACGTGGGCGTCGGACCGGGTCTGCTGGCATTGGACCTGGCGCGGCTGGTGGGGGAGTCGGGACGGCTGGTGGGTCTGGATCTGGCCCCGGCCATGATTACTGCTGCGGCGGCGCGACTGAAGGACCTGCCCCAGGCGGAGGTCGGAATCGGTGACGCCGCCGCATTGGACCTCCCGGACGCGGCCTTCGACGCGGCGGTCTCGACCCAGGTCTACGAATATGTCCCCGAGATGCCGCGCGCTCTGTCCGAACTGCACCGGGTGCTTCGGCCTGGCGGCCGCGCCGTGATCCTCGACACCGACTGGCGAAGCATCGTCTGGCATTCTTCGGACCCCGTCCGCATGGACCGGATGCTGGCTTGCTGGGATGACCATCTGGCCGATCCGCACCTGCCCGCGAAGCTTGGGCCGATGTTGCGGGCGGCGGGGTTCGAAGTCCGGCGGGTGGAAATCGTGCCGATGTTTTCACCCCGCTGGCAGCCGGTCAGCTATGCGGGGGGCATGATCCGGTCGATCCGCAGTTTCGTGGCGGCCAACGGCCACAGATTCGGCCTGGAACCCAC
Source organism: Caulobacteraceae bacterium (assembly GCA_043746375.1). Classification (GTDB taxonomy): domain Bacteria; phylum Pseudomonadota; class Alphaproteobacteria; order Caulobacterales; family Caulobacteraceae; genus Acaudatibacter. The sequence goes on along the minus strand of JAYTRF010000211.1, from coordinate 1,425 downwards.
GGAGCGGGAGGCTTGGTGGTCTGACCAGGAGGCCCTGATCGCCGCCGACGAATTCTTCTTCAGCGTCAACCGTTACGCATTCCTCGCCACGCGCTGACTCCGCCGCGTGGCCCTGGACGTTGAGGCTCTCGCCTAACGCGCCTGTCGGCCCATCGCGAAGAATTCGTCATTCGGCCGCATCGAAGTCAGGTTGGCCATGCGGTTGCTCAGGGCGAAGAAGGCGGCGATCGCGCCGATGTCCCAGGCGTCTTCGTCGCTGAAGCCGTGCGCGCGCAGGGCTTCGAAATCCGCGTCGCCGATCGAGCCCGACGCCTGAGAAACCTTCAGGGCGAAGTCCAGCATCGCCCTTTGCCGGGGCGTGATGTCGGCCTTGCGGTGGTTCACCGCCACCTGGTCGGCCACCAGCGGGTTCTTCGCTCGAATGCGCAAGATCGCTCCATGCGCCACCACGCAGTAGAGACAATCGTTGGCGGCCGAGGTCGCCACGACGATCATCTCCCGCTCGGCCTTGGTGATCCCGCCGTCCTTCTCCATCAGGGCGTCGTGGTAGTCGAAGAAAGCCCGCGCCTCGGCCGGCCGGTGGGCGAGGGCCAGGAACACATTGGGAATGAAGCCCACCTTCTCCTGCACGCCAAGGACCCGCGCCCGCAGATCCTCCGGCAGGTCCATGACCTCGGGGACGGGGTAGCGGCTGACGGGGCGGTCGGTCATGCGGGCCTCAGCGGAAGGTTGGGTCGTGTGAGCATAGCCGGTAGCCGTCCGATATGGCGCCCCGCGAGCCGGTCAAAGCGCCAAAGCCAGGAGGGCATCGAGCGCCTTGCCCAACAGCTGGTCTGTCCACGCTTGGCGGCCATCCCAAAGCCGACGTCTGGCACGGGCTTATCCGTTCGCTGCCCGCCACCCGACATAGGCCGCGACCGCCAGTACGAGGATCGCGAACAGCCGCCGCGCCAACGTCGCTCGATCCGCCAGAAGCTTGGCGCCGCGCAGCCCTACAAGACCGCCTAAGGCCCCGCCGGCGATGAACAGGCCCGCGATCGGCCAATCGACCAGACCGGATGCGGCGTAGTTCGCGGCGGTTGCCGTTCCGAACAGTGTCACCGAGACCAGCGAGGACGCGGCGGCGTTGGCCAGCGTCATCCCGGTCGCCGCCATCAGGCCCGGCACGATGAGAAAGCCGCCGCCGATGCCGAAGAAGCCCGCGGCGAAGCCTGTCACCACACCGATCGGCGCCAGCCTGGCCACCAGCGGCCAGGTTATGTGGACGGTCGGGTCGCCTTCGTTGCGCGGTTTGCGCAGCATCGAGAGCGCGATCGCGGCCATCGCGATGGCGAAGAGGAGCAGCAGACGCTGCCCTTCCACCTGCTTCGCGAGGCTCGATCCCAGGAACGAGCCGATCAGGCCGGCCGCTGCGAAGACACTGGC
>JAYTRF010000210.1:0-3683 GCA_043746375.1 Caulobacteraceae bacterium | reverse complement strand
AGTAAAAGAAGGTGTCGGCCTCGACGTGATAATCGATGTTGACCCGGGCCTTACGCCACTCGGCGTACTCATATTCGCTCGTCGGAAGCGGCCGTAAGGCTCGGGCCTCCACACTCTCGAACAGCTCTTGGCGACTGACGCCGAGCCGCCGCATCGGCCGAGAGTTCATCAGGACCATGACTTCGGCGATGGCGATATTGGCTTCTTCCAACGAGAAGAAGGTTCGATTGCGCAGGCGCCCCAGAACGTAGGACTGCGCGAAGCGCACCCCTGCCTCTACTTTCGCTTTATCTTTCGGACGACGCGGCCTTGCCGGAAGAATATCGAGATCATAGTGCAACGCCATCTTGGCGTAACTTCTATTGATCTCAGGATCATAGAACGACGCTTTGTTGACGCCGCTTTTCAGATTGTCCGGCACCAGCAGCCGCGGACACCCGCCATAGAAACGCAGCATCCGAACATGCGAGCCGATCCAGTCGGGCAGCGTCTGTGTCCACGTCGCTTCCGCAAAGGTGTAATTGGACGCCCCGGCCACAGCCACGAAGATCTCAGCTGGATGCAGCACGCCGGTCTTCGGATCGCAGATCCCGATCCGCTTGCCCGAATAGTCGACGAAGATCTTGTCGCCGGCGACATGGTGCTGACGCATGACCGGCGACAAGCGGCGCTCGAAGCCGCGGAACAGATCGCAGAACCGGCTATACCCGTAGCCATCCTCCACATCCCGCCCATGCTCCTCCCACAGCACCGTCATGTTCACGCCAGGCCGACGCAACTCGCGCGCCAGAAAAGCCCAGTCCGGCTCCGCGCGACGGCGCGCACCCACCGCCACGCCAGGCCGCGAGAACATCCGTCCCGCCAGTTCCTCCTCGCCCATCGTCTCTGGCAGCGGCCACGACAGCCCCGCCTCCGCCGCCCGCGTCAGCGCGTCCTGAACCGTGCTTCGCGCCACGCCCAAGACCCGCCCGATCTGCCGCGTCGCCATTCCCTCATGATGAAGGCGCAATAACCGCCGAATTTGCCTCACCGTCAGCTGCCTCTTCTTCGGCATATCCGCTCCCCTCATGATCCTCTGAGGACAAGCGCATGCCTGAGTTGCTGACCCAATCGAGCGTCCAAAACGCCGCCGCCAAGGTGGCCGGCTTCATCTCGGAATCGGTGGCCGGTTAATTATCGGAACCGGCGGCCGGACATTGATCGGAACCCCCGGCCGGTGAATTCTCGGAATAGGTGGCCGGTAGATGTCGGATTTCGCATAGAGCCAGCGCAGCAGCCCGTCGGCTCCGGGCCATCGCACCTGCTTGGCGCCCCCAGAGCGCATGGCCGTGGGCGCGCGCAGGCGCGGCCACCCAGGCGTCGATGATAGCCCGCATCCTCGCCTTCAGCCGGCGGGGGTTTGGCGAAAGGGTGGCCACGCATGTCCGGGCGAGGTCGCGCGCGAGGCGTCGATGGTCCAAGCATCGGCGTGCGGTCAGTGGGCGTCCAGCGCGGCGCCCGCGTTGGTGAAATGGTTGACCACCAATATAGGGTCGAGCGGCTCGCCCCAGATCAGGATCGACGGATCGGTCATCATGATGCGCTGCGGCAAGGTCGAGCCAGAGCGCCAGCCAATCGAGGCGATTGAAACCGATCGTCGTCGAAGGGCGGGGCAGGCTCTCAGGTCGCACCGTCGAGTATGGCCAGCGCCGCCTCTACCCAGCCACTGCGCGCTTTCATCGCTGCCAAGGCCTCGCTCATCCTCGTCCCACGACTAGCCGGCGCGATCTGTGTCTTCGAGGCCGGTCCTCAGTTCACCTTAGCCTTTTGCGACTTGATCACCTTTTCTGCTTTGCCGGCCTGGACCGACGGGATCAGCTCCATCAGGTCGTTCCAGTTCGTCATCGACTGCAGGTGGATGAAGATTGGCGCGAGCCAGTTCTTCTCGTTCCATAGGGCCAGGGTCCGGGCGGGCAGCTTGCGTAGCCGATCAGGGTCGACCGACTGGAATCCGGCGAGGGTGAAGCTGGCCCCCGCCGCCAATCGGGTTTCGGCCTTGCGCTCGACCAGGATGCCCGACTTCTTGATCGCCCTGACGAAGGCGTCGGTTTCCCGCGCAGCTACCTGGAACGACCGGCAGAACTCAAGCGCCTGGTTGATCAGCGGCGCGGCCTGGCCGTTCTGGAACAGGGGCCGCCCCTCGGCCAGCGACACCGCCCGCGGGTCGTCGTCTATGCACAGAGTGAACTGGTCAACGTCGTCGGTCTCGGCGAAGATGAACGGATAGCGCCGCACGAAGGCCGGAACATAGACGCCAGGCCGCCACGCCCCCTCATTGTCGACGAACAGATTTTCCTTCTGCAGGCCGACGATGGCGGTCGGCAGGGCCGCCTCGCCGACGAAACCGATCGGGTAGTGGCGGGCGACCTGCGAGAACTCGACGAGATTGATCGGAATGGTGTTGGCTTCGCGGGCGAAGCCAAGGTCGGTGATCTCGCGCACCCTGAGGTCTGCGTCGCGCACGGCGTCCAGCGGCCGGGGATTTTCATAAAAAAGGGCGGTGCTCATGGGTCCGGCGTACTCCGCTCGATCGGACTTGAAAGAAGGGAAGCCAAGCTAGAGGCAAGGCCGAAGCAATGGAAGCGCCCTGGCGCATGGGCGGCTCAGCGGCAGCGCGCGGCCTCCGCCTCCAGCGCCGGCGTCCCGCAGGTGGCGGCCTCGGCGCGGCCACGCACCTGGGCCGCGGTCCGGTCCCAACCCGGCGTCTGTTCGACCAGATCGGGCGCAAAGCCCCGCGCCTCGTCCAGCTTGCGCGCCGCGCGGGGCGTCATGCCGAATGCGGTCCGGAAATGCCGGTTGAACTGCGACAGATCGTTGAATCCGACCGAGATGGCGATGTCGGCGATGGTCTGGCGCGGCCGCAGGTTGCCGGCGAATGCGGCGCGCGCCGCGTCCAGCCGAAGGGCGATCAGCTCCTGGCGGAATGAGCGGCCGGTCATGCCCATCAACTTGTGCGCATAGCGAACCGACAGGCCCAGATCATCGGCCATCATCGCCGGCGTCAGCGATGGGTTGGCGAAGTTGCGCCGCAGATAGTTGAGCACATCCACTGCGCGTCGCGCCGCCAACTCGGAGACCGGTTCGGGCGGCTGGGGCAGCTGGGCCAGCACCATAGACAAAAGCCCGCCCAGGGCGTCGATCGCCGCGACCCGCGCACCGGCCAGCGTCCCGTCGGCATCGGCCAACCCGACCACGAAACTGTAGAGCAGCCGCGGCGGCAGCGCGTTGTCGACCAGAAGGGTGTAGCCGTTTAGCGCGGCGGCGGTGGCGAACCGAGGCGCCAGCAGATGCTGAGCGACGAAGGCGGTTACCACGCGCGAGGCCTTTTCGGACCAGAGCACCGCGCCGGGCAGGCAGCGGCGAACGATGAGCTGGCCCGGCCTGAGGGTGACGCTGTCGCCCTGGGCGCTGCGGAACACCGGATGGCCCTCGACCACCGCCTGCAACAGGGTGAGCGGGCCCGACGTCTCCACTCGTTCGCACAGCATTAGCGGCGCGCCGCGGACGTCGGCCACCACGATTTCGCCGATCCGCCGCTCCACATAGTCAGCGACGAAGCCTGACTCCGGCCCGATCGCCTCGAAGGCGCAGTCGTGCGGCAGGTCTTCGAGCGCCAGGCGCCAGGCTTCCGCCGCGCCTGCGCC
>JAYTRF010000209.1:0-7672 GCA_043746375.1 Caulobacteraceae bacterium | reverse complement strand
GGCAGGGCGGCCTGCCTGTACGACGAGCATTCGCGGGATCTGATCCTGAAGCTGAAACATGGCGACCGCAGCGATCTTTCCGGTCTCTTCGCCCGGTGGCTGGCCAGGGCCGGCGCCGACTTGGTTGTCGGGGCCGATGCGGTTGTGCCAGTGCCGTTGCATCGCTGGCGCCTGCTTTCCCGCCGCTACAACCAGGCTGCGGAGATAGCGCGTCCGCTGGCAGCCCTTTGCGGTCTGGCCTATTTTCCTGACGCGCTCGTGCGCCGGAGAGCGACGCAAAGCCAAGGCGGCAAGTCGGGCGCCGGCCGCAGACGCAACATCGCCGGCGCCTTCGTCGTTTCCCAAAGCTGGCGCAGGCGGCTCGACGGGGCCCGGCTGCTGCTGGTCGACGATGTCCTGACCACCGGGGCGACGGCGGAAGGTTGCGCCAGGGCTCTCAAGGCGGCTGGGGCCGCGCAGGTCGACCTGGTGGTCATTGCCCGCGTGAAACAGTTGGCGGCGCGTCCTATATGACGGTCTGGTTCCACCGTCCTTCAGGGATTCGCCTCCCCCGTCATGGCCAAGGTCATCATCTACACCCGCCCGTTCTGCGGCTATTGCGGGCGGGCGCTTGCGCTCCTCAGCAGGAAGGGCGTCGATTTCACAGAGGTAGAGGCAGGCTTCGACCCAGCCCTGCGTCAGCAGATGATCGAGCGATCGGGCGCATCGACGTTTCCGCAGATTTTCGTCGGCGAGCGGCTCATCGGCGGTTGCGATGAATTGATCGAGCTGGAGCGCGCCGGGGAACTCGATTCGGTGCTGAGCGGCTGATGGCCAAAGTCGGCTTGGTCCAGCTGCGGACCCCCGCCGGGCAGGGGGCCGCTCTGCGCCACGCTGAATCGTTCATCCGCGAGGCGGCGGCCGGGGGCGCAAAGCTGATCGTCACGCCGGAAGGAACAAACCTGCTCCAGCGCGATCGCACGAAGCTGATGTCCGTCCTGTCCGCCGTCGACCAAGACCCATGCGTTGCGGGGCTTCGGGGCCTCGCCGCCGAACTGGAGGTCTGGTTACTGATCGGCTCGGCCCTGGTCAGACGGGACGATAGCAAGGCCGCCAATCGCTCGCTGCTCGTCGATCCGCGAGGCCATATTGTCGCAAGCTACGACAAGCTGCACATGTTCGACGTCGATCTGCCGACTGGGGAAAAACATCGCGAATCATCCACCTACGAGGCGGGCGAGCGGGCTGTTATCGCCAGGGCGGCGGGCTTCGTCGTCGGCATGACAATCTGTTATGATCTTCGCTTTGCCGCCCTATACCGCGCCCTGGCCGCCGCGGGGGCTGAACTTCTGACTGTGCCTTCGGCGTTCACCCGACCAACCGGCGAGGCTCACTGGGAGATTCTCTTGCGGGCGCGGGCTATCGAAACCGGATCGTTCGTCGTGGCGCCGGCGCAAGGCGGCGTGCATGAGGACGGCCGCGCGACCTGGGGCCGAAGCATGGTGGTTTCGCCCTGGGGCGAGGTCATTGCGCGGGCTGAGAGCGATGAGCCTTGCGCCATCGTCGCCGAGCTTGACCTCGACCTCGTTGCGAAAGCCCGCCGCGCCATCCCGGCGCTTACCGCAGCGCGGGCTTTCGTCGGCCCATGATCCGCTACGCCCTTGCCTGCGCCAACGGACATGATTTCGAGGGCTGGTTCGGCGCCTCCGAAGATTTCGACGATCAGGCCGGGCGCGGGCTCTTGGTGTGTCCGGTTTGTGCTTCGGACTCGGTAAAAAAGCAGATCATGGCCCCCGCCGTCGTCGGAGCCAGACAGAGTGCGGCCGTTCAGCCCGTGGCAATGCGGGAGATGATGCGCGAAGCCATGGGCCGTGTGCGCCGGCACGTGGTCGAGAACTTCGACTACGTCGGAGAGCGTTTCGCCGCCGAAGCCCGCTCGATCCACCAGGGCGCCGCCAAGGAACGCGACATCTATGGGGAGGCCTCCCCCGCCGAGATCAAGGCCCTGGTCGCCGATGGCGTCCAGGTCGCCCCCCTGCCTCCCGAGCCGCCGAAAGAGAGCGAGATCAACTAGGGGCGCGCCGTCACTTTCATCATGTAGTTGACGTTCGTGTCGGCAGACCTCGACCAGCGGCCGGCGAGGGGGTTGTAGGTCACCCCGAACGGGCCATCGACCGCGTAGTTCAAGCCGCTCAGAAATCCGCGAAGCTCCGTTGGCTTCAGGAACTTGCGCCAGTCGTGGGTTCCTGGGGCAATCCAGCGCAGGACGTATTCCGCCCCGATCTTGCCGAAGGCGAGGGCCTTCAGGGTCCGGTTCAAGGTGGCGACGATCATCATGCCTCCTGGCGCCAGCAAGGCGGCGCAGTCCTGCAGGAACACGCCCGGATCGTTCACGTGTTCGATCACCTCCATGTTGAGGATCAGGTCGAATTGCTTGGCCATAGTGTTTCGCAATTCTTCCGCCGTCCCCAGCCGGTAGTCGATTGTCAGGCCCTGCTCGGTCGCATGAGCCGCCGCAGCCCCGATGGTCGCCTGCGAGGCATCCATGCCGGTAACTGTGAAGCCCAGCCGCGCCATGGGTTCGCACAACAGCCCACCGCCGCAGCCGATGTCCAGAAGACGCAACCCTTCGAACGGCCTGCGTTTCGCGCCGTCGCGGCCGAATCTTTTCAGGGCCGTCTCGCGGATGAAGCCAAGGCGCACAGGATTGAACCGGTGCAGCGGCGCGAACTCGCCCTTCGGATCCCACCACTGCGTCGCCATGGCGGAGAATCGCGCGACATCGGCTCTGTCGATACTGGAAGGTGCCAAGGTCGCAGACATTGCCTTTGATCCTTAGTCTTCCGGGGCGTTCTTGTCCCCCCCCGTCCACGTCGATAGAACCTGCCTTCGCTCGAACGAGGGTGGTGAGGCTTGTCGCGTCTGGTAATGAAATTCGGCGGCACCTCGGTGGCCGACCTCGAACGCATCCGGCGCGTGGCGGGCCTTGTGCGCGCCGAATGGCAGGCGGGCAAACAGGTCGCCGTCGTGGTTTCAGCCATGGCGGGCCGCACCAATGAGCTGGTCGCCTGGACGGACGGCGCGGGCGCCGCCGCGCCCGGCTTGGCCGCTTCCGACGAGGAATACGATGTCGTCGTCGCCTCCGGCGAACAGGTCGCTGCCGGCCTTCTGGCCATGACGCTGCGCAATCTCGGTTGCGAGGCCCGATCGTGGCTCGGCTGGCAGGTTCCCATTGTCACCGATGACGCCCACGGGCGCGCACGGATCGATGAGATTGACCCCAAAAACCTTCTGGCAGCCCTCGGCATGGGCGAGATTGCCGTCGTCGCGGGGTTCCAGGGCGTTGACCGCCGTGGACGGCTGGCGACCCTCGGGCGCGGCGCGGGCGACTTGACCGCAGTGGCCATCGCTGCGGCGCTGAGCGCACAGGCCTGCGACATTTATACCGATGTGGACGGCGTCTACACGGCCGACCCGCGAGTCGAGGCCAAGGCCCGCCGCCTGGCGCGGGTCAGCTATGAAGAGATGCTCGAGATGGCCTCCCTGGGCGCCAAGGTCCTGCATACCCGCGCCGTGGAGATGGCCATGGCTCACCAGGTCCCCGTCAGGGTCCTATCCAGCTTTGTCGAGCCCGGCGGGACGGCCGACCGGGGGACCATCGTTTGTGAGGAGGAAGACATCATGGAGAGACGCATCGTCTCAAGCGTCGCCTATAGCCGCGATGAAGCCAAGATCAGCCTCTTTGGGCTGCCCGACCATCCGGGCGTCTCCTCCGAAATCTTCGGTCGTCTCGCCGACGCAAACGTCAATGTCGACATGATCGTGCAGAGCCACGCCAGGGCGGAGGGGGCGGCGAACATGGAGTTCACCGTCGGTAAGCGCGACGCCGCGCGCGCGATCGAGATCGTCGCCGCAGCCAAGGACATCATAGGTTTTCAAGATCTGACCGCCAACGAGGACGTGGCCAAGGTGTCGGTGATTGGTGTCGGAATGCGCAGTCACGCTGGGGTAGCTAAGACCATGTTCGGGGCCTTGGCGGAGAAGGGGGTCAACATCCAGGTGATCTCGACCAGCGAGATCAAAATCAGCGTGCTAATCGACGCCGCCTACACCGAGCTGGCGGTTCGCGCACTTCACGCCGCCTATGGACTGGACCAGGTCTAGGCGAGGGCGGCGGGCGCCTCCGGCGAGACAGGCGGCGCCCAGCCCACGGGCGCCGGGCGAAAAAGCTAAGGCTGGCTGAGCGCGTCTCGGCCAAGCCGCCAATAAGTCTGCTATAGGCGCCTGCAAGATTTCCGGGAGCCGTTCGAAGCGTCCTCATGCCAACGCCAGGCCTCGCCATACGCGGACCGCGTAGCCTCTTGCGACAAATTCGCCAGGCCATGGCCGGCGGCGAACCTGCGCATGCCAAGCTGCACGCGGTGGTGCGGACCATCGCCGTCTCGATGGTCGCCGAGGTCTGCTCGCTCTACCTGCGGCGTGCATCGGGCGAGATGGAGCTGTTCGCCACGGAGGGCCTCGACCCCGGCGCAGTCCACGTCACTCGCCTGCTGCCCGGAGAGGGCTTGGTCGGCGAAATCATGCGCATCGGCGGCCCCCTGAACCTATCGGACGCGCCGAGCCATCCAGCCTTCTCCTATCGTCCCGAAACCGGCGAGGATCCGTTTCACGCCTTCCTCGGTGCGCCGCTTCTGCGCGGCGGGAGGGCCATAGGCGTGCTGGTCGTCCAAAATCGCACCAGCCGCGTCTACGCCGAGGACGAGATCGAAGACCTGCAGATCATCGCCATGGTTCTGGCCGAAATGGTCGCGGCCGGCGACCTTCTGGCTCAGGAGGAACTCAAGGACGTCGAGATCGCGCCCCATCGACCGGAGCGGCTGAAGGGGGTGAAGTTCGCCGAGGGCCTGGCGCTCGGGGTTGTCGTCCTGCATGAGGCCCCGGTGGCCGTCGGCCGCCTGCTCTCCGACGACACCGTGGCCGAAGAGGCCAAACTGGCCGCCGCTGTCGCCGGTCTGCAGGCGCAGATCGACTCCATGTTGGAGGGCCACCAGGGCATTTCCGGCGCATCGTACGATGTTCTCGAGACTTACCGGATGATGGCGCACAGCCGCAGCTGGAATCATTCGCTTCAGGAGGCGGTTCACTCTGGCCTCACCGCCGAGGCGGCTGTTGAACGCGTCCGTTCCGAACACCGCGCCGGCATCGGCCAGGCGCGCGATCCCTATCTCCGCGAACGGGTCCACGACCTTGAGGATTTGAACGACCGCCTGCTTCGTCACCTGGCGGGCGATGGGGCGCACGCACGGATCCTGCCTGACAACGCCATCCTCATCGCCCGCAATCTGGGGCCTGCCGATCTTTTGGAGTATGACCGCGCCAAGCTGTGCGGCGTGCTTCTGGAAGAAGGTTCTCCCGCCAGTCACGCAACAATCGTTGCGCGGGCGCTCGGCATACCTTGCGTCGGGCGTATCGCCGGCCTGCGTGACCGCGTCAGCGAAGGTGACCCGGTGATCGTCGACGCCGAGACCGGCGAAGCATACCTGCGACCGCGCCCCGACGTGGTCAAGGCCGTGAATGCGCGCATCAGCGTGCGAGCCAAGCGCCTGGCCGTGTTTGCCGCATTGCGCGACACACCCGCCTTCACCAGGGACGGCGCCAAGATCACGCTGCTGATGAACGCCGGCCTTGCCGTCGATCTGGACAGTCTGGCGGAAACGGGGGCCGAGGGTATCGGTCTCTTCCGCACCGAATTCCAGTTCATGGTCTCGGAGGATTTGCCGCGCTTTACCGCCCAGACGGACCTCTACGCGCGCGTTCTCGACGCGGCCAAGGATCTGCCGGTCACGTTCCGTACCCTGGACCTGGGCGGTGATAAGATACTGCCCTATCTGGAGGCGCAGCGAGAGGATAATCCGGCCCTGGGCTGGCGTGCTGTTCGCATGGGCCTCGATCGCCCCGGGCTCCTGCGCATGCAGCTGCGCGCACTGATCGCCGCCGTGGCTGGGCGGCCGCTGCAGGTCATGTTTCCCCTTGTCGCCAGTGTCGACGAGTTTCGCGCCGCGCGGGCCATGGTCGACCGCGAGGTCATCTGGGCCAAGCGTTGGGGGCGCCCGGCGCCCGCGCGACTCGAGGTCGGCGCGATGATTGAGGCGCCATCGTTGCTCTGGCATCTGGACGCGCTGCTGGCGATGACCGACTTCGTCTCCGTCGGCACCAACGATCTGATGCAATACCTGTTCGCTGCGGACCGGGGCAATTCGCGGGTCTCCGATCGCTACGATCCTCTGTCGCCGCCTGTGCTGAGGGCTCTTAAAGCCATCCAGTCAGCGTGCGCCGACACAGGCACGCCCGTTTCTGTATGCGGCGAGATCGCCGGCCGCCCGCTCGAGGCCTTCACCTTGATAGGGCTTGGCTTCGATCGCCTGTCGATGCCGCCTTCGGGCATAGGCGCGGTCAAGCAGATGGTGCTGTCCTGCGATCGCGAGGCGGCCCGGCGCGGTGTCGAAGGGCTCTTGAAAAGCCCCGCCGGCTCGGTGCGCGCCGACATTGAATCTCTCGCGCGCAAGCTATTTGTCGCAGTCTAGGCGATTGGAATCGCGTGGTTTCGCTGATACTGACAACGAAGCGTTAATGCTGTGCGCCTAGCCTTCAGTTTCCTATCGGACCGCCAGCGGGCGGAACGGCTTTCAAGTCGGGGATTTCAACTAGCCATGCCGCTGGACACGGGCGCGGTTATGGACTTCGGCAGCGCCGCGCGTTCATCGACAACGCGCATGCGTCCTGGCGTTGTCGTACTGGATCCTACGGGCAACGTCGGCGCTGCGCTGCGTGCTGCGCGCGAGAGCCTTGGCTTGGCGATCGATGACGTGGCCATGGCCACTCGCATCCGACCTCAGCATGTCGCCGCCATCGAGACCTTTGACTTTTCCAGTCTGCCATCGCGGCCATTCACTGTCGGTTATGTTCGGGCCTACGCGCGGGCTCTGGGATTGGACGGCGACGCAGTTGTTGCGCGCTTCAAGGCCGAGGCGCCGGCGCCGGATGATGGGCTCCGCCCGCCGATGGGACTTGATACCCGTCCGCCCGCGAGACTAGGCCTGATCGTGCTCATCGCCGGGCTGATCGTCGGGGGATTCGTGACCTGGAATTTGGCGCGTTGGGCCGTGGCGTCGCGGACACAGGCGCCGGCCGCGCGCCTCTCGGCCGCCGGCCTCTCCCAGGCAAGGCAAGTGTCCGGTCCAACGCACCTGGCAGGACCACTGCCGGCGCCGCCAGAAGCCACGTCGCCGGCGCCCTACGAAACCCCAGGTCTGGCCGCTGCCGCAATTGCCGGCGGCTCGGCCGACGCTGCGGAGGCTTCTGCCCGCGACGCGCGCGCCGCCCTCGCCAAGGCGCCGGCGAGCACGGCCCAGGCCGGCGTTCCGTTTGTGGCCTCCGCAACTATCTATGGCTCGCCCATCGGCGCGTCAGGCGTCATTCTACAGGCGACCAAGCCAACTTCGCTGGTCGTTCACGGCCCTACGGGAACGGTCTATTTCGCCCGCCTGCTTGCTGCGGGCGAGGCGTGGCGGGCGCCGGGCACGCCCGACCTGACCGCAGAGGTGGGCGCGCCCGGCTCCATGGAAGTGTTCGTCGGCGGCCTTTCGCGTGGCCCGATGACGGACGCGAAGACCTCGCTGGCTCACCTTGAGGG
>JAYTRF010000208.1:0-5477 GCA_043746375.1 Caulobacteraceae bacterium | reverse complement strand
CCCTACTTCGACTGGGTGCGGCCGCGCATCCACGAACGCGCCAGCCTGATCGACTTCGCCACCATGGTCGCGGACGCCACCGGCCGCCCTTTGAGCGCGGCCGCTTTCAAGCGCCACCTCCGCCGTCGCTACCTGGAGGAGGCGGCGCCCTAGGCGTGTTACTCTTCCCTTTCGCTGGGCGCGTCACCCCGCCGCCTGGGCCAACTCTGCCTGCTTCACGGGCGCGCTTTCGAGAATCAGCATCCTGGCGACGAGCCCGATGATCGCCGCGCCGACCAGATACCAGGCCGGCGCCATCTCGTCGCCGGTGACATGCAGGAGCCAGGTGATCACCAGCTGGGTGGTGCCGCCGAAGAGCGCGATCGACACGGCATAGACGATGGCGAAGGCCGCACCGCGGATGCGCTTTGGCAGGCTTTCGGCGAAAGCCGCGTAGAAGGCCCCGCCGCCGATTGAACCGACGAAGGCCAGGGCCGATGAGCCGACGATCAGCGCCAAGGCGCTGCGCGCCTGAGTGATCCAGAAAAATATCGGCAGGATCATCAACACCCACACCAGGCCCGGCCAGATCATCAACGGGCGCCGGCCGATGCGGTCGGAGAGCCAGCCTCCCAGCAGTATTGAAACCACTCCAGCCATGTTGGCCGCGGCCGAGGCCAGAAAAGCTATGGATGGCGCCATGTGCAGTGTGTTCTGGGCGAAGGTGGTCAGATAGTTGAAGACGTAGGTGCCGATGGTCCCAGCGGCCAGAACGATGAGCGCCAGAACGATGATACGCATGTGCTCGCGGGCGACGCCCAGGCCCGTGCGCGCGGTCGAAATTGTCGGCGTCGCTTCAGGCGCGTGCAGGGTCTCGGGCAGGTTGCGCCGGATCCACAGGCCGAACGGCAGAGTCACGGCGCCCAGGAGAAAGGCGATGCGCCAGCCATAGGCGTCGAGGGCTGCCGGGGCCATCAGGTTGGAAAGCGCGACACCCACCAGGCCGCCCAGGGTGGCGGCGATATTCTGACTGGCCCCCTGCCAGGAGACCGCGAGGCCGCGGCCCTTCACAGGCGCCGCCTCGAGTAGGTAGGCGGTCGTCGGTCCGACCTCTCCGCCCAGCGAAAAGCCCTGCACCATGCGCGCAATCACGGCCAGGATCGGCGCGGCGATGCCGATCGCCTTGTAGGTCGGTATCAGCGCCATGGCGATGATCGCCGCCCCCATCAGGGTGAAGCTGAGCATCATCGCCGGTTTGCGCCCGACGCGGTCGGCATAGGCGCCGATGACGATGCCGCCAATCGGGCGCGTGACGAACCCCGCGCCGAAGGTAGCGAGCGACAGCATCAGGCTCCCGTAGGCGTTGTGGGATGGAAAGAACGCGTGGCCGATCTGAATGGCGAAAAACGCGTAGGTCACGAAATCGTAGAACTCCAGCGCGTTGCCGATGGTGGCAGCGGCGATGAGGCGGCGCGGTCCAGGGGTCTTGGCGGACGCGCTATAAGCGAACAAATTAGCCATGCGCAATCCCGGGCGCGCCCCGGCAGGGGCGGCGAACCGGCGATAGTGAGAGCAAGACGATTGGGAACGCAATCGAGACCCGCGCATCCGCTCTGGCGATGTCACATCAACTCCTCGCGGATTAGCGAGCATGGGACGATCGCAATTCAGTCCAGGCCGGGGACCCCAGCCACATCCGCTTGATCCGGGTCGGTCCACCCCGCAGCGCGTCGCCAGGCGACTGCCGCGCAGGCGATGGCGCCGAGCGTCTCAGCGCGAGTCGTGCAGGTCTGGGCCCAGGCCGAAGGGTGGGGCGCGACGGTGAGCGAAGCCTCACGCTCATAGAAGGCGACGAGATGCCTCGCCTGGCCAAGGCCGATCGGCCCATGGTCGGTCAGGATGGCGCCCCCGACGTGAACATACCGGGCCGCGGTCACCGGCGCACAGTCATCGACGAAGTTCGCGACGTGACCGTCGAGGGCCCGCAGGCGTGGACCTTGAAGCTGCCAGGTCGCCATGAACCCCCCGCCGAGATGGTGCAATATGCAAAAACAATTCTATCCTAGAAGATTGCAAATTGCAATTGTTCGGGGAGATCGACGCTGAACACCGATCTGTCGCCTTGAAAATCGCAGCGGCCGGTTCCAGAACCAAGGGCATGGAGCCGAACGAATCCTCGGCCGTCCCGGCGGCGCCGACACCGCGGGAACTGTTCGTCGCCTTTTTGACGATCACGCTTTCGGGGTTTGGCGGCGTGCTGCCGTGGGCCCGGCGGATGCTGGTTGAAACCAAGGCGTGGCTCGACGAGGACACCTTCAACGAAACCCTGGTGCTCTGCCAGTCCCTACCGGGGCCCAATATCGTCAACATGTCGATCGTGGTCGGATCGCGGTTCGCCGGCGCGAGGGGCGCGGTAGCGGCGGTCAGTGGCCTGATCGCCGCGCCCCTCGTCATCGTAATCGTGCTTGGCGCGCTCTACGATCGTTTTGGGGCCATGCCGCGACTGGCAGGGGTGATCGCCGGGCTGGGCGCCGCAGCTTCAGGGCTGGTGGCCGCCACCGCGGCGAAGATGGCCGCGCCGCTCGTCCGCCGCAGACCCCTCGTGGCGGCTCCGTTCATTCTCGCAGCCTTCGTCGCGGTCGGACTGCTGCGGTGGCCGCTGCCCTGGGTGCTGGCCGCGCTCGCCCCGTTGAGCATCGCCGCCGCCTGGAGGGTGCGGCGATGAAATCGCCCGCCGATACACTGATTGCGCTGCTTGTGCAGTTCGCCGTCCTGTCGCTGCTGGCCTTCGGCGGCGCCAATGCGGTTGTGCCCGAGATTCATCGGCAGGCGGTGGAAGTCCATCGCTGGGTGACCGACCGGGACTTCGCAGCCCTGTTCGCCCTGGCGCAGGCTGCACCGGGTCCGAATTTTCTGATCTCGACCCTGGTCGGCTGGAAGGCGGCGGGCCTGGCGGGGGCTCTAATCGCCACCCTGGCCATGTGCGCCCCGTCGTGTCTGCTCACCTTCTGGAGCGTCAAGATCTGGGATCGCTATCGCGAGGCCGACTTGCGGGTCGCCATCGGCGCGGGTCTGGCCCCGGTGAGCGTCGGGCTGGTCAGCGCCAGCGCCTGGCTTCTCGCGCGCGCCGCAGACAGCGGTTGGCGGCTGGCCATCGTCACCGCCGCCACCGCCGCGATCGCCTATTTCACCCGGCTCAACCCGCTTTGGTGCCTCGTTGCCGCCGCAGCCCTGGGTCTGGCCGGCCTGCTGGCGTAAGAAGGGTCTAATTCCGCCCCGTCTTAGCCGCGCGCCGCCTTGGGGCGGAAAGCTTTCAGCACATCACGGGCCTGTTCGCGGCGGTCCTCCGGAATGTCGGCCCAGATATCGAGGATGTCGGTGTCCAGCGCGGCCGGGTCGTGCTCCAGCAGATGGCCCAGTGACGTGCCAAGGGCGGGGGCGAGGCGGCGCAGCCATTTGTCCGAAAGTCGCCGATCGCCCGATTCGAGCAGGCTGATCACCGCGCCCGTCGTGCCGATAATTTCGGCGAGCTTGACCTGGGTCAGGCCTCGGTGTTCGCGCCAAGCCTTCAGAAAGTTCGCTTCGGGGTCCCTGGGCATGCTGCATTATGCAAAGGCGATGCGCCAGTGTCGCCGTGCATTATGAAAAATTTTGCTTGCCGGGATAATTGCATTATGCAATATTTCATCCATGACCGCACATGCTTTGCCGCCCCAACCGCCCACGTCGATAGCTCTCGCGCCGCAGCCTTGGCTTAGACGAGGGGCCGGCCAGTGCGCGTTTCCCGTCTCCGGCGAGGGTTGGACCGTCGAGGCCTGCTGCAACCCATGCGGCGACGGGACCTACTGTTCCACCCATCAGAAGGTCATGCGAGGCCCGTCCGCGCCTACGGCCGACCAGATCGAGCGCGCCTTGCTCCCATTCATCGGCTGACCCCATGGCCACTAAACGCCACCGCGCCAAGGCTTCTGACCCTGTGGATATCGCCCGTCGCCGCTTGGCTGACCGTCTGGCCGCGCGCGACCCGGCCAGTTGGGGGGTCGACCCGGTGCAGATGGGACTTGGCATGAACGCCACAGTCGAGATCGGCAGGAATGCCCGCGGCCGCGTCAGCCGCGCACGGCGGGTGGATGTCTTCGACGCGTTCCTGCGGCGAGGCAAGCTCAGCCCGGCGGCTCACGCCGCCGTCCGTCGCCTGCAGGGCGACATTGCCCTTCTGCACCGCGGGCTGGGTGGCAGCGGCGATTACGCGCCGCGTGTCGACAGGTCGCGCAACCCGACCGCTTTCACCGATGTCCGGCGCGCAGCGGGGCAGCGCATCGACGACGCCCTCTCGGCTGCCGGCCCGGCCAGCGCCAAGCTCCTCATTGCCCTGTGCGAGGCGGATGTCGTGCTTGGCCAGGCGGGCTGCTGGCGGCGGATCGTCGAGCGGCAGACCGGCGAAACCCTGGCGGACGGGCAGGGAGCCATAGTGCGCACGGCTTGCGAAAATCTGGCGGGCGCCTATGGCCTCATTGATCGCCGGCGTCGGCCTGATGTTTCCGGCGCTGCCGCCGAGCCCGCCGCGAGACCTGGAAGGCCGCCATAGCTGTGCGCGGCTCGTCGGTCTCGAATGCGGCGACGAAGCTGTCGATCCCGGCCGCGATGGCCTCATTCAGCGGTAAATCCTCCCAGCTCCGGATCAAGGCTTTCTGCAAGCGGATCGCCCGCGGTCCGCCCGCGAGCACGGCCGCGATGCGCGATTCGACCGCCGCGTCGATTTCGGTGTGCGGAACAACCGCGTTGATCAACCTCACGCGGAGGGCTTCGGCGGCATCGAACGTTTCCCCGAGCAGCAGCATCTCCCGCGCGACGCCCCAGCCGACCACCATCGGTAGGAGGGCCGCCTCGACCACCGACGGAATCCCGAGCCGCACCTCGGGCATGCCGAAGATCGACCGCTCCGAAGCCACGCGCAGGTCGCAGGCGGCAGCCAGCTCCAGTCCGGCGCCAAGCGCATAGCCGTCTATGCGGGCAATCACTGGAACCGGCAGGGCGCGCACCGCCGCGCAACAGGCATGCACCGCGCCGATGAACGCCCGCGCGTCCTCCGGTCTATCGATCGCCGCCATCTCGTCGATATCGGCGCCGCCGACGAACGCCGTGTCTCCGGCGCCGGTGATCACCACGACGCCTAGCGCCTCATCGCGGGAGATTTCCTCCAGCATCGCGCAGAAGTCGACCATCAGCGCTCGGCCAAGGGCGTTCAGCTTGGCGGGATTGCACAAAACCACAAAGGCGACCCGTGCTCCGCCTTCCCGGGTTTCGTACCGGAGGTGGACGCCGGAGGTGTCAGGCATGGCGGGGGTCATTTGCATCAGTAGAGCACGGTGAGTTGTGTCGGAACCACAACTTCGGCGCTTACGACCTCCCGATCAGGGAAACAGCGGGCCCAGCCGCAGGCCGCTGTGAGCTGCAACCCTGAAAAACCGGCGCCCGCAGCGATTGGCGCCTTCGTG
>JAYTRF010000207.1:0-3164 GCA_043746375.1 Caulobacteraceae bacterium | reverse complement strand
ACTGCGCGCGGCGCCAATAGACCGCGGCGATGTCGAAATCGCCGCGCAATTCGAGCGCATAGGCTTTGCTGCACAGAAATCGCAAGTCGGACGGGGCGCGGGCAAGGCCAAGGTCGGCCCACCTCGCGATTTCCTGGGTTCCGCCAGGCTCCGCCAGGAGTTCGAGCGCCAAGTGGATCGGCGCGAGGCTTCCCGGCGACCGCAAGTGCGCCACGTCGCATTCGCTCAGGGCCGTACCAAGGTCCCCGCGCGTTGCCGCCGCCCGTGCGCGTTCCAGCGGCTGCAAGACTTCGAGGATCTCCGCTACGCTTGCGTGATCGGTCACAATCCCACGGGCGCCGAACCCGCGACCGCCTCGAGCCGCTTTACGAACGTCTGGGCCCCGGCGGAATCATCCACGCGAACGCGGTCGAAGCCCTCACCGTCCGACCCCCTCATGTCGGCGAAGAGGCCGGCGGGGTCCTCGTGGAAGTGCAGGAAGGCTTTGGAGCGAAAATAGAACACCCCTCGTGATTTCTCGCGCAGGGCCGAGCACCCGCGGGCCAGGACAAGCAGCGGCTCCAGGCGATCCAGGGCCTTGGCGCCCGCATGTTTCATGGCTTGCCGCCGAATACCCGCAGGCCCGCCTCGTCGGCCAACGCCAGCATCTGGGTATCTCCGTCACTGTCTCCGTAAGCGGCCTCCAGGCGCACGTCTTCGCCGAATTCCGCCTTCAGGCGGACGACCTTTTCCTGCCCGCGGCAGTTGGGCCCGACGAACCGGCCGGTGACCTTATCTTCAGCATCAAATTCCAGCAGGCTGCCGATGACCTTTTCAGCGCCTAGGCCACGACCGAACGGGGCGACGATGACCTGCGGGGTTGCGGTGACGATGATCAGTCTTGCGCCATCGCCCTGCCAGCGCTTCCAGGTACGCACCGCGTCGGGCCGCAGAAGCAACCGCGACCGCTCTGCCGCGAAACGCTGGGCCTGCGTTTCCAATTCAGAACGGGTCTCGCCCTTGAGAAACACCCTCACCATCGCCGCTTTCAAAGCCGTGCGATCCCGGCGCACCGCGTAGGCGGCGATCTGCGGGGCGAGCGCGGCAACAGCCGTGGCGTATCGCCGCGCGCCCGACCGCCAAGCCAGGAAGGCCCTGAAGCTGTCGCGCCACGTCAGAGTGCCGTCGAAGTCGAAGGCGACCAGCGGCCGAAACACCTCTGAGCGGGGAACGGGCGTCGTTTTCTCGCTCATGTTGTCTTGACGCCCCATGGCTGCCAAATGCGTCTTTGAACACCGTGCGGCAAGCTCGTCGCGCGCGACTTTAAGCCCACCGTCGGTGCGCCCCAAAAACGACACCGGCCCTCCGATATGCCGACTCCTGGCTCCGACAGGCTTGTGATCCGCCTTCGGATCGGGGAAAGTCAATCATTGGACAATCTGCGGCGCCTATCCTGCAGGGGTGGGCGTTCCCCTGAAACGTCGGGGGAAGCCCAACGTTGGCGTCGAACCCGTCGGAGAATGAGAAGCGACGATGACCAAAGCCGCAAGCGGCGATAGTAAGAGCACCTTGTATTGCTCTTTCTGTGGCAAGAGCCAGCACGAAGTTCGCAAGCTGATAGCCGGTCCTACGGTGTTCATCTGCGACGAATGTGTCGAACTCTGCATGGATATTATTCGTGAGGAACACAAGATAACCTTGGTTAAATCCAAGGATGGCGTGCCGACACCTCGCGAAATTCGGGAAGTGCTTGACGATTACGTCATCGGGCAGGATCACGCCAAGAAAGTACTCTCGGTCGCGGTCCACAATCATTACAAGCGGCTGAACCACGCTCAGAAAAATAACGATGTCGAGCTGGCCAAGTCTAACATTTTGCTGGTTGGGCCGACCGGCGTCGGCAAGACCCTCCTGGCCCAGACTTTGGCGCGAATCATCGACGTGCCATTCACTATGGCCGATGCGACGACCCTCACCGAGGCCGGTTATGTCGGCGAGGATGTCGAAAATATCATCCTCAAGCTGCTCCAGGCGGCCGATTACAACGTCGAGCGCGCGCAGCGCGGCATCGTCTACATCGACGAAGTCGACAAAATCAGCCGTAAGTCCGACAACCCATCGATCACCCGCGATGTCTCGGGGGAGGGCGTGCAGCAGGCTCTCCTGAAGATCATGGAAGGCACCGTCGCCTCGGTGCCCCCTCAGGGCGGCCGCAAACACCCGCAGCAGGAATTTCTGCAAGTCGACACCACCAACATGCTCTTCATCTGTGGTGGGGCGTTCTCCGGGCTGGAAAAGATCATTTCCAGTCGGGGCCGCGGCACCTCGATCGGATTTTCCGCCAAGGTGGTCGACCCTGACGATCGTCGCACAGGCGAGGTGCTGCGCCAGGTGGAACCGGAGGATCTGCAGCGCTTCGGCCTGATTCCGGAATTCATTGGCCGCCTACCGGTAATCGCGACGTTGGATGATCTCGACGAGGAAGCCCTGGTCAAGATTCTCACCGAGCCGAAGAACGCCCTGGTCAAACAGTACCAGCGCCTGTTCGACATGGAGAACGTCGGGCTTTCGTTCACAGACGACGCCATGAAAGCCGTGGCTCGAAAAGCAATCCTGCGCAAGACGGGCGCCCGGGGCCTGCGGTCGATCCTCGAAGCTATCCTTTTGGAGACGATGTTCGATCTGCCCGCCTTGCAGGGCGTCGAAGAGGTCGTCGTCAATGCCGAGGTCGTAGAGGGTCGCGGCCAGCCGTTGATGATCTACGCGGAAAAAAAGAGCGGCGCCGCGTCGGCCTGAAGAAGGTCTGCCAAGGATGACCCGTCGCACGGCGGTCTCCCCTCCGGGCGGCAGATCGCCGTCCTAATGGCGAACCACCTCTTCGATCAGTTGCTGGCGGGCGCCGCGGGGGCCGTCGCGATCCAGACCGAGGCGCACTCGCTGAGCTACGCCGATCTTGAGGTCGAAACGGCGCGCATGGGCGCCGCGCTGGCCGCGCTCGGGGTAGAACCGGGCGACCGCGTGGCGGCCCAGATCGAGAAATCTACCGCCAACCTTGTCCTCTACCTGGGTGCGATACGCGCCGGCGCGGTGTTTCTGCCGCTTAATCCCGCTTACACCCAGACCGAACTTTCCTACTTTATAGCGGACGCTGAGCCCGCATTGATCGTGTGCGATCCGACAGCGCA
>JAYTRF010000206.1:0-10626 GCA_043746375.1 Caulobacteraceae bacterium | reverse complement strand
CCCAGACCCTTGAGGTCCATCTTGGCTTCACGCACTTCCGGAAACAGCTCTTCTTCCTCTTCCTTGGCGTGGTGCTTGATCTGCTCGCCGAGCACCTGGACCTTGGCGTCATATAGGTTTTCGCCGACCTTCATCGCCTCGATCTGGGCCAGCAGATCCTTGGCGCAGGCGTGTTCGACATTGGCTTCATCCAGGAGCGCGTTGTCCTTGGTCGCCTTTCGCGCGGCGGGATAAAAAATTTCCTCTTCGATGGTGGTGTGAACCTTCAGCGCCAGGCAGATTTTGGCGACCAGCGCCGCCTTTTGAGAGTCATTGTCCAGGCCCTCGTACTGGTTGAACCACGCTTTGACTTCCTTGTGGTCGGCCTTCAACAAGGCCAGCGCGTCCGTGGCCGGACTGGCGCTGGTGAGGTTACGGTTGGCCGCCCTACGGGCCCGCGTCTTGGTTCTGGTCGCCATCTCGCCGTTCCTCCTGAAGTTTGACCCATGCCAAACCATCCGGCGGCTAAGACGTTCCAAATCCCCTGCAAATGATCGGCGGCAACGGCGACGCCAGGGGAACCTAGGCTATTTTGGCATCGTTCATGGCCAGCAAACGAGGGGCCTGACCTGCCCGAAAATACCCCGGATGGCGGGGCGGTTGCCCGCCGTCGCCACCGGCCAGAGGCCTGATTGACAAAACCAGGCGCGTTGGACCGACAGGTCCAATTTAGCTAAGACGCCCGAAATTCGCACGGCGGAGTCCACACGCCGGGAACGATCGTGGTTACGGGTTTCGACGCCGCCCACTTCGACCTGGCGGGCGAACTCCTGCAATCGCTGCAGGACAACGCGGCCGGGCGCGATTTTGCCATTGGCGCCATCCACGTTGGCGCCGAGCCCCTCCCGGCGCGAATAAGCCAGGCGGCGGACCTGGTATTCTCCCTGCCCGATGAACGCTTCGCCCGCGAGGGTGGCGATGGTTTTCGTCTCGCCTATCTGGCGGTCAAAGCGCAACTCCCGAGCTACTTCCCCGGTTTCGATACCTACATCTGGCTGGACGGGGATACCTGGGTTCAGAACCGCATCGGCATCGCGCAGATAGCGCACTGCGCCGGCTTAGCCGATTTCGCGGCGCATCCAGAACTCGACGTCAGCTATTTCGCCGAACAGTCGCCGTCGGCGCGCACCCGTTGGGCCTATCCAGCAGTGTACGGGGAGCCGGAGGCCAGCCGGTGGATCGGCGTGCCGATGATCAACAGCGGCATCTTCGGCGCCAGGGCGGCATCGCCGCTTTGGGCGGCCTGGGGGGAGGCGTTGGCTGAGATTCGCATGCGTGCCGGGGCCGGCGAGCGAGTCTATTTTTCGGATCAGATTCCGCTTCACCGGCTGGTCGCCAGCGGGGGTCTCGCCGTCTATCCGCTGCGGGCGGTCAACAACTGGATGGTCCATGCCGCCCGCCCGGCGATCGACTTCGGCCGGCGACTGTTGGTGGCGACCACCTTCCCGCACGAGGAGATTCACATCGTTCACCTCACTGGGCTCACCAAGAAAGGCCGTTACCGCTTGGGGGCCGGCGAGCGGGAAACCACCTTTCGCTATCCGGCTATCAAGGCCCTGTTTGGGGGTTAAGGCAGGCCGGACCCAACGCCTTGCGGAGACTGTTGGACGCGCCTTAAGTTTCTCGTGCGACGGGCGAGGGCGTTTTGAGCGACGACGGCGAGCAACCACTGGCGATATCCGCGGCGGATGAGGCGCTGCGCATGGCCGCCGTGCGCCGCTACGAAATTCTCGACACGCCGCCTGACGGATCGTTCGACGACATCACCGCCCTGGCCGCGGATTTGTTCGCCGTGCCGATCGCGATCATCAGTCTCGTCGATCATGATCGCATCTGGTTCAAATCCCATCACGGCCTCGACGTTCCGCAGATCGGCCGCGATCCGGGCCTCTGCGCTTCGGCCATTTTAAAGGACGGGCCCTATGTGGTCACCGACGCCAGCATCGACCCGCGTTCGTTGGCCAACCCTCTGGTCGCCGGCGATTTTGGTTTGAAATTCTACGTCGCCGTCCCCCTGCACACCCATGACGGCCACAATCTCGGCACCCTGTGCGTCATCGACCGCGAGGCCAGGACGGTCAGCGAGAGCCAGATCGGCTGGCTCGAAAAGCTGGCGCGACTGGTCATGGATCAGATGGAGCTGCGACTGGCGGCGCGCAGTGCCGCGGCCGAGATGGCCGGTCTGCTCGAACAAAAGGACCGGGCCTTGGCGCGCACGGGGTTGCTCGCCAAGGAAATCGATCACCGGGTGATGAACAGTCTGCAGTTCGTCTCCAGTCTGCTGACCATGCAGGCAAGGGGGGCCAAAGATCAGGCCAGTGTCGCAGAGCTGAAGCTCGCCGCTGGCCGCGTGGCCGCGGTGGCCAGGGTCCATAGGCATTTCTACCTCGATGATGCGGTCGAAAACACCTGTGGGCTCGCCTACGCTCAGCGACTGGTCGCGGATCTTTCCGACATGGTCGGCGACAAGACTATGACCGTCTCTGGCGCGTCCTCGCAGATCCCGACTACCTCGATCATGCCGCTGGGACTGATCATCAATGAATTGGTCACCAATGCGGCCAAACACGGGGCGGAAGACATAGCGGTCAGCTTCGCAAAGGACGCGCATGGCCGCCACCAGTTGACCGTCAGCGACGACGGCGAGGGCCTGCCGCCCCGGTTCGACCCGCACTCGTCGCAAGGCCTTGGAATGAAGGTGGTTCTCAGTCTGGTCCGACAGTTGCGGGGCGATCTTTCGGCTGACCCAGGACCGGGAGGCCGGGGTGCGACCTTCACCGTCAGCTTCGTGTGACAACCTTCCGCGCCGAAGCTTTGCGGTAACGTTTCGTTAACTATTCGGCGGCCACAGATTCGTTCGGGCCGCCGATGCGGTGAACTCGTCCACAGGCGTCGTCGACCCACGCTAGATTTGGCGTTGATCGCGCGTTTACACACCAGAATTTGGTGGATACCGTCTTAAGGGGCTGTAGCTCGCGGGAGCGATTCGAATGACGTCGGGGGCGCCGCGTGCGGCAGGGTTCGATCCCAAGACGCGGGAGATTGCTGAAACCCTCGCACGTCAGGCGGGCCTGAGCCTGCCGGAATGGCTCGCGGGTATGGGTGGCGGCGCTGACGGGCAGGACACTGCGTCGGCCGAGCCCGAGGAACGTTTCGAAGCCCCTGCTCATCCCGCCGACGAGATGATCAGGATGACTGCGGCACTCGATCGCCTGTCGCGTCGCATCGAAACGTCCGAAACGCGCTCCAACGCGGCCATCGTCGGAGTTGAGCGCACCGTTCGCGGGGCGCTGTCGCGGCTGGGTGAGACCGAACGCCAACAGGCAGCCCTCGCCAGTCGGTTCGACGGGGTGATCGCCGATACCCTGGCCGAACGCGAGGCTGCGGCGCAGCGCCTCGCACGCATCGAGGACGAGGCCGCTGGACCGCGGTCGGCAGAGGCGCTCCGCTCCCTGGAGCAGACGCTCGGCAAGGTAGCCACCCATCTCTACGGCGGCGAGGAGCGCACCGCATCGGCGCTAGCCGAGCTTCGCGCGCGCATCGACGAGGTCGAGACCGCTGGCGCTGGCGCCGGGGTGGTGGAGGCGGTGGTCAGCCGGATCGGCGCGCGGATCGAGGAAACCGAAGAGCGGACATCGGCGGCGATGCGGGAGTTGCAGGCGTCGGTCGCCAGCCTCAATACGCGTCTCGGCTCGCTTGAAAGCGCTCCCAACGCCGGTGTCGACCCGGCAAGCCTCAATCAACTGGCCGTCGACCTGGCCGGGCGGGTGGAAAGCGCCAAGGCCGAACTCGATGCACGCCTGCTGACGATGGCCGAGAGCCAGATGTCGCGCGTCGACGACACGCTTGGCCAGATGAGCGAACATCTGCGCGCCGGCGAGCAGCGTTCGGCACTGGCTGTCGAGCGGATGGGGCGCGAGGTCGTCGACATGGCTGGCGCTCTCGTGCGCCGGGTGCAGGTGGTCGAGCGCGGAAGCGCCGACGCCATCGAACAGCTGGGCGGGGACGTCGCCCGCATCGCCAACGCGGTGGAGGCCAAGCTCGGCCGCGCCGACGCGATCCAGGCGAAAGCGCTCGAGACGCTGGGGGTAGAGATCGCCCGAATCACCGAGCGATTGGCTGAGCGGATCGGCGGATCTGAGCGGCGCTCCGCGGCGGCCATCGACGATGTCGGCGAACAGGTGGCCAGGGCGGCCGAACGCCTCAGCCAACGCCAGGAGCACGCCGCCGATGAACTGGCTGAGCGCATTCGCCTGAGCGAGGAGCGGACGGCGCGTATTCTCGACGAGGCGAGGGCGATCATCGAGCGACTGGCCCGAGAGAAGGAACCCCAACCGGCGCCGGACCCGGATCCGGCATTCGGCCTGCGCGGCGACAGCCAAGCGCCGCAAGAGGCGATCTACGGCGAGGATCCGTTCACCCTGTTCCAATCCCCCCCGCCGGCCGCCCCGGCCATTGCCGCGACCACGGCTGAGGCGGCGCCCGAGGCTCCACCCGTCGAGCCGGACGCCGACGACACGGGCTATTCGTACGTAGGCGTCGAGCCTGACCTCCCAGCGCCTGCCCTTGCCGCAACCGCTTTTGCTTTCGAGCCGGAGCCCGAGGCTGGAGCCCCGTGGGCCGAGGATTTCAGACCGCAGGATTTCGACAGGGTTGAGGCTGACCAGGCCGCAAGCCCGCCGCCGGAAAGCTGGCAGTCCGAGCCCACCGTTGCGCCAGGGCTCGACCAACTGGCCCCGTTCGGCGCGGCCATGCCGGCGCCGGAAGTTGCCGCCGCTGCCGCGACCCTGACAACGCGCGAGGCGGTAGAGCGCGGACGAGCGGCGGCTATGGCCGCAGGGTCCTGGAGAGCTTCCCCAAGAGGTGGCGAGAACGGTGGATTTGCCACTGCCGCTCCCGGCGGGCTGTTCGCCAGGATTCCCAACAATCGCGCCAAGCGGCGCGCTGGCGGCGCTCAGGCGGCCGTGGGCGCCGGGCTGGCGGCGGCGTTCGGTCTTGCCCTTGGGGGTTTCTGGATCCTCGAAGGCGATCCTCACGGCGTTGTCGTGGGTAAGTTCGCCGAACTGTTCGCCCCGGACGGGCACGTAACCAAGCGGGGCGAGGGTTCCCGCTTGGCGGAAGCCTCCGGGACCGGCCCCTCCGCCAGCCTGCCGCAGCTGGCAGTTGCGCTTTTGCCGGCGACAACCAGGCCAGGCATTCAAGGGCCGATCGCGTCTTTGGAGCGGGCGCCCGATCTTTCAGGGCCGTTTGCCGCCGCGCTGGCGCGCATCGAGGCCAAGGACGCGGGCGCGGTCGACGACCTGCGCAAAGTGGCGGCGCAAGGCTACGCGCCGGCCCAGTTCTACCTCTCCAAGCTCTACGAAAACGGTGATGGCGGCCTGAAGAAGGACCCGGTTCAGGCGCGACTGTGGACCATGCGCGCTGCGGCCGGCGGTGAAGCCAAGGCGATGCACAATCTGGCCCTCGACTATTTCGAAGGAGTCGGCGGCCCAAAGGACCCGGTGCTGGCCGCCAGCTGGTTCCGCAAGGCGGCCGAGCTCGGTCTTGTCGACAGCCAGTATAATCTTGGCCGGCTCTACGAAGAGGGTTTGGGCGTGGCTCAGAATCCGGCGGAAGCGTACAAATGGTATCTCGTCGCCGGCCGCTCCGGCGATCCCGGGTCGCAGGCGGCAGCGACCCGGATGCGGGCGCAACTGTCGGCCGGCGATCGCGCAGCCTCGGAACGCACGGCGCAAACCTTCCGCGCCGGCGCAGCCCAGCCGTCCACCCCCGCCCTGGCGGCTGCGGCTGCGGCTGCGGCGCCGGCGTCGCTCGATCTGGTGACCGCCCAGCGCGCGCTCTCAGCCCTTGGCTACTACCAGGGTCCGACGGACGGGACGCCGTCCCCGGCCCTGCGGCTGGCGCTTTCGGCCTATCAGCATGATCAAGGACTGCCGATGACCGGCGCGATCGACCCAGTCACGGTTGGCAAGCTCTCGGCGCTCACCAGGCAGGGGACTTACGCCCCGTCTTGAGTTCCCTATCCGTATGCAGGCGTCTCCTACTGGGGGAGAAGGTTGACGCAACTCCGCACCGTTTACTGGGCGCATTTTTAGCGGTCTTTTCTGCTGCTGCGGTCTGTTGCGTAGCTGCCCACGCCCAGTCGACCGCTCACGAGTCGATCGATGTGCAGGGAATGGATCTCGGTATCCGGCCGGGAGACGACTTTTTCGCCTACGCCAACGGCGGATGGCTGAAGAGAACAGAGATTCCAGCCGATCGCGCCTCCTACGGCCTTGACGCCAGCCTAGTCGAACTGACCGACCAGCGAACGGTCGACCTGATCGGCGAGGTGGCCAGGGCCGACCCGGCCGCCGGCTCCGATGAGCGCAGGATCATCGATTACTACGCCGCCTACATGAATGAGCCCGCCATCGAGGCGGCTGGCCTTGCGCCCCTGGCGGCGGATTTGCGCAGGGTCGCCTCGATCGCCGACGCCAAAGGCCTAGCGGGGGAGTTGGGCGCAGAAATGCGCACCGACGTCGACGTTCTCAACGACACGAACTTGCACACGGACCGGCTGTTCGGCCTCTGGGTGGCGCAGGACCTCGACGATCCGGCCCATTATGCGGCGTTCCTTATCCAGGGCGGACTGGGCATGCCCGACCGCGACTACTACCTCGATCCGTCGCCAGCGATGGCGTCCATCCGGGTTGCGTACCTGGCCCACATCGCCGCCGTACTGAGCCTGGCCGGGATCGATAATCCGCACGCCCAGGCGTCGGCCATTTTCGCGTTGGAGTGCCGCATCGCGGACGTCCACGCCAGCCGGGCGGACAGCGATCAGGTTCAGAAGGGGGATAATCCCTGGGTGCGGGAAGATTTCGAGACCCGCGCCCCGGGCCTTGCTTGGAACGCCTATTTCAAAGCCGCCGGCCTGGCGGGCCAGCAAAGGTTCATCGTCTGGCAGCCGCGCGCTCTGATCGGCATCTCGGCCCTGACCGCCAGCGATCCGTTGGCGACGTGGAAAGCCTGGCTCGCCTTTCACCTCATCGACCGCGCCTCGCCGGTTCTGCCGAAGGCTTTCGTGGACGAGCACTTCGGCTTCTATGGGCGGACCCTGTCAGGCACGCCCTCGCTCAACCCGCGCTGGAAGCGCGCCGTGGCGGCGACGAATGCGGCCATGGGCGATGCGGTCGGGCGGCTCTACGTCGCCCGCTGGTTTCCGCCTGAGGCCAAGGCGCAGGTCCAGGCGCTGGTCGATAACCTGCTCGGCGCCTTCCGCATGCGCATCGATGCCCTGACCTGGATGGCGCCGCAGACCAAGGCCAAAGCCCGGGCCAAGCTTGCCGCGCTGCGGGTCGGGGTTGGCTATCCGGACAAGTGGCGGGACTACCGGGGTCTGGTGGTCACCAGCGACGATGCGCTTGGCAATCTCCAACGCGCCGAGATGTTCGAATATCGCCGCAACCTCGCCAAGCTGTCGGCTCCGGTGGATCGCAGCGAGTGGGTGATGACCCCGCAGACGGTCAATGCGGTCAACCTTCCGGCCATGAATGCGCTGAACTTTCCGGCCGCCTATCTGCAGCCGCCGCTGTTCGACCCGGCGGCGTCGGCGGCGGCCAATTACGGCGGCATCGGCGCGACGATCGGTCACGAAATCAGCCACAGCTTCGACGACCAGGGAGCGTTGTTCGATGCCACCGGACGGCTCGCCAACTGGTGGACACCCGCGGATTTCGCTCACTTCGAGGCCTCAGCCGCCAAACTGGTCCGTCAGTTCGACGCCTACCGGCCATTTGCCGACCTGACGGTGCGGGGGGCGCAGACCTTGAGTGAAAACATTGCGGACGTGGCGGGGCTTTCTGTGGCGTATGACGCCTTTCGGCTGTCGCTTCACGGCCATCCGGCGCCGCAGCTCGAAGGGTTTTCCGCCGACCAGCAGTTCTTCATCGCCTATGCGGCGAGTTGGCGAACCAAGACCAGAGACGTGGCACTACGCGAGGAGATTCTGACCGACGGCCACGCGCCGGCGCCCTATCGCGCTGACACCGTGCGCAACATCGATGGCTGGTACGCAGCCTTCGACGTTAAGCCGGGCCAGGCCCTCTACCTCGCCGATCCCCACCGCGTGCGGATGTGGTGAGTTCTAGTCGCCGTCCAGCGATCGGACGGCGCCGCCGGCCGTGGAGGCGACCAGCTCGGCGATGCGCGCGCCGCTGCCGGCGAGCAGTTCGATGTCCTCGCAAACCATAGCCGCCTGCGCCGCGATCAGGTCGCCAGGCGTGCGGCAAGCAGCGAGGGCCGCCAGCCCGCGCAGGCTGCTTTGATATCGGCGTCCAGCCAGCATCGCCCATTCTCTTGCCGCGCCGCCGGCGCCGCTGACGATCGCCGCCCCGGCATGGGCGGTCCGGATGGGGTCGGGGGGTGTCGAGTTAGTGGACATGGTCAAGCTCCTTGCTGCATTGCACCATTTCTTCCGCTGCAATGCAAGGAAAAACCTCTACGGAGAACCTGAACGCGTGGGCACGGGAACGAAAATCATCGGGGCGGGTTTCCTGACATCAGCATGCTGGGAGGCAATTCGCGATGCGCACTCGCTCACTCGTTCTGACCACTGCCCTTACTCTGTCTCTGATAGGGCTCGGCGCCTGCAACAAGACCGGCGGCGCGGCTAAAGATGCCGCCGACACTACCAATAACGCTGCGGCGACCAGCAGCCCCGTTGTCGCGGGCGCTCAGGACGCGACCTCCGCGGTTGTCGGGCAGGCGTCGGCCGCAACCACCTTGACTGCCGCGGGTTTTGTGACCGGCGCGGCGACGAGCGACATGTACGAAATCGCCGCAGGCAAGATTGCCATGCGGAAATCGACCAACCCGGCGATCAAGAAGTTCGCCCGGCAGATGGTTCACGACCACTCTGCGAGCACCGCCAAGCTGAAGGGCCTGCTTGCCCAGCCCGGCATGACCGCGACCCTGCCCGCCGACATGGACGAGCGTCGCAAGGGGATGATCAACAACCTGACCCTCGCCAAGCCAGCCGACTTCGACAAGATGTACATCGACCAGCAGGTCGCGGCCCATAATGAGGCCCTGACGCTGGTCAACGGCTACGCCAGCCACGGCGACAACGACGGGTTGAAGGGCTTCGCCGCCGCGATTGCGCCTACGGTCCAGTTGCATCGCGACATGGCCAAGCAGATCGAGTCGACCCTGAAATAGGCGCCGGGTGAACGTCCTCTTCGTCGTCACCAGCGCCGATACCCTCGCTCCTGGCTGCCCTACAGGTGTGTGGCTGGAGGAATATGCCGTCCCTTACTGCGCCCTGACCGAGGTCGGGATCGCGGTGACCGTTGCGTCGCCGAAGGGTGGCCCGGCCCCGGTGGACGCCAGGTCGGCGCCTGACGAGAAGTCGGCGCTGGCCTGGCGCGACGCGATTGAGGCGCTGGCCTCGACCGCGAAGTTGGCGGAGGTTTCGGAGACTGGCTTCGACGCCCTCTACATCCCGGGGGGCCACGGTCCCATGGTCGATCTGGCCGGCGACGGCAAGATGCGCGCACTGGTCGAGGCTTTCGATCGTGCCGGCAAGATCATCGCCGCCATCTGCCACGGTCCGACGGCTCTGCTGGTGGCCAGCGGCGCCGACGGCCAGTCGTTTCTGAAGGGCCGCAAGGCGACCGCCTTCACCAACGGCGAGGAGATCATGGCGGGCCTCGATAAGACCGTCCCCTTCCTGCTGGAAACCCGCATGCGCGCTGCGGGGGCGCTTTTCCAGCACACTCTCCTGCCCGGCGCCTGCCACGTGGTTACCGACAAAAACCTGATTACCGGTCAGAACCCGGCGTCCAGCCTCGCCATGGCCAAGACCTTGAGCGAAGCGCTCGCCGCTCGCCAGCGGGCCGCGCTCGAAGCGTCGGCGACGGCCCTCTAAGCCGCAAGCGCGCGGCAGTTCCTCAGGCCAGCACCCGCGCCAGGAACGCCTCGCCAAGCTTCAGCCCCGCCGCATCGATGCTGTGGCCGAGTCCCGGTGAGACATGGGTGGCGACATCGAACCCGAGCCGCTGCAGCGCCGCGCTGGCGCTGTGAAATCCCGCGATCGGCACCATCGGGTCCGCATCGCCGTGCACCAGCAGCACCGGCGGCCGGGTCAGCATTCGCGTCTCGTCAGCGTCGATCATCATTCCCGAATAACCCACTACCCCGGCCATGGCCCGCGCGCGTCGCGGCGCGACGTGCAGGGCGAGCATCGTCCCCTGGCTGAAACCAACGAGCGCCACCCGGTCATCGGCGAGGCCCGCCTTGGCCGTCTCGGCGTCGATGAAGGCATCCAGGATAGGCGCCGCCCCGCGAACGCCGACCGTGCGGTCGGCGCTCCATACCGGCCACCATTGATAGCCGCCGGGCGCGCCCGGACAGGGCTCCGGCGCGTTGGGCGCCACGAACAGGGTATCGGGCAGCGCCGCGCGCCAGTACGGCGCCAGGCTGATCAGGTCCGCCCCGTTGGAGCCGTAGCCGTGGACCAGGATCACGATCGACCGCGCCACCCCACCCGAAGCGGGCGGAACGCGGGGGCCGTCGATGGAGGAGGCAGAAGTCATGGACGGTCAG
>JAYTRF010000205.1:0-6617 GCA_043746375.1 Caulobacteraceae bacterium | reverse complement strand
TCATGAACGCCATCTCGTTTGGCATCATGATCCCAGTGCTCCCCAACCTGATCCGCTCATTTTTGGGCGGCAATACCGCCTCGGGCACGGCGCAAGCGGCGCAATGGCAGTTCGTCTTCGCCACGGCCTGGGGACTGATGCAGTTCGTTTTCGGGCCGATCCTGGGCATGCTTTCGGACCGCTACGGTCGCCGCCCGGTGATGCTGATCTCAATCTTCGGCCTGGCCGTCGATTTCCTGTTCATGGCTTTCGCGCCGACGCTCGCATGGCTGCTGGTCGGGCGGGTGTTCAACGGCATGACCGCTTCCAGTTTTTCCACCGCCAACGCCTATGTCGCCGATGTGACAACCCCTGAGCGTCGGGCCCGAAACTATGGGTTGATGGGTTCGGCCTTCAGCATCGGCTTTCTGCTGGGGCCGGCGCTGGGCGGTTTTCTCGCCGAGATCAATCTTCGCCTGGCATTCATGGTCGCCGCCGGCCTCTGCGCCGTAAACTGGTTGTATGGGCTGATTTTTCTGCCCGAATCCCTGGGCAAGGAGCGGCGTCTTACCGCCTTTGCATGGCGGCGAGCCAATCCGCTGGGGAGCCTGCGGCTTTTGCGCTCTCACCGCGAGCTGCTCGGCCTCGCCGGGGTCAACTTTCTCTTCTTTCTAGCTCAGAATGTTCTGCCCAATGTGTTTGTTTTCTATACGACTTGGCGGTATCGATGGTCGTACGGTTTTCTTGGGCTCACCTTCCTGATCACTGGGGCGCTCGGCGTGCTGGTGTCGGCCTTCCTGGTCGCCCCGGTGGTCAAAAGGATCGGCGAGCGGGGCGCGGTTTTACTGGGTGCGCTCGCGGGCGCCACCGGCTTTGTCATTTACGCCCTCGCCCCCACCGGAAGGGTCTATTTCATCGGCATGCCGATCTTCGCGCTGATGGGGCTGATGCAGCCGGGCCTGCAGGGACTGATCGCGCCGTGTCGGCCAAAACGAGCAGGGCCAGCTGCAGGGAGCCAACCAGTCGTTGCAAGGGATTGCCGCCATCGTCGGCCCATCGATCTTCAGCCTGACTTTCGCGTGGGCGCTGGAGCATGACGCGACCCTGCACCTTCCAGGACTGCCGATCCTGATCGCTGCCGCCCTGCTGGTGCTGGCGTTCGTCCTCTCGGCCAGGGGCGCGCGTGTTGCGGCCCCGGCCCCCGCCGCGTGAGCGGGCCGGACCTGCCCCCATGGTCAGCGGCGACGACGCTTCAGCAACTCCCGCAATCGGCGCGGGCGCTCGGCCGGCGGCCCTGGGCTTTGTCTATGTAGCCATCCTGATGAACGTGCTCTCGATGGGCATCATCATTCCGGTGTTCCCGACCCTGGTGAAGAGCCTGACCGGCGCCGACGATGGTCATGCCGCCCAGATCACCGGCGTGTTTGCCGCCGCGTGGGCGCTGATGCAGCTGATCTTCGCGCCGATATTCGGGGCGCTGTCGGACCGGTTCGGTCGCCGCCCGGTGCTGCTGGTCTCGATGTTCGGCCTGGCGCTCGATTACCTGATCATGGCGCTGGCGCCGTCGATCGCGTGGCTTTTCGTCGGCAGGTTGATCGCCGGGATCACATCGGCCAGCAGCTCGGCGGCCGGCGCCTATGTGGCCGATGTCAGCACGCCGCAGAACCGCGCGCGCAACTTCGGACGCTTCATGGCCGCAGCCAATGCCGGCATCGTCCTTGGCCCGGCGCTGGGCGGGTTCGTCGGCCAGTTCGATCCGCGGGCGCCGTTCTGGGTGGCCGCGGGCCTGGCTCTGGCCAACGGTTTCTACGGTCTGTTGGTTCTCCCCGAATCGCTGAGCCGCGAGCGTCGCGCGCCGTTCCGCTGGGCCAGCGCCCACGCGCTGGGCGCGCTTTCCCTACTGGCCAGCAAGCCTGGCCTGCTTGGCCTCGCCGCCATGGTGTTTCTCAATCAATTCGCGGCGATGTCGTTCAACAGCATCTTCCAGTTCTACACCCACTTCCGGTTCGGCTGGGGCCCCAAGGATATCGGCCTATTCCTGATGGCGCTGGGGTTTGGCTCAATGATCGTGCAGAGTTTCGGGGCCGGCGCCGCGGCGGCGCGCCTTGGCGAGCGCGGCGCGGTGCTGGTCGGTCTGGCGCTGGGGGCGGCGGGGTTTGCGGTGATGGGCCTTGCCTCGCAGGTAGCAATTTTCTGGGCCGGAGCCGCGATCCTGATCGTCTCAGGGATCTCCGGGCCAAGCGCTCAATCGCTGATGACCGACCGCGTTGAAGTGGACGAACAGGGCCGGTTGCAGGGCGCGCTCACCATCTTCCTTGGCGCGACGGCGCTGATCGGTCCGGTGCTGTTTACCAACGCCTTTGCCTGGTCGATCGGCGGCGGGCGCTCGCTCGGCCTGCCGGGGCTTTCCATTCTTATCGGCTCGGGCCTGATCGTCTGCGCCCTGGCGGTGGCCTTCGTCTATGCGCGGCCTGCCGGTCCCGCCCCAGCCCCTTTGCCATGATTGCGCCGAATGGATCGCCCACAGAGGTGCGCGCGCCTGGGCGAACCGGCGATACAAGAGCGGAGCGAACGATGCGGGTACGGCCTTTCCTTTTGGTCGCGGCGGCGGCGGCGGTCCTCGCCGGGCCATTGGCGCCGCGGGCTCTGGCTGAGGGGGAACGCAGCGTCCCGGTCGACGCCGGAACAATGCGGCTTTCCTTTGCACCGCTCGTGCGGCGCACGGCGCCGGCCGTCGTCAACGTCTATTCGCGCCGCCTCGTGCGCCCGCAGGCCGATCCGTTCTGGGGCTTTTTCATGGGCGGCGGTGCGCCGCGCGCGCGGATGGAACAGTCGTTGGGGTCGGGGTCGATCGTCCGCGCCGACGGGGTGATCCTGACCAATCATCATAATATCGCGGGCGCGACCGAGATCATGGTGGTGACCGCAGATCGCCGAGAGTGGCCGGCCAAGGTGCTTCTCGATGATGCGCGGGCCGATCTCGCCGTTTTGCAGATCGACACCAAGGGGGAGAAGATGCCGACCATCCCGCTTTATGCCGGAGACGACGTCCAGGTTGGCGATCTGGTGCTGGCCATCGGCGATCCGTTCGGGGTCGGCCAGACAGTGACCAACGGCATCGTCTCGGCCCTGGCGCGTTCCGATGTCGGGATCACCGACTACGCCTTTTTCATTCAGACCGACGCGGCCATCAATCCCGGCAACTCAGGCGGCCCCCTGGTCGACATGAATGGCCAGGAGATCGGGGTCAACACGGCGATCCTGTCGAAATCAGGGACATCATCGGGGGTCGGATTCGCCATTCCAGCGGCCATGGCTCGGCAGGTCGTGGAGACGGCGCTCAGCGGCGGGCACGCAGTTCAGCGCCCATGGCTTGGGGCCAAGACCCAGGCTCTGACGGACGAGATGGCGCGCAGCCTTGGCATGAGCGGGCCATCGGGCGTGCTGGTGGCGCAGGTGTGGCCAAACAGCCCCGCCGCGCGGGCCGGCATCGCGCCTGGCGATGTTATCGTCTCCGTCGATGGCCAAGCGGTGGACGACGAAGGCGCGCTCAACTATCGCGTTGCTACCCGCCGTCCCGGCGACACGTTGCGGCTGGGCGTGCGCGGCGCTCATGGCGCCCAGCGGAGCGCCGCCGTGCGCGTCGAGGCTCCTCCCGCCCTGCCGGCGGCCGACCAGCGCACGATCAGCGGCCGCAATCCCTTAGGCGGCGCCACCGTCGTCAACCTGTCGCCGGCCACCGCCTACCAGAACGGCGCCGACCCGTTCGCGGGCGGCGTCTTGGTCACGCGCGTGGACCCCGGGTTCGCCCAGACCATCGGCCTGCAGCCAGGCGACGTCATCCGTCAGATCAATGGTGCGCCGATCGCCAACACCGCCGCCCTCGCCGCCGCACTGCAGGCCGGCGGGCGCCAATGGTCGCTGGCCATACAGCGCGCGGGCCGGCTGATTACGGCAACGTTCTCCGCATAGCGCCGGCCGCGCGACCGTTCCCCGCCTCGTAGGCAGGAGTTCAGGAACCATGCGCGCCTCGCAAGTTCACCGCGGCGGGGGCAACGTCCGGGATTGATCCACGGGCATGCGGGTTGAAGATTATAGCAAACATGCTATATCCAACCTGATGAACCCAGCCTCAGCGTTGGCGGAACGCCGAGCAAAGGAGATCAAGCCATGACCAGCCTTACGAAGCTCCGGCAGAACCTCCTGACCGACCCCGAGGTCAAAGCCGAGTATGACCGGCTCGGCCCCATCTTCGCTGTTGTCGGCGAGATGATCGAGGCGCGGCAGGCGGCCGGTCTGACCCAGACCGAGATCGCGACCCGAATGGGCACCTCCCAATCGGTCGTCGCGCGGCTGGAGAACACTCGCCACATGCCGACCTTTGAGATGATCGCTCGCTATGCGGCCGCGATCGGTCGTCGCCTCGATATCCATCTCGTTCCGAGCAGCGGCGAGCATGGCCACTCGCCGGCTTGGCGGTAGTTAAGTCTGTTTCGCGACCCCGA
This sequence comes from Caulobacteraceae bacterium, assembly GCA_043746375.1. GTDB lineage: Bacteria > Pseudomonadota > Alphaproteobacteria > Caulobacterales > Caulobacteraceae > Acaudatibacter. The sequence goes on along the minus strand of JAYTRF010000205.1, from coordinate 2,133 downwards.
GACCTCCCGTGTCGCCGGCGCGAGTGGCTGCAGGCTTCATGTTGTCTGTTTGCGCCGGTTTGCGTGGTTCTGCGTGCAAACCTTGAGGTGAGCCCACGAGCGCAGCGGGGAGGGCGGTCCCTCCGCGAAGCGACGGGCGGAGGGGGCGCAAGTCGGCCGAATTTGCGATAGTTTGGCCCGATGAGCGACCTCTTCGAGGCGGTAACCCCGGCGCCGCAGGCGGCAGGTCCGCTGGCCGATCGCCTGCGGCCGAGGAACCTGGATGACGTCGTCGGCCAGGATCATCTGCTGGGCGAAAACGGCCCCATCCGGCGGATGGCGGAGGCTCGCCGGCTGTCTTCGATGATCCTCTGGGGACCGCCGGGAACAGGCAAGACAACGATAGCCCGCCTGCTCGCCGACGCCGCCGGCTACGAATTTCATCAGCTTTCGGCCGTGTTCTCCGGGGTGGCCGATCTGAAAAAGGCCTTCGAGTCGGCAAGGTTGCGCCGCGCGAACGGTCACGCCACGCTGCTGTTCGTCGACGAGATCCACCGGTTCAATCGCGCGCAGCAGGACAGCTTCCTGCCCTTTGTCGAGCAGGGCGTCGTCACCCTGGTCGGCGCGACGACGGAGAACCCGTCATTCGAGCTGAACGGCGCGCTTCTCTCGCGCTGCCAGGTCTATGTCCTGCGCCGTCTCGATGAGGCTGCCCTGGAAAGCCTTTTGGCCAAAGCCGAGCAATACGAGCAGCGGCCGTTGCCGCTCGATCCCGCCGCGCGTGAAGCGATGATCGCCATGGCGGACGGCGATGGCCGCTATCTGCTCTCCTTGGCCGAAACCCTGTTCAACATCGCTCCCGCAGACCCGATGGACAGCCAGGCGATGGGCGAGGTCCTGCAACGGCGCAGCCCTGCTTATGACAAGGATCGCGAGGAGCATTACAACCTCATCTCCGCCCTGCACAAATCGGTGCGAGGCTCCGACCCCGACGCGGCGCTCTACTGGCTTGCCCGGATGCTGGCCGGCGGCGAGGACCCGTTGTTCATCGCGCGGCGCCTCGTGCGAATGGCCGTCGAGGACATCGGCGGGGCCGATCCCCTTTCGCTTCTGATCACGGTCGCCGCCAAGGACGCCTATGACTTTCTCGGCAGTCCCGAGGGCGAGCTGGCGCTGGCCCAGGCCTGTGTCCACCTGGCGGCTGCCCCCAAATCGAACGCGGTGACCACAGCCTTCGGCGCCGCCGGTAAGCTGGCCAGGGAGACCGGCTCGCTGGTCCCGCCGGCGCATATCCGCAATGCGCCTACCCGCCTCTTGAAAGATCTCGGCTATGGCGCCGGCTATCAGTACGACCCCAACACCGCCGAAGGCTTTTCGGGGCAGAACTACTTCCCCGATGGAGTGGCGCGTCAGGTGTTCTACGCGCCGAAAGGCGAGGGGGCCGAGGCGCGGGTGAACGAACGGCTTGCCAGGTGGGCGGCTCTGCGAGCCGGCAAGGGTGGCTGAAACTCTCACCCCTGAGGAGATCAGTCTCGCGCGCAGCCTGGTGATCTATGAGGACGCGCAGCTCATCGCCTTCAACAAACCTGCCGGCCTTTCGAGCCAGGGCGGCCGCATCGCCGCGCGAACCCTCGATGACCTGCTCGTCGCCTTTGCCAGCTCCGGGGGGGTGAGGCCCCGCCTGATCCACCGCCTCGACCGCGACACGTCCGGCCTTATTCTCACGGCCAGGACCAAGGCCGCCGCTGCGTTTCTCGGCAAGGCGATCATGGCCAGGCGGATGAAGAAGACCTATCTGGCCATCGTGGGGCCGGGCGGCCCTGTTCCCCGCGAGGGTCTGATCGACGCGCCGTTGCGCCGCGAAAGCATTGGTCGCGAAGCCTATACGCGCACCTGCGAAGCCGACCATCCGGGCGCGCTCCAAGCCCTCACCCGCTATCGTGCATTGAGCGCAAACGACATCGCCGCGCTGGTCGAACTATCGCCGCGCACCGGTCGCATGCACCAGCTACGCGTGCACATGGCGTCGATAGGTCGGCCGATTGCCGGGGACGCGCGTTACGGGGGGTCGCTGAGCCTGGCGGGCGTGGCCGTCCCCAGGCTGATGCTTCACGCCGCAGGACTGGCCTTCGCCCACCCCGCCGGTGGCCCCAA
>JAYTRF010000204.1:0-5605 GCA_043746375.1 Caulobacteraceae bacterium | reverse complement strand
CCGAGGCAGCCGGCGTGAACTCGGAAGGCTTGATCATCGCCCGGTTGCCGGCCGCCAGCACGCCCGCCAGCGGCGTGAAAGTCAGATTGACCGGGAAATTCCAGGGACTGATCACGCCAACCACGCCTTTGGGGACAAAGCGCACCTGCGCCGCTGCTCCGAACAGACCAAGGATCGCCGGAGTGGTCTTGCGTCTTTCCGGGCGCATCCAGCGCGCCACGTTGGACTTGGCGTACTTCAGCGCGCCGATCGACGCGGCGACGTCGGTGAATGCGCTCGCTTCGCGTGATCGTGAGCCGAAATCATCATTGAGCGCCTCCTCGATCTCGCCTCGATGATCGACCAGCAGCCCGATGCAGCGGTCGAGCCGGTCGATCCGCACGGCGGCGCCCGGGGCGCCGTCCCGAAGCTGCGCCGCCTTCTGGTCGTCGAGCCGGGCCTGCATGTCGCCGATGTTCATCGAGGTGTCCTTTATCGCGGCTCTTAACCGCTCATTGGAGATCATGCCGTAGGGTCACCGCCGACGGTCGACACGCGAGAGCCGCTCTCTCGCGGAAGGAACGCGAAATGCCCGAACAAGTCGAGACAACTCTGCGGGGCCCCCTGGCCTATTCGACAGCCCGCGCGGCGATCGAAAAGATGGAGGCCTCCAACGTCTGGCCGACGGCGCTCAACTTCGAACTGTGGGTCCATGTGGTGACCGATCCCGAGGGGGCACTCGCCCGCGAGATCGAGCGCCTGCTCAGTTCCGGAGCGGCGATAACCGACCAGGTCGCCGAAGACCTGGCCTCGGTCTACCTGCCAAGAGCGCGGCTCAACGAGCAGATCTTCGATGCCGGCGACGCCCTGACCAAGGAACTCAACTCCGTCAGCGGGGCGATCCGCACGGCGCGCAAGTCGAGCCAGACCTACGGCCAGACGCTGGCCGGCGCGAGCCGAGACCTCGGCGCCACCGTTGCCCCCGACAAGCTTCGGACCATGGTCGGCACGCTCTCCAACGCCACCCAGAACGCGCAGCGCCACAACCAGTCGCTGGAGCGGCGGCTGGCCGAATCCTCGCGCGAAGTGGGCCGGCTCAAGGACCACCTTGAGCAGGTGCGCCGCGACGCCTCCACCGACGGCCTGACCAATCTCGCCAACCGCAAGGCGTTCGATACCGAGTTGGAGCGCGCCTTCGCCGAGCCTGGCGGGGAAGACATCACCGTCGCGGTGCTCGATATCGACAACTTCAAGGCCTTCAACGACACCTGGGGTCACCAGACGGGCGACCAGGTGATCCGTTTCGTCGCCAGCGTCATCGGCCGGGTCGGCGCGCCGCCGAGGTTCGCGGCCAGATACGGCGGCGAGGAGTTCGCGATCATCTTCTCACAGGAGAGTGCACGCCAGGTCGAACGCGCGCTCGAAGAAATCCGCCTTGGCGTTTCCACGCGCACCTTGCGCCGCAGATCTACCAATGAAGACCTGGGAGCGATCACAATTTCCGCCGGATTCGCCCAACGCGGACCGGACGAACCCTTGCACGCGCTGGTCGAACGCGCCGACGGGGCCCTCTATGCGTCCAAGCGCGGTGGACGTAATCGGGTGACCAACGCCCAGCTCCTCGACAAGGCCGCGGCGGCCTAAAGCTCGCGGCGCTTTTTCGCTGGCCTTTCCCTGGGTTTGCTGGCGCTAATCGGCGCCGACCGGCAACGCCTTCAGGGAGCCCACGATGGACTACAAGAAGATCAAGCTCGCTACCGCCGACGGGGTCGCCACCGTCACCCTCTGCGATCCGGCGACCATGAATGCCGCCGGCGTCGACATGATCGTCGAACTGGCCAACGCCTTTTCGCGCATTGCCGCGGGCGAGGCCGGGGCTCGCGCGGTGGTCATGACCGGCGAGGGCCGTGGGTTCTGCTCGGGAGCCAATCTTTCCGGACGCGGCGCGGAACCTGCCCCAGGGCAGGGCTTGAACGGCGGCGGCGCTGGCGACGCGCTCGAGACGCATTACAATCCCTTCGTCACCCTGATGCGCGACTTTCCATTGCCGATCGTCACCGCGATCAACGGCGCCGCGGCGGGCATCGGCTGCTCTCTGGCGTTGATGGGGGACATCGTCGTGGCCGGCGAGAGCGCCTATTTCCTCCAGGCCTTCCGCCGCATCGGCCTGGTGCCGGACGGCGGCTCAACCTATCTGCTGCCCCGTTTGATCGGCCGCGCACGGGCCATGGAAATGGCCCTGCTTGGCGAACGGGTCACCGCAGCCAAGGCTGTGGAATGGGGCCTGATCAATCGCTGCGTTCCGGACGCCGAACTGATCGCGGAAGCCACCAGACTCGCGGCGGAGCTCGCCAAGGGACCCAAGGCGCTTGGGCTGATTCGTAAGCTGATGTGGGAGAGCCTCGATAACGAATGGGCCGACCAGCTGACCCGCGAACGCGTGACCCAGTCGGTAGCCGGCCGCAGCGAGGATTTCCGCGAAGGCGTGGCCGCCTTCCTGCAAAAGCGCACCGCGAGCTTCACCGGCCGTTAGCAAAGCTTCGCAGCCGGCTACGAGAGCGGCTGGGGCTCCCGCGCGCCGAGTCGGAGGCCCGGAACCAGCATGGCGGTTCTGCGGCGATACGGGTCATAGACGTCCGCGCCCAGTTCCTCGCGCAGGAACCGCTCCTCCAGCTTCGCGGTGATTGAGAACCCGGCGATCACCAGCAGGGCGCCCAGGCCCGCCAGGGGGCTCAGCTTGATCAGCGCCATGGCCACGATGGCGCCCATCAGCCCCGCGTAGATTGGATGACGGACCAGCCGAAACGGGCCGGTGTCGACGATCCTGTGTGCGGCCTTGACGGTGATGAAGCCAGACCACAGGCGCCCCATGTGCACGCGCGCCCACCAGCAGAAGGCGAAGCTGGCCACCGTAGCGGCGAGCAGCAAGGCCTGCAGCCAGTCGGGCTCATTGGCCGCCGCTTTCGAGAGCCCGGCAAGCGGTGCATCGGGGGGGAAATGGTAGCCCACGCCCCCTGGCCGCGACGCGACCCACATCACCAAGCCGATGCCGGCGGTGGCCACGAGGCGATGAAAATCGCGGACGGAGGGTCGTGGCCGGGCGGCCGCCCGCGACGCCCACCGCGCCGCGATATACCACGACAGCGCCCAGGCCATCCACACGCCGTAGGTCGCCAGCTCAAAGCTCATCGGCGTCTTTTGGCTTAGGGCGCGGCGGCCGCGGGCTCGATGGTCACGCTCTCGCCGCAGCCGCAGGCGTCGGTCTGGTTGGGGTTTCGGAAGACAAACTTCGAGGCCAGCCGGGTCACCTCATAGTCGATCTGGGTGCCGATCAGAAAAAGCACCGCCTTGGGTTCGATGAGGATGGTGACCCCCTGGTCTTCGACGACTTCATCGGTCGGCTCGGCGGCTGCGGCGTATTCGAGGACATATTCGGAGCCCGCGCAGCCTCCGTTCTTCACGCCCACGCGCAACGCGGCATATGGCTTTTCCGCCTTGGCCATAATCTCGCGGACACGATTTGCGGCGGCCGGAGTCAAGGTGACGACCTTGGGTCTCGGGCGACGGACACGACGTTCGAGGGTGGTTTCCATGGGCTTAGAACATGTTCAGTTCGAGCTTGGCTTCATCCGACATCAGCGAAGGGTCCCACGGAGGCTCGAATACCAGATTCACCTGGCAGTCTGTGACCTCCGGAATTTTCAACACAGCGTCGCGCACCCAGCCTGGCATTTCGCCGGCCACGGGGCATCCCGGGGCGGTCAAGGTCATGTCGATGGCCACCGCCTTCTCGTCCGATACATCGACCTTGTAGATCAGGCCCAGTTCATAGATGTCGACCGGGATTTCCGGATCGAACACCGACTTGAGCTGCACGACGAGCTGATCGGTCAGGGCATCGAGTTCCGCCTGTGGCAGGGCGGAAGCCGTCTGGCTGGAGGTTGGGGCGGCGTCGTCCATGGTCAGGCAAAAAAGGTCCGGGTGGTGGTCAGGGCGTCAACGAAGGAGTCGGCCTCCTCCAGGGTATTATATAGGGCGAACGAGGCCCGGGCGCTGGATGTGACGCCAAATCGATGCATGAGCGGCTCGGCGCAGTGCGTGCCGGCGCGCACGGCGATCCCCTGGCGGTCGAGAATCTGCGCGATGTCGTGCGCATGGGCGCCCTCCATGGTGAAGGTGAATATGGCGCCTTTGCCAGGTGCGCTGCCGATCTCCCGGACCCAGTTGGCGCCGTTGAGGCGTTCCTTCACACGCGTGTAGAGCGCATCCTCGTGACGGGCGACCGCTCTTCGATCAAGGCTCTCCAGCCAGTTGATTGCGGCGCCCAGGCCAATGGCCTCGACGATCGGCGGCGTGCCGGCCTCGAAGCGGTAGGGCGGATCGGCGTAGCGAATCGCCGCCTCGGTCACCGTCTCGATCATTTCCCCGCCGCCCTGGTAAGGGCGCAGCGCGGCCAGTCTTTCGCTCTTGCCGTACAGTGCGCCGATGCCGGTGGGGCCATAGAGCTTGTGACCCGAAAAGACGTAAAAATCGGCGTCGAGCGCCTGGACATCGACGCCCTGGTGAACCACCGCCTGGGCGCCGTCGAGCAGCACGGGCACGCCGGCGGCGTGGGCGATGGCGACGATTTCTCTGGCCGGATTGATCGTGCCAAGCACGTTCGACATGTGGCTCATCGCCACAAGCCGGGTTCTGGGACCGATCAGGGCGGCGTAGGCTTCCATATCCAGGCGCCCGTCGCCGGTCACCGGTGTAAAGCGCAGCACCACCCCGTGTCGCTCGCGCAGGAAGTGCCAGGGGACGATATTGGCGTGGTGCTCCATCTGTGAGAGCACGATCTCGTCGCCGGCCTCCAGCCAGGCCCCGAACGACGCAGCCACCAGGTTGATCGCTTCAGTGGCGCCCTTGGTGAACACGATCTCATCGGCGCTCTTGGCGTTGAGCAGCCGCCGCACGGCCTCGCGGGCGCCCTCGTAGGCTTCGGTGGTTTCGTTGGCCAAGGTGTGCACGCCCCTGTGGACGTTGGCGTAGCCGCATTCCATCACCGCCGTCATCGCCTCGATCACCGCGCGCGGCTTCTGGGCCGATGCGGCGCTATCGAGATAGACCAGCGGCTTGCCGTTGATCGTCCGGCCAAGGATCGGGAACTGGGCGCGCGCGGCGTCGACGTCAAATCTCACCGGCGGTCTCCAGGCGGCGCATCAGCCAGTTCGCGGCCGCCTCGCGGGCGCCTGTATCTTCAATGCGGTCGATGACCTCCGCGAGAAACGCCTCTGTCAGCATCGCCCTCGCCTGCACTTCCGGGATGCCGCGCTGGCGGGCATAGAAAAGCGCCTCTTCGTCCAGCGCGCCGACGGTGTTTCCGTGCGCGCAAAGCACGTCATCGGCGTAGATTTCCAGTTCCGGCTTGGCGTCCACCTCGGCGCGGTCGGAGAGGATCAGGGCGTGGTGGCCCATGCGGGCGTCGGTCTTGTCGGCGCCCGGCGAGACAACGATCCGACCCTGGAACACGCCGCGCGCTTGATCGCGGACGACGCCCTTGACGAGTTGGTCGGTGGCGCCGTCGATTCCGGCGTGGGTGACCACGGTGGTAATATCGGCGTGGCGTTTGTCGATGAGGAGATAG
>JAYTRF010000203.1:0-5272 GCA_043746375.1 Caulobacteraceae bacterium | reverse complement strand
ATCGGCATGAGGCCGAGGAGGTGGTTGTGGAAGCTCATCGCCGAGTCGCGACCGTCACGGGCCACGTGAATGAACTTCACCCCCTCGTAAACCGGCAGGGCGCTATAGGGCAGATGCGACTTTAGTTGCCGCCGGCCCGCTACCGCCTCGGCTTCGCCCGCGGTGTCTTCCGCGGTACCGCGAAGGCGAAAGTCGAACCAGGGTGCATGCATCGGCGCGGGCGCCGCGCTGCCGGCCAGCAGCATGGCCACGATCCGCTGCGTCCAGGTGGTGCCACACTTGGGATAGGTTGCGATGACTATGTCGTCCGGGCGCGGACGGTAGGCCGCCCAGCGCGCCGAGTCGAACATCCGCGACCGCACCTCGCGCAGAGGCGGTCGAACCAGGGTCGGCGTCATGGTTTCCCCCCTTTTAGGCGGCCAACTCTAGGCCAGCTCGGCATCGAAGCAAACGGCGCCACAGTTCGAGAAGGCAAGCGCAAGGGCGTGGACGTGCGTCAAGTCGCCAGGGATTTTCTTGAAGCCGTCCAGGATCGAAATTGTCCCGCGGCCTCGTTCCCAGAACCGGACGTTGGCTGCGCCAAGGGCATTGGGTCAGCAAGCGGATGGTCCCCGGAGCGCGCTCGGGCCGACGCGGGCCGACGCCCTAACCTGCGGAGGCTTCCCCGCCTGCGCAGACGAACCGCCCTGCGAGGCTGCCGTCGCGTAGATAGACGCGGATTTCGGTCGCCGCGCCTGCGTTGGCGAGGCTCGCGCCCAGGCGCATGGCGGCGTCCTCGGCCTTGGCGCCGCTGGTGAACAACTGCGGGTTTTCCACAGTGCCTTGTCGCACCGCCCAGCCGCCTGCCAGGGGCTCTACGCAGATCGTCTCGATCATCGCCGTCTCCGAAAGCCGCCCGCGCCCGACTCTTAAGTCCCGCTTCGTGACATCCGTTTGTCGACAGTGGCGGTGGCGCCATGACGAGTGCGTGATAATTGGTAACCGATGACCCGCCGGGCGACGAATGGCAGCCATGACTTCCCGCATTGCAAAACTGCCTTCCGCCCTGGTCGCCCTCATAGCGGTTCTCGCCAGCTTTTCGACGCGCGCCATCGGGGCCGACGCAGCCCATCCTGAGGTGCTTGAACTTTTCCAGAGTCAGGGATGCTCTTCCTGCCCGCCGGCGAACGCCAATGTCATCGCGCTGAGCGGTCGGCGCGATATTCTGGCCCTGAGTTTCGAGGTTACCTATTGGGACAATCTCGGCTGGAAGGACACCTTCGACCAGCCGAGCTTCACCGCCCGTCAATATGACTACGCCAAGAGCCTGGGCCATCCGAACGTGTTCACCCCCCAGGTGGTGGTGAATGGCCGGCGCGATGGCGTGGGTGTCGATGCGCGCGCGCTGCGAGGACTTCTCGCCGCCGCCGATCGCGGCGATGGCGGTCCCATGATCAGCATCGGGTCCCAGACGGTGGGTATTTCCGCGGGGACGGCGGGCAACGGCGCCGACGTCTGGCTTGTCCGCTACGACCCCCGCATCATCCAGGTGTCGATCAAGCGCGGCGAAAACGGCGGCAAAACCCTACCGCACAAAAACATAGTCCGTTCACTGACCCGGATCGCTCGCTGGACCGGACGGCCGCTCACTCTGGCCATTCCGCCGAAAGCCGATGCGGCATGGAAGACTGCGGTGCTGGTTCAGAAGTCGGGCGGAGGGCCCATATTGGCGGCGGCCGAAAGTTGACGGGCGTCGGCGAAATCAGGGAGGTCGGGCTTGGCTTCTGACACGATCTACGAAATGGACCCCGCCCCCCCGCCGGGCGCCGCGCTAAAATCGGCCAGGGTGGTGATCTATCGCCATTCGCGGGTTGTGCGTCTGACCCATTGGGCCAACGTCGTGCTGATCAGCCTCCTGCTGATGAGCGGCTTGCAGATCTTCAACGCTCACCCCAGGCTCTACTGGGGTGAATATGGCGCGGATGCCGACCATCCATGGTTGGAACTGACCGCCCTCAAGCCCAATTCCGATCGGCCGGTGGGCGTGACCCGCGTGGGCCGTTTCCAGTTCCGGACCGACGGCGTTCTGGGTGTGTCCCGGGGCGGGGATGGGCAATTCACCCAGCGCGGGTTTCCCCGATGGGCGACCTTGCCGGGTTATCAGGATCTGGCCACCGGCCGGCGATGGCACTTCTTCCTGGTCTGGCTGTTCGTCGCCAACGGTCTGGCTTACCTCATTTTCGGAGCGGTGAACGGCCACTTTCGGCGCGACCTTGCGCCGACCGGCGACCAGATCAAGCCGCGCAACATATTGCGCAGCATTGGCGACCATATCCGCCTCAGGCACGCGAGGGGCGAAGAAGCCAAGTCCTATAATGTCCTGCAGAAGCTGACCTATCTCGTTGTCATTTTCATCATTCTGCCGCTGATGGTGATCACCGGCCTGACCATGTCACCGGGGATGGATGCCGCAGCCCCGTGGTTGCTTAGTCTGCTCGGCGGCCGACAATCGGCTCGCAGCATCCACTTCATCACCGCCAACCTGATCGTGCTCTTCGTCATCGTCCACGTTGTCGAGGTCTTCCTGGCAGGCGTGGTGAACGAGATCCGCTCGATGATCACCGGCCGGTATGTGATCGAGGCGGAGGACAAGGCATGATCCACCAGCGGGTTTCGAGGCGCGCGATGATCGGGACGGGCGCCGCCGGGCTTGGTGGCCTTCTGCTGGCCGGGTGTGACCGACTGTCGAACTCGCCCAAGTTTCAAAGCTTCGTCGGCTCGGCCGAGGACCTGACTTTTCCGGCTCAGCGCGCTCTGCTGGTCGGCCAGCCGCTAGCCCGGGAATATCCGGCGTCGATGATCTCGCCGGTGTTCAAGTCCAACGGCACGAGCATGCCGGGGAGCCCAGCCTACAAGGCCCTGCTCGAGGGCGGCTTCGCCGACTATCATCTGGCGATCGGCGGCCTGGTCCGGCGGCCGATGCGTTTTTCGTTCGACGACCTGAAAGCCATGCCGACGCGCACGCAGATCACCCGTCACGATTGCGTCGAGGGCTGGAGCGCGATTGGCCAGTGGACGGGCGTCCGGCTATCGCGCTTGCTGGCCACGGTCGGCCTCGCGCCGCAGGCACGCTACGCGGTGTTCTATTGCGCCGACGACATGGACGGGTCGACCGACGGATCGGGGCAGTATTACGAAAGCATCGACCTCTTCGACGCTTTTCATCCACAGACGATTCTGGCCCACAGCCTGAACGGAAAATTTCTCGACGCAGCCCACGGCGCGCCCCTGCGCCTGCGGGTGGAGCGCCAGCTTGGTTACAAGATGGCCAAGTACGTCATGCACATTCAACTTGTCGATACGGTCCACGGCATCAAGAGCGGCAAGGGCGGCTATTGGGAAGACCGCGGCTACGATTGGTACGCGGGAATCTAGGGCTTAAAGCGCCAGTGACCGGGTGATGTCCGCCACTTGGGCGTCGACGGGCTGGTCGATGTCGACGTCAATGGGGTTTTCGTCTGGTCCGGGGGGCTCAAGGGTAGCGAACTGGCTGTCGAGCAGGCTGGCGGGCATGAAGTGGCCGGTACGCGTCGCCACCCGTGCGGCGAGCAGCGCCCGGGAGCCCCGCAGGAATACGAACCTCACCTGGGGCCGGTCCCTCGCCAGCTGATCGCGATAGGCGCGTTTAAGGGCCGAGCAGGTGACAACCCCCCCCTGGCCTCGCGCACCTTGGCCATCGATCCAGGCTCCGATCGCCGCCAGCCACGGTGCGCGGTCGGCATCGTCCAGCGCCTTGCCCGCCTTCATCTTGGCGATATTGGCGGGGGGGTGCAGCGCATCGCCCTCCTGAAACGGCCAGCCAAGCTGCGCCGCCAGAGGCCTGGCGACCGTCGACTTGCCCGAGCCAGAAACCCCCATGATCACCAGCACCGGCGGCTTGGGGGCCAAGGCTGTCATGTCCCCACAGGCCGCCAGCACCGGCCATCGCGGGCCAGGAGCGCCGCCGCCTCGGGCGGCCCATCGGCGCCGGCGGCATAGGGATGGACTTCACCTCCGTCGCGCCAGGCGTCCAGGAACGGCATGACCGCAGCCCAGGCGAATTCGATGTCATCGGCGCGCTTGAACAGGGTCTGGTCGCCGATCAGGCAGTCATAGATCAGGGTCTCGTATCCGGTCGCGGGCTTGGCTTTGAAATAGTCGGCGTAACAGAAGTCCATACGCACCTCGGCCAACTGCAGGTCCGGCCCGGGAACCTTGGCGTCGATGTTCAGGGAAATCCCCTCCTTGGGCTCGATCTGCAGGATCAGGGTGTTCGGCGTTGACGCGCCCGATGCAAGGTCCTGGAAAAGGGTGCGCGGCGCGGCCTTGAACTGAATGGCGATTTCGGTGTCGCGCGCGCTCATCGCCTTGCCGGTGCGCAGGTAGAACGGCACGCCCGCCCAGCGCCAGTTATCGATCGTCAGCTTGAGCGCGACGAAGGTCTCAACGTCGCTGGTCGCCGAGACGTTGGGCGAATCGCGGTAGGCGGCCATCTGCCTTCCGGCCACGACGCCGGCACGGTATTGACCCCTCACGCTGTCGAGCAGAGCCTGCTGCGGCGTTTGCCTGACGATGGCTTCGATCACCCGGCCCTTTTCCGCACGCACCGCTTCGGCATCGAAGGAGTTCGGCGGCTCCATGGCCACCATGGCCAGGAGTTGAAACAGGTGGTTGGGGATCATGTCCCGCAACGCGCCGGTCTGTTCATAAAAGGCGCCGCGGCCCTCGACGCCGACAGTCTCGGCGGCGGTGATCTGCACGTGGTCTATGTGTTGCCGGTTCCACAGCGGTTCGAAAACGCCGTTGCCGAAGCGGGTGACCATGATGTTCCGGACGGTTTCCTTGCCGAGGAAATGATCGATCCGGTAGACCTGATTTTCATTGACGCACGCCAGGATGCGCTGGTTCAGCGTCCGGGCCGACGCCAGATCGGCGCCGAACGGCTTTTCCACGACGACTCTGCGAAAACGGCCATCGGGCGCCTGCATGAGCTTGGCCTTGGCGAGGCGCTCGACAATGTCGCCAAAAAACTGCGGCGCAACCGCCAGATAAAAGAGCACGTCGCCGCCGTCTGGTCCGCCAAAGGTGGTGAGGCGCTTGGTGATGCTCTCATAGCTATCATTGTCCTCAAAATCTCCGCCCTGATAGAACAGGCGCTGCGACAGCCAGTCCCACGTTTTCGCGTCGATGCTCGTGGCGCCGAACTCACTGTCCTTCGCCGACACCAGCCCCTTCAGGAAACTGCCGAGGCCGT
>JAYTRF010000202.1:0-11160 GCA_043746375.1 Caulobacteraceae bacterium | reverse complement strand
ACCCATCCCTCCCGAAGAAGAGCTGAGCCTGGTCGAGCGGCATGTAGATGAACGCTTGGTCGTACTCGCTCATGCCGACCGTGAACGTCGCAGCGACGGTATAGGTTTTGCGGACCGGCATCGTGCCGAACACGGTTGCACTTCCCGAAGGCGCGGTGATGGTGATTGGATCGCCGGGCTGCACACCAAGGCCCTGGGCTAACCTGTCCCCGACCAGCACTTGGTCCCCGCCGTCGGCCCCGGCCCCGAAGGCAGCCAGCGCCGTTCTCGGGACCAGATGCGCAGTGATGATCGGGCTGGCGCGCACATCGGCCGGATACATGCCTCGCACCACGGCCCCGGCATTAGCGTCGGGTCCGCTCGCCAGAGCCTGGGATTCCACCACTGGAACCGCATCGATGACGCCCGGGACGGCGCGCAGGCGAGCGATCATGGCGGCCCTCCCCTGCGGCGAATCTGGACCACCCACCACAAAGGCGTGACCGTTGAACCCCAGCATCTTGCCTATAAGTTCAGATCGGAACCCGTTCATTATCGACATGGTGATGACCAGGGCGGCGACGGCCAGCGCTATGGCGGTAAAGGAGATGAGCGAGATAAGCGCCACGCCCCCCTGGCTGCGCTTGGCCAAAAGGTACCGCATGGCGATGGACCGTTCCCAAGCGCTGAACGGGGCCGCGGCCCTCACCCGGAAATTGCCTTCACCGCCGCCTCAAGGCTGAGCGTCTGGCGCTCGCCTGTGGCTCGGCGTTTGAGTTCGACGACGCCGTCGGCCACCCCACGCGGGCCGACGATAAGCTGCCAGGGAAGCCCGATCAGATCCATGGTGGCAAATTTACCCCCCGGACGTTCGGCCGTGTCGTCGAGCAATGGCTCCCTTCCGGCGCGGGAAAGCTCGGCGTAGGCGCGCTCGCAGACCGCGTCGACCGCCGTGTCACCCGGCCGAAGATTGAGGATACCGACGCCGAACGGGGCGACCGAGTCCGGCCAGATGATCCCGTCGTCGTCGTGGCTAGCCTCGATGATCGCGCCGGCCAACCGTGAAATGCCGACGCCGTAACTGCCCATCTGTACGGGGCGCTCGACGCCGTCGGCGCCGGCGACGGTCGCCTTCATCGGCACGGAATACTTGTCCCCGAAAAAGAACACTTGGCCGACCTCGATACCGCGCGCCGTCAACCGGTCGCCCGGCGCCGTATCGGTTTCATAGCGGGCCTGATCGTGGACATCCTCGGTCGCGGCGTAGAAGCCTGTCCACGCAGCAATAGTCGGCGAAAGATCGCCGTCATAGTCTATGTCCTCGCCGGGGACGGCCAAGTCGAGGAGCCGCCGGTCGAGGTGGACGGCCGATTCACCGGTTTGCGCCAAGACGATGAATTCATGGCTCAAATCGCCCCCGATCGGTCCGGTTTCGGCACGCATAGGGAGGGCCTTCAGGCCCATGCGAGCGAACGCGCGCAGATAGGCGACGAACATTCGATTATAGGACTCCCGCCCCTTCTCCGCATCAACGTCGAAGGAATAGGCGTCCTTCATCAAAAACTCGCGCCCGCGCATGACCCCAAAGCGGGGCCTTTGCTCGTCACGGAACTTCCACTGGATATGATAGAGGTTCTTGGGCAGGTCCTTGTACGAGTGGATGTAGGCCCGGAAGATCTCGGTAATCATCTCTTCGTTTGTTGGGCCGAACAGCAACTCGCGGTCATGGCGGTCAACGATCCGCAGCATCTCGGCCCCATAATCGTCATAGCGTCCGCTTTCGCGCCACAGATCGGCCAGCTGCAGGGTAGGCATCAGCATCTCGATGGCCCCTGCCCGGTCCATCTCCTCGCGGACGATCTGCTCCACTTTGCGCAGCACCCGATGCCCAAGCGGCAACCATGCGTAGATCCCGGCGGCTTCCTGGCGCAGCATGCCGGCGCGCAGCATCAGCCGGTGCGACACGATCTGCGCCTCCGCCGGCGTCTGCTTCAGGACAGGCAGAAAGTAGCGCGACAGGCGCATCGAAATGGGATCCTTGAGGCTTGGCGACTTGAGCGGGGGCGGGCAGATAGCCTTGCGGAGCGTGGCCTGGCAACGGTGTGTCCGCGATCAGGACATATGAGACGCTGGGCTCAACCGATGGCGTCGAAGCTCGGCAGGGTGATCAGGTGAAAATGCACCGTCAGCCATAATAGTGTGAAAAGGATCGCGGCAACCCAGGTGGTGGTGAAGAACTTGCGCGCCAGCCTAGGGTTGACTGGCGAGGCGGGATCGCCGCCGCCCGGAACGGGGATGCCTTCCTCGGCGTGCGATCGCAAGCCGAGCGGCAGAATGGCAAACAGGGCCGTCCACCAGATGGTGAGATAAGCGGCGACATCCATGGTCAGGGTCATTCGCCGTTGGCTCTCGCAGGCGTTTGCATCAGCTCAACGAGAACCCCGCCCATATCCTTGGGATGGACGAAGATCACCGGCACGCCGTGGGCGCCTATGCGCGGCTCGCCTGTCCCAAGGATGGCCGCGCCCTTGGCGCGCAGCTCATCACGCGCGACAACGATGTCTTCGACCTCGAAACAGACATGGTGTTGGCCGCCGCGCGGGTTCTTGGCCAGAAAGGCGTGGAGCGGCGAATCCTCGCCGAGCGGTTCGATCAGCTCGATCTGGGCGTTGGGCAGGTTGACGAACGATACCCACACGCCCTGCTCCGGCAACGCCCGCCTTTCGGATATGTCGGTAGCCCCAAGCATCTCGCGATAGAGCCTCCACGACCCCTCGATCGATGGCGTCGCCACGCCGACGTGATTAAGCTTTCCGATCATTTCGCTTCCCCTGTGGGAGAAGGACTTTCTACACCCACAGAACTGTCGCCTCCACAACCGGTCGGCGTTTCCAGATGCGGAAGGCGGCCTTCTTGACTGTCCGCGACAACGCCCCTTCGACCGCGGCGCCGTCCTCGCGGTCATCGCCTCTGAGTGCGTCCAGCCCCTGGCGCGCCGCCTGCTCGAGATCGCTGACGGCATCGTCAAGGGAGTAGTCGGCATCGCCGGGCAAGCCGATCGCCTTGATTTGCGGACCGGACACCACGCGCCCGCGTGCGTCTATCGCCACCGAAACCATCAGCATGCCGTTGACCGCGGCGTGACGCCGCTCGCGCAGGGCGTCGCCATTTTCCGGCGTGACCACGCCGGCGTCGACGTAAAGACGTCCCGATGGGACCTCGTCGATGACCTCTGCGCGACCGGGCGCGAGGCGCACCATGTCGCCATTTCGCGGCGCGAGCGCCTGCGGGACCTGCAGGTCCATGGCCAAGGCGGCGTGTTCCAGCAGATGGCGGCGTTCGCCATGGGTCGGGATGGCGATCCGTGGCCTGGCCCACTGGTACATGCGCTTCAGCTCGTCACGGCACGGGTGGCCGGAAACGTGGATGCCAGGATGGTCCCGTTCGGTGTAGAGGCGCACGCCGAGGTCGGCGAGCCGGTTCTGCAGATTGCGGATCGGAACCTCATTGCCAGGAATAATCCGCGAGGAAAAAATGCAGGCGTCCCCTTGGCCGAGCTTGACGTGCGGGTGGGTCCCCTCGGCGACACGAAACAGGGCGGCGCGCGGCTCCCCCTGGCTTCCCGTACACAGGTAGAGCACCTGAGCATCCGGCAGGCGGCGAGCTTCGGCGTCGGAAACGAAAGGCTTGATGTCCGCAAACAGCCCGACTGACCTGGCTGCCTGCGACATGCGGATCATCGAGCGGCCGACCAAACATACCCTGCGGCCGTTGGCCTCTGCGGCGCGAATGATGGTGTCCATACGCGCGACGTTGGAGGCGAAACAGGCGGCCGCGACCTTCCCTTTCAGCTGCGCGATCAATGCGCCCAAGGTCTCGCGCACCTGCGATTCAGAGCCCGCCTCGCCGTCAACGAAGACGTTCGTTGAATCGCAGACCATCGCGAGGATACCCTCGTCGCCCAAGGTGCGAATGGCATCTATGTCCGTGGGGCCGCCGAGCAGCGGGTCCGGGTCGATCTTCCAATCGCCCGTGTGCAGGACGGTCCCGAGCGGCGTCCTGATGGCAAGGCCATTCGGCTCCGGTATCGAGTGGGTCAGGGTGATCAGGGTCAGCTCGAAAGGGCCTAACGCGAAGCTGCCGCTGAGCGGAACTTCGGTGATGTGCACCTCATCGAGCAAGCCCGCCTCGCGCAGCTTCTCGCGCAGCAGGAAGGCCGTGAAAGGCGTTGCATAGACCGGCGCCTTCAGCCTCGGCCAAAGCCACGCGACCGCGCCGATGTGGTCCTCATGGGCGTGGGTCAGGACGATCCCCAGGATGTCTTTGGCGTTTTCCTCGATGAAACTCGGATCCGGCAGGATGACCTCGACGCCGGGCGTCGTCTGGTCGCCGAACGTGATGCCGAGGTCGACGACGATCCATTGGCGGGCATGCGGCGGCCCATAGCCGTAAAGATTGAAGTTCATCCCGATCTCGTTGGATCCGCCCAGGGGCAGGAACACGAGTTCATCTTGCTGTTGGAATTTCATCTGCCGGTGAAATGGGGATTGCGGCGGGTGATTTCGAGCAGGCCCAGAATGGTGAGGTCGGGATCGAAATGGTCGATCGCCGCGGTGGCGTTTTCGAACAGGGACGCGATGCCGCCAGTGCCGATCACGGTCAAAGGAGCGGCATACTCCTCCTTCATCCGCGCGATGAGGCCCTCGATGAGCGAGACATAGCCCCAGTACACCCCCGACTGCATCGATTCGACGGTATCCTTACCGATCACCCGCCCGGGCCGCTGAATGGCGACGCGCGGCAGGCGGGCCGCGGCAGCGTGAAGAGCCTGCATCGAAAGCGCGATGCCGGGGGCGATCGCGCCGCCCTCGAACGCGCCATCTTCGGCAACGATGTCGAAGGTGGTGGCGGTGCCGGAGTCGACCACCAGCAGAGACCCTGGATAGGTGATGTGTGCGCCCACAGCGTTGACCAGGCGGTCGGCGCCGGCCTCAGATGGCTTCTGAATTCGGACCGCAATTCCGAGATCGACGTTCTCGCCGATCACCATCGGCTCCACATGCAGATACCGCCGCGCCAGATTGCGCAGGTTGAAGATCGATTGCGGCACGACGCTGGAAATGATGCAGGCGTCGAGCGCGCCCATCGAAAGGCCCGACATTGCGAGCAGCTGAGACAGCCACACCGCGTACTCATCGCCGGTCCGGGGCGCATCGGTGGCGGCGCGCCACTGCGCTATCCAAGCGGCCCCGTCGTGCACCGCGAACAAGGTGTTGGTGTTGCCCTGCTCGATGGCCAGCAGCATCAGACGCCTCCGAAGAACACGTCGCCGGCGGTGATCCGGCGCAGGGTTCCGTCGGTGGTTCTAAGCCTCAGCGCGCCATCGCCGTCCAGTCCCTCGGCTATTCCGACCACGGTCTCGTCCGAGAGCCACGCCGTACACGTCTCGCCAAGGCCGTGGGCGCGCGCGGTCCAGGCGTCGGCGATCACCGCAAAACCCGACACCTCCCAAGCCGTGCGCCAACGCTCGAAACCCTCAGCGAGAACGTTCAAGGCTTCAAGCGGCTTTGGGGGCGGTGCGCGCAGGTGTTCGCAAAACGCCGTGGCCGGCCGATCAGCGGCCAGTGGCGCACGCGCCAGGTTGACTCCGACCCCGACCGCGACCCACAGCCCGCCCCCCGTCATGGGGCCCGATTCCACCAGGATCCCCGCCGCCTTCCGCCCGCCGAGCAGCAGGTCGTTCGGCCATTTGAGGCTGACTATCGCCGGCGAGACGAAAGCTTGCCCTAATTCGGCAACCGCGAGGGCGGCTACGAAGGACACCTGTGCAGCCTCTGCCGGCGCCTTGGGGGTGGTGAATAGGTAGGTTGCGGCTAAATTGCCGAGGCCGGTCTCCCAGCCCCGCCCCCGCCGTCCGCGGCCCGCAGTCTGGACCGCTGCGGTGATCCACAGCGGCCCTCGCTCCCCCGCCTCGGCCCGACGCCGGGCCTCGGCGTTGGTCGAGTCGATTTCGTCGAAAGCTTCGATGCGGATGGCAGTCACTCACCTAGCGCAGCGCTAACGCCGCCGCCGCGATGTGGGCCAGGGGGTCGATGGCGATCAACGCGATCATCACTGCCGGAAAGGCGAAGAGGGCGCTGGCGAAGGTCACCGCGCGCGCGCCGGCGACGGGAACGTCGGTCTGGCCGGTGCTGGCGTCCAACCACATGACCTTGATAAGCTTCAGATAATAGAACGCCGCGACGATGCTGCCCACCAGAGCGGCCACCGCCACGGGCGCCAAACCAGCGGCGATCGCCGCCTTGAACACATAGAACTTGCCCCAGAACCCACTGAACGGAGGCAGGCCGAGGGCGGAAAGGCAAAAGGCGGTCATTGCTAGGGCCATGCCGGGCCGCTCGCGCATCAGACCGGAAAAATCGTCCATAGTTTCCATTGGCCTGCCTTCCCGCGACAGGGCTGTTAGGCACGCGAAAAAGCCGGTCACGTCGATCACGTAGAGGATCATGAAGAGAAGCATCGACTGGATGCCGGCGGCCCCCCCGGATGCCAGTCCGACCAGGGCGTATCCGATGTTCGCGATCGAGGAATAGGCCCACAGCCGTTTCAGATTTCCTTGCACGAGGCCCGCGAAGGCGCCGACCGCGACCGACATCAGAGCCAGCGCGATCAGCACCTGTCGCCACTGGCCGACGTCGGCGCCGAAGGCTTGGTTGAGCACCCGCGCGAGCAGAACCATCGCCGCGAGCTTTGGCGCGCCGGCGAAAAAGCCGACCACCGGGGTCGGGGCGCCCTCATAAACGTCCGGCGTCCACATGTGGAACGGCGCGGCGGAGACCTTGAATGCCAGGCCGCAGATCAGGAACACTAGGCCAAACAGCACCCCAGGCGACGCATTGCCGTGCACGGCCACGGCAATGGCGGCAAAGCGCGTCGAACCGGCAAACCCGTAGATCAGCGACGCGCCATAGAGCAGCAGGCCCGAAGACAAGGCGCTCAGGACGAAATATTTGAGCCCCGCTTCGGAGGCCTTGACGTTGTCGCGCTGGAACGCGGCCAACACGTACAGGCACAGCGACTGCAATTCGATGGAGACATAAAGACTGATCAGGTCGCCGGCAGAAGCCATCATTCCCATCCCCAGCGCCGCCAAGATGACCAGCACCGGGTATTCGAACTTGGCGATTTTCCTGGCCGCGAACCAGCGATCGCCAAGCGGTATGGCCACCGCGCTGGCGGCGTAGATGGCTACCTTGGCGAACACGGCGGCAGGGTCGGCGATCAGACCCCCCGAGAAGGCGCGTCCCAACGGCCCCATCGCAGCCGCCAGACCAGCGGCCACCAGCGCGGCGACCGCGGCGATGATGAACGCGACGCTGGCCCGTCCGGCAAAAGCGCCCCAGGCCAGCAGAGCCAGGGCGCTGCCGGCCAGGATCAGCTCAGGCAAGGCCAGCGCCGCGCTCGCTGGATAGCTCATCGTCCGAGCCTCGCACTGGCCTGGAATGCGTCGACCAGGTGGCTTACCGAGGCGCCGCTGATCTGGAAAACCAGCCCCGGCGCCAGCCCCAAGACCAGGGTGGCCGCGACCAGCGGAACGAATATCAGCACTTCCCGGGCCTCCAGATCGGCAATCAGGCCAAGGGCGGGGTTGGTCATTTCCCCAAAGATCACCCGCCGATAGACACTTAAGGCGTAGACAGCCGACAGGACCACGCCGCCGGCCGCCAGGATCGCGGCCCAGGTGGATGCACCGTAGGTTCCGGTCAGACTGAGAATCTCGCCAACAAAACCGCTGGTCCCCGGCAGTCCGACATTGCCCAGGGTGAACAGCATGAACAGCGCTGCGTAGATCGGCATGCGATTCACCAGCCCACCATAGAAGGCAATCTCGCGGGTGTGCATACGGTCGTAGACAACCCCGACGCAGAGAAACAGCGCGCCGGAGATAACTCCATGGCTGAGCATGAGGAACAGTGCGCCCTGCTCACCCTGCAAGTTGCCGCTGAAGATGCCGAGGGTGACAAACCCCATGTGGGCGACGGAAGAATAGGCGATCAACTTCTTGAAATCAGTCTGCCGAAAGGCGACGAGCGAGGTGTAGATCACTGCGATCACCGACAGCGCAAAGATCAGCGGCGTGAACTGCAGGCTGGCGTGCGGCAGCATTGGCAATGAAAACCGCATGAAGCCATAGCCGCCCATCTTGAGAAGAATGCCCGCCAGGATCACCGACCCGGCGGTGGGGGCCTCGACGTGCGCATCGGGCAGCCAAGTATGGACCGGCCACATGGGCGCCTTGACCGCGAAGGACGCAAAGAAACCCAGCCACAACCAAGTCTGAACCTGCGGCGCAAAGCGGAAGGTCATAAGGGTGGGGATGCTTGAGGTGTGGGCGATGCCGATCATCGCCAGTATTGCCGCCAGCATCAGCACCGAACCCAGGAGAGTGTAGAGGAAGAACTTGAATGCCGCATAGACGCGGTTCTTGCCGCCCCACACACCGATGATCAGGAACATCGGGATCAGCTGACCCTCGAAGAACAGATAGAACACTATCAGGTCGAGGGCGCAGAAAACCCCGACCATCAGCGTCTCAAGGATCAAAAAGGCGACCATGTATTCGATCACCCTGGTGGTGACCGATCGCCAGCTCGCCAGAATGCAAAGCGGCATCAGAAATGCGGTCAGCAGCACGAACAGCACCGAGATGCCGTCGACGCCCATCCGGTAATGCAGACCCGCAAACCAATCGGCGTTTTCAGTTAATTGGAAGCCGCTGGTCGACGGATCGAATCTGGCGACGATCAGGACCGAAAGCGCCAAAGTGGCCAGTGTAGCCGCCAGGGCGATCCATCTGGCCGCCGCCGCGGCGCGCGGATCGTCAGGCTTGGCGAACAGTCGCAGGATGAGGATGGCGGCCACGCCGATCATCGGCGCGAACGTGGTCAAGGAGAGAAGGCCGCTCATCGCCAGAACGCCCACAGCGCGTAGGAGAGGAGGCCCGCTATGCCCAGGAGCATGACGAAGGCGTAGTGGTAGACGTACCCGGTCTGCAGGCGCCCCGTCGCCTTGCCGACCACCCACGACGCCGCCGAGACGCCGTTGGGGCCCAGCCCGTCGATCAGCCGCTTGTCGCCGACCTTCCAGAAGAGATCGCCGGCTGCCTTCGCCCCGCGCACAAAGACGAGGTCATAGAGCTCGTCGAAAAACCACTTGTTGTAGAGGAAGGTCCACAGTGGACCTTTCCGGGCCGCGATCGCCGCGCCGATGCCCTCGTGCAGCACGTAGGCGTACCAGGCGCAGATGAAACCGGCTGCTGTCACGACAAGCGGCGCCCAGACTACCCAGGCCGGCAGGGCCGCCGGGCTGCCCAGCGTTTGCGAGGGCAGGTGAAAAAGGGCCCCGCGCCAGAATGCCAGGTGATTGGGGCCGATAAAGTCACCGGCGAACACGCCGCCGGCCGCCACTGCGCCGATGGCAAGCAGAATGAGCGGCGTCAGCATCACCCAGGGGCTCTCGTGCGGGTCCGGGGAGCGGGCCTCGGCGTTGCGCCATTTGGCAACGCCGTGGAAGGTCATGAACACCAGCCGCCACGAGTAGAACGAGGTGAGGCCCGCGGCGAGGACGCCGGCGACGAAGCCGAAATAAGCCGCAGAATTGCCGCGGCCCGCGGAAAAGGCCGCATCGATGATCGCATCCTTTGAATAGAAACCTGAGAAGCCGAGGTCGAGACCGGGTATGCCGACCCCGGTGATCGATAGGGTGCCGATCAGCATCACCGCATAGGTGACCGGCAGATACCGCCACAGGCCGCCCATTTTCCGCATGTCCTGCTCATGGTGCATGCCGTTGATCACCGAGCCGGCGGCCAGGAACAACAACGCCTTGAACGATGCGTGGGTGAAGAGGTGGAACATCGCCGCCGGATAGGCGCCGACCCCCGCAGCGATGAACATGTAGCCAAGTTGCGAGCAGGTCGAATAGGCGACGACCCGCTTGATGTCGTTCTGAGCCAGGCCCACCGAGGCGGCGAAGAGCGCGGTGATCGCTCCTATAGCTACGACCACGTCCTTGGCCACCGGCGCGTACTCAAACATCGGCGATAGCAGGCAGACCATGTAGACGCCCGCCGTCACCATCGTCGCCGCGTGGATCAGGGCTGAAACCGGCGTCGGACCTTCCATCGCGTCGGGCAACCAGGTGTGCAGGAAGAATTGCGCCGACTTGCCCATCGCTCCAATGAACATCAGCACGCAGGCCAGATCGACCAGCCGCCACGATTGGCCGGCGAAGCGCCAGCTGAGATGGGCGTGGGCGGCGACTTGTGGAAACACCTCGGCGAACCTGATCGAGCCGAACGACCAAAAGACGGTGATGATGCCCAGGGCAAAGCCGACATCGCCAACGCGATTGACCACGAACGCCTTGATCGCCGCGGCATTGGCCGTCGGCTTTTGGTACCAGAAGCCAATCAGGAGGTAGCTTGCCAGCCCAACCCCCTCCCAGCCGAAGAACAGCTGCATGAAGTCGGCCGCGGTTACCAGGGCCAGCATGGCGAAGGTGAACAGTGACAGATAGGCGAAGAACCGCGGCTTGTGCGCGTCGTCCGCCATGTAGCCCCAGCTGTAGATGTGGACGAGGGCGGAGACCGTGGTGACCACGATCATCATCACCACCGACAGCGAATCGACGCGAACCGACCAGTTCGACCGAAACGCGCCGACATTGATGAACGGGGCCAAATCGACGGTGAAGTGAGCGCCCCAACCACCCCAGATTACCTGGCCGAAAGTCAACCAGCTTAGAGCTGCGGAGACGACCACCAGAACCGTGGTTACGCTCATCGCGCCGACATTTCCGATCCGGCGGCCGAAGAGACCCGCTACCAGTGCGCCTGCCAGCGGCGCCAGGACAAGGGCTGTTACAATCGAATGCGCAGTCATGCGGCCGCCGCGCTCAGCCTCTCATCACCGACGCATCGTCGACAGCAATGTCGCCGCGATTGCGGAAGAAGGTGACCAGAATGGCGAGGCCCACGGCCGATTCCGCCGCCGCCACGGTGAGTACGATCATCGCGTAGATCTGTCCGACGACGTCATGCAGGAAGACCGAGAACGCCACCAGATTGATGTTCACGGCCAGCAGGATCAACTCGATAGACATCAGGATGACGATAACGTT